>JBDGTR010000025.1:0-25582 GCA_042216635.1 Haloplanus sp. | reverse complement strand
GAATTGTTCGAGGGTTTCGCGGGGACCGAGTTCGTTGTTTTTGCTGAATGTGTTGAGGTAGTCGCCGTTGTGTCTGTTTCCTCTGAGTTGTTTCGCGAGGGTTGCGTACCTGGCGCTCTTTTCACGCCATATCCGGGTGATTATTTCCCGGTCTAATTCGGTCCGGGCGGTGTGGTTGATTCTCTGGGCATCGGAGGCTGCTATTTTCGCGTCGAGCAAGTTTAGAAATGTGTCTCCGTCTTCCGTTTCTATCCGGAGTGTCTCCCGGTCGAAGAGATGGATGGAGTAGGCCTCGGTTTCTACGAGGGTCTCGGTGAGTTCCTCGCTTTTCATTTTCACCGGTATCACCCCTCTATGGCCTCCTCCATGCTGGACGGGTCTTGGTCGATCAGTTCGTCCAGTCGCTGCTTCAGGTCTCGCGGTGAGTCGAAGGCCGTGATGGTGTAGCTCTCGACTACTGTCCCGCCCCGGTTCCTGACGTTGTACTCGTCGTGCTCGGGATGGCTCCAGTCCACCTTTTCGAGGGTGTAGCCCCGGTATTCTACCGTGTGGCCGCAGGGCCTGTTGAGCGCGTAGTTGTACAGGGTTTCGAACGTTTCCAACTGGTCGTCGTGTGTGCCGACTTGCGTCAAAACAAACCACCGTATCTTACAAATAGTCTATAACCTTTAAATAACTATCTTACACTTTGACCGATGAAGGTTCGAAAACCGGCCCGGAAGCAGCTCCGAATCTCAAACACGGGGACACAGTGACAGGCCTGAAACAGGTTAGAACAGAACTCGACAGGTCAGACGGGCAGCTTTGAGACAGTACTGAGAAACTAACGACTTACTACTGTATGTTGGTCTCGGAGGATTCAGAGCCGGGACTTGATTTTCTTGATAGATTCGGGAGTGTATGCATCGTCTCGGTGTTCGACTCCTACTATCAGGACTTCGCCATCATCCAGGTCGAAGAATACTCTGTGGTCTAACTGGCCGTCCTTTAGCTTCAATCGGAATATCTCCATGCCTTGCTTATTGAACAGCGACGTGTTTTCTCCGAGCGGATTGTTTTCCAGTTGCCCGACTCGGACCGCTATCTCTTTTCGTACTGGTTCCTCGAATCGTTGGAGGTCGTTTCGGGCTTCTTCCAGCCAGTTAATCTTCATCCAGTCCCAGCTCTTCCAAGACTTTCTCGTGGGAGACTACTTCGGCGTCTCCGTCTCTGTGTTTCTTGAGTCGTTTTCGGAGCTTTTCAGCGACTTCTGGCCGGAGAGACAGGTCTTCCTCGACTTTGTCGCGGAGTGCTTCCCGGACGTACTCCGAGACGCTGTTGTAGTTTTTCTCTCCTGCGATGGCTTCGATTTCGGACTTCTGGTCGTCTGGAAGCTTGATTGTCAGCGATGCCACGTTGTTCTCACCATAGTAAGACTATGGTAAAGAAATATTAAATAAGTGATATATTTCAGTCGGCCTGTATTTCGAGCCGTCCCTGTGTCTCCAGTCGTTCGACTTCCTCGGGTGTGAGGAAGACGGTGCCGCCGATCAACTCGTTGTCTGCGTTGAATACCTTGCCAACGTCGTGTCTGATTCGTGGTTCACCTCCGTGGTTAGAGTTCCAGTTTTTTGATGCACTCCAGGTATTCTTCTCGGGCTTCCGTCCGGTCGACGCGGGTGTATACGTCCATGATGTCCTGCTCCGAGTCGCCGCGGATGTACTGGAGGATGTGGTCGTCCATGCCTTGGTTCCGCATCAGGGTGGTGAAGACGCTGCGGAAGGTGTGGGGCGTGAATTTCTTGTGGAAACGGGTTTCGCCTTCCTCCATCACGTCGGCGCGGACTGCGGCGCTTCGGATAGTTCGCCGTATCTGCTCCCGGCCGATTCGGTCGCCCTTCATCGAGACGAACATGTCCTCGGTGTCGCCGTGGCGGAGGACTTCGAACCGTTGGAAGGCCCGGATCATCTCGCCGTCGATGGGGACGACGGTCTGTTTCCCGCCTTTGCGTTCTCGGAGGCGGACGAATCCTTCGTCGGTCATCACGTCGTCTCTGCGGATGTTGACGGCTTCCGTTACCCTGCATCCGGTTTTGGCGAGGAAGGCGGCGATGACCTTGTCGCGTGGGTCGTTGATGGCCTCGACGACTTTCTTCGCGTTCTCCCAGGTGGCGCAGTCGGGCCGGTTTCGCACCTGTTTCGGGATGTCCTCCAGTAGGACTGCCGCGGGATTTCCGTTGATGTCTTCGAAGCGTGGGCGTTTCATGGCCCAGGTGAAGAAGGCGGAGATGGATTCGAGGTAGCGCCGTTTCGTGTTCTGTGTCAGGCCTCGGTGGTTGAGCGTTCCGAGGTACTGTTCGACGTGGCGCACCTCTGTCTCCTGTGGCGTGAGTTCGGGGAAGTGTTCGTGATAGAATTTCTGGAGTATCCGGCTGTAGGCGTTGAGCGTTCGCTTGGACTTCCCCGTGTTCTCCTTGCTCTGGAGGAACTGGTTGACGGCGTCGTGCTTGTTGTCGAGGACGGTCTTCTCCCACTCCTTCATCGGCGGTCACCTCCGGTGAGCCGCCAGCCCGCGCCGCGCTGGAACTCGACTTCCTTCTCCGCCGCAAGTTCGTAGAGCCGCGTCTCGACCGGCTCCCGTATCAGCTGGTCGACGGCCACGTCCTCGACGAGTTCGCGGAGGATCTCCTCCAAGGTCTTGCAGCGGTGGGAGAGGTTCTGCTTCACCGCGCCGTCGTCGAGGATGGAGACGGTTGCGGTGGCTTCGGGTTGTCGGGCCCGTGCCTCGTCCAGCTGGTCTTCGAGTTCCGCGATCCGTTGCTGGAGTTTCTCGACTTCCTCCGTGTTACTGGTCTGCGGGACCTGCTGCTGTGCGCGGGCCTGCTCGACCTTCGCGGCGACGTACTTGGAAAGGGACTGGCCCTGTTCCTCCGCCTCCTGCTTCCAGGTCTCTTTGACCTGGTCGGGGACGTACGACTTCACGAGCGCCACGTCCTCCGACATCCCCATGTTCTGCTTCCAACCAGTCATCGTTCGACACCTCCTGCGAGCCAACCACGAACGAACGCGGTTAACTTATGGAAATAATACGCGCTGCTTTCTTTTTTAACTCTAGGGGCGATTCTGGTACCAGAAAATGGGCCTCGGCACTCATAGGGCTCGTCGTCGCCGGGTGCCACCCCGACTCGGAGCGGTGCGCTCGTCATCGGCCGGGGAGACGTACGCACGGAGAGCGGAAAGAGCCTTCCGACCGTCGTTTCGAGGAGTGGACGACGATTCGACGGGTGGACGCGAAACCCTATGCACGACGGTAGGGTAGTCGCTATCGATGCAGACGACAGAGCGTTCGACTCCCGAGACGTGCGCGTACTGCGGCGTCTCGGTCGACGACGAACGGGCGTATCGCCGCCACCTCCACGAGGCGCACGACCCGTCCGAACTCGGCGCCATCGACCGTCGGCGGCGAGAGCAGTACCGCCCCGACCCGAACGTCGCGGTGCAGGCCGGGCGCGACGTCGCGGCGCGTCTCCGCACGCTTCGCTACCCGGTCGACGGGTGGACGATGGCGCGCTACGCGGCCTACGGGATGCTGTCGAGTTGCTTCGTCGCGGCCATGCTGGGGGTGGGGACGTGAGCGCAATCGGGCGGGTCTACGCCGCCGTCGGGTCCGAGACGCGGACGTTCGACTGCTGTGACACCACCTTCGAGGTGCACGCGGAGGGCGTCCGCGCCGGTCGCGGGGTCGACCGGGCGGTGCGCGTCGCCCGCGACCTCGAACGGCAGTTGAACGCGTTCGACCCCGACAGCGACGTGGCCGCTCTCGCCCGCGATGGAGAGGTGACGAACGAACACGTCGCGGCCGTCGTCCGGCGCGCACGGGCGTACGAAGACCGGACGGACGGCGTCTTCAGCGTGCGCTACGGGACGACCGAACGCCGGGTCAAAACGTACATCCGCGAGGGTGGGTCGCGCCCGGACTGGCAGACCGACGACGACCCCGCAGAGGTCACGGTCGACGGCGAGACGGTCACGAGCACTCGACCGCTCGATTTGAACGGCATCGCCAAGGGGTATCTGGTCGACCGCACGTACGAAGCGCTCGACGGACCGGGACGTCGCGGCTACGTCAACGGCGGCGGCGACATCGCCGGACCGACCGGCGGCGGCGTCGCCATCGAGAGTCCGTGGGGCGGCGACCCCCTGTGCGTCCTCACCACCGACTGGGCGGTCGCCACCTCGGGGAGTTACCGACGCGAGCGTAACGGCGTCGACCACATCTACCGGCCGACGGAGGGCGAAGTCGGCGCGCGGAGTACGCTCGTGACGGTCGTCGCCCGGCGCGACTGCACCGAAGCGGACGTCCTCGCCACGACCTGTGCGGCGCTCCACCCGGACGACGCCGTCTCGCTGGTCGAAGACTGGCCCGGCGCCGAGGCGTTCCTCGTCCACAGCGGCGTCTTCTACCGCACGGAGGGGTTCGATGCGCACGTCGCGTGACGTGATTCGGCCGCTCGCGGCCCTCCTCGTCGTCGTCGCCGCTATCGCTCTCGTCTCGAACGTCGCGGCGTATCGCGCGGCGACGACGACCCGCCACGACGTGGCGTCGGGACCGCACGCCGCCGCCCAATCCGCCGACGGGCGCCCGTCGGCGGCCACCCGCCGCGAACGCGAGGAGCGACGCGAACGGCGCGCGGAGGGCGACCACGACGGCGACCGCGACGGCGGGTACGCAAGCGGACGCGACTCGGACGGCGGCGCCGTCGTCGTGACGGCGTCGGGGGCGTCCTGATGGCGGGCGCGTTCGTCACCGGCGTCTGGTTGCTCGACCGCGGGACGGCGCTCGTCTCGCTTCCCGCCCTGTGGCTGGCCGTCCTCACGGGCGTGTTCTACCGGACGAACCGGCCGGCGACCCTTCACCGACTCTCCAACCGCTGGCACACCCGCCTCTCGGCGTTCGCGCTCGTCGTCGCGGGGATGCACGCCGTCACCGGGACGCTCGACGCCCTCCTGTTGGAGGCGGGTCTCGCGCCCGCACCGCAGTATCCGGGGTGGCTCTTCCTCGCGGGCGTCGTCGTCGGTCTGTGCTCGCTCGTGACCCTCCTCGTCGCGGTGGTGAGTTTCCTCGCGCCGTGGCGCTTCGAGAACCCCTCGCTCGTCCACGCGCTTGCGTACGTGGGGTTCGGCTTCGGCGTCGTCCACGCCGTCGCCGTCGGCACCGACGTGGTCGGACTCACCGAACGCCTCGCCGTCGCGTCGCTCCTCGTCGTCGCGGCGGCGCTGGTGGTCAGACTGGTCGTCGGCGTCGGCCACACGGTCAGACGCGTCGCGGCGCGGTGACGGCCGAGGCGTTTTCGCCGCTCACCCGGCTTCCACGCCTACGCGTTCCAGACGTCGAGGACGTTGTCGAGCAAGCGGTCGGTGAAGCTCTCTTTGTACGTCGCGTACAGTTTCAGCAAGCGCTCCTCGTCGACGAGGCCGTACTCGACGCGGCGGCCGTCGCGGCGTTTCTCGACGAAGCCCGCGTCGTGGAGCCGCGAGAGGTGCCACGAGATGGTCGAGCGGGACTTGTCGATGCGCTCGGCGAGGTCCGTCGTCGTCAGCGGTCCGTCGGCGACGAGGTGGGCGATTATCTCCCGGGAGTAGGTCCGTCGGAGCGCCGAGAGACGCGCCTTGTCGTCGGGTTCGAGTTCGTGAGCCGGGTAGTAGCGGGTGAACTCGCCGTCCGTCTCGGACTCGACGAGACCGTGCGATTCGAGCCACCGGAGGTGGTACTGGACGGTCCCCTTGGCGTAGTCCAGACGGCGCAAGAGCGCCCGGAAGTGGACGCCCGGGGCGTGGTCGATGGCCTGATATATCTCGCGGCGCGACTCCAGGTCGAGTTCGGTGTCGTCCATGGAGTCACCTACGAGCGCGTGAACGCGACGAAAAACAGGACGAGACCGGTCAGGACGAGCAGTGCCGAGAGGTGCGTGAACGCCTCGGCGGCCAGCACCAGCACCGAGGGGTGGAGTTCCTGCACCTCGAAGGAGAACTCCACGACGGGTTCGAGGACGACGGCGAGACCGCGGAGGGCGAACAGCCCGTAGGCGACGGTCACGAGCAGGAGTTTCCGGTCGCGTTCGCGCCGCCACGCCAGTCCCGTCAGGATGCCGAGCGCACCCCCGACGAAGAAGATGCCGAGACTCAACAGCCAGCGTATGCCGTCGGGGTCGACCACTTCGCTCACGCCCTCGTCTATCCGGTCGCCCGCAAAAGCCCTTCTCGTCCACCCGTCGAATCGGCCTCCGCCTCGCTCCGTCGAATCGACCTACTCGATTCGTTCGCGCGCGGCGGCGACGAGGAGGGGGAGGGTGACCGTGGCGTCGCCGAGGACGGTCACGTTCCGCGCCGACTTCTCTAATTTCCCCCACGACCGCGCCTCGTCGAGGGTCGCCCCCGAGAGTCCGCCCGTCGAGGCGGGGTCGGTCGTGAGCTGGACGCCGTAGTCGTAGGCGTCGGGCACCGTCAGCATCGTCTGGAGGACGAAGTTCTTCGGCACGCCGCCGCCGACGACGGTGGCGCCCGCCTTCTCGGCCGCGAAGGCGACGTCCGTGACGTTCGTCAGGTCAGCGAGCGCATCGAGGGTGAAATCCGACACCTGCGAGTGCATCCACGCCTGAATCCCGAGGACGGAGTCCTGAATCGCGGGAACGAACACCGGCACGTCGGCCTCGTAGGCGGCGGCCGCGATGCCCGCGTCCTCCTCGACTCCCTCCTCGTTGCGTTCGAGGTTCGCCCGCCCGAGTTCGCGGGTGAACTCGCTGGTTGCGACGGCGCCCGACGACTCGAAGGCGGGGAAGACCCGCTCTCGGAGGTGGTCTTCGAACAGCGCGAAATGTTCCTGCGGGAGGTAGACGTTGTAGATGCGGTCGACGCCCTCGTCGCGCAGGCGTTCGTCGTGTTCGCGTTCGCTCCCCTCGCCGTGGACCCGGCCGTGGTGGTGTTTGCCGCCGATGGCTTCGATGGCGTCGTGGGTGAGGTTCGCGCCCGTCGTCACGAGGGCGTCGACGTGGCCGTCCCGAATCAGGTCGGCGACCACCCGGCGCATCCCGCAGGGCACCATCGCCCCCGCCAGTCCGAAGACGTTGGTCACGTCCTCGCGGCCCAGCATCTCGGCGTAGATGTCGACGGCCTGCGCCATGTCCGCCGCACCGATGCCCGCCCGTCCGTACTGGTCGGCGAGGTCGCCGACGCTCATGCCCGCCCACACCTCGGCGTGGCCGAGCGGGTCGTGTTCGAACTCCTCGCGCGGGGTGTCCGCGTCCGCCTCGTCCCTCTCGTCGGTCATTGGGTGGCGTCCGCGTCCCAGCGATTTCAACTAAACGGTAGCGCGGAGTCCCCTTCCTCGAGGAACGAGCGATACGACCCGCCCGCTCACAGTCCCGTCGGGTGGTCGACGTACGTCGTCTCCAGCCCCCAGTTCTCGGCGCGCGATTGGAGCGCCCGCACGCCGAACGTCTCGGTGGCGTAATGCCCCGCCAACACGACGTTCAGTCCGCGGTCCCGTGCCTCGTGGTAGGCCTTCTGTTTCCCCTCGCCCGTGACGAAGGCGTCGGCGCCGACCGCCTCGGCCTCGTCGAGCCAGTCCACCCCGCTCCCCGTGAGGATTGCCACTTCCTCGACCGTCTCCGGGCCGAAGTCGAGCATCTGCGTCGTCGTCTCCAACTCGCGGTCGAGGACGCCCGCGAGTTCCGAGCAATCTATCGGCTCCGGCGTCGTCCCCCGGGTGCCGACGTACTCCGGGCCGAGTTCGCCGAACGGCGTGCGGTCTTCGAGTCCGAGGACGTCCGCGACGCCCGCCGCGTTCCCCAGCGTCTGGTGGCCGTCGAGGGGCAGATGCGAGACGTACAGCGCCACGTCGTTCGAGACGAGGGGTTCGATTCGGTCGTAGTCGAGTCCGGTCAGGCGGTCGAACCCGCCCCACGCGAGTCCGTGGTGGACGACGAGTGCGTCGGCGTCCCACTCCACCGCCGCCTCGGCGGTGGCGACGGCGGCGTCGACGGCGAAGGCCACCCGCTCGACCGACCCCTCGCTCGGCCCGACCTGCAGGCCGTTTGCGCTCGCGTCGAGGTCCGCGTAGTCGTCCGTCCGCAGTTCGGAATCGAAGCGCTCTACGAATTCGGCGAGGTCCATGCGCATACTGGTTGGTCGGGGGCCGGGGATTTGTAAGGGTGGCTCGACGGGAGCGAATCGCTTGTCCTCGGGGGTCCGTGGCGGGCGGACTGCGACGACTTCGAACGCCCCGACTCGGGGGCGTTCGAGGTGGTTCCGACACGTCGAGTACGCACAGCGCGAACGAATTCACCCACTACGCCCGCTCGGCCGCGTGCGAATAGACGAACTCCCGGAGCAACTTCCCGCCGAGCGACGCCGCCTGTCCGTCGTCGCGGTCGTTCACCTCCACGAGGTCGAAGCCGTCGGCGTGGGGGGCCACCGACCGCACGACGCCGCGCATCTCGCGGGGCGTCAGACCGACGGGTTCCATCGTCCCCGTGCCCGGCGCGAACGCGGGGTCGGCGGCGTCGACGTCGACGCTCAGATAGCCCGTCGTGGTCGCGGGGTCGAGACCGGTGGCGGCTTCGAGGTCCGAGACGGTCCACGACTCGACCGCTTCGGGAGCGACGACGGTCACGTCGTCCGCCTCGGCGCGGGTCCACTCCGCTTCGCTTCCGGTGCGGGCGCCGACGACGACGGCGTGGTCGGCGACGTCGAGGACGCGCCGGGTGACGCAGGCGTGACTCCACGGGTTGCCGTCGAACTCGGCGCGGAGGTCGAGGTGGGCGTCGAGACAGACGAACCAGTCGGGGGCGACGGCTTCGACGCCGGCGACGGTGACGGTGTGTTCGCCGCCGAGGAGGAGAGGGACGGCGCCGTCGCCGACGACGTCGCGGAGGTCGCCGGCGAGGAACTCGACGTACTCGGGGGCGTCGTCCCACGCGCGCAGGTCGCCGGCGTCGTGGACGCCGAGGTCGGTAAAGCGGAGACCGGTCCGGCGGTCGTAGTCGTCGAATGATTCGGCAAAGCGGCGGACCCGGTCGGGACCGAACCGGGTGCCGGGCTGGAACGTCGTCGAGGCGTCGAGGGGGGCGCCGACGACGACGTAGGCGGCCTCGTCGCGGTCGGCGCGCGCCCCGGGGAACATCGGCTTCAGACGATTTTCCGCTGGCCCTCGTACTCCAGATACTCGATTTCGTCGTCGGGCGAGAGCGACTCGCCGTCGGGAATGCGCATCGTGAACGTCTCGTAGGTGTCGAGGTCCATAATCTGGGCGTCGTCGCCGGTGACGGAGACGACCTGACCGCCCTTGCGTTCGATGATGGGCACCCACACCTTGGCGTCGACCGGCTGGCTGAGCGAGCGCTTCTTGCCGTCGAAGACGCCTTTCCCCTCGATGCGCGCCTTCGCGCTCCCGTGTTTGCCCGGCTTGGCCGTGCTGTAGGCGTTTATCTTACAGGGAGCGTCGCTCATCATGACGTAACTCCCCTCCTGTAGTTCCCGCACCTGCTTTTGCTCTCTCGCCATACGGGCTGGTTACAGAAGCCGCAGTATAAACGGTTTGGAAACCCGCGAGTCGTCTTCGGCCGATTCGGCCGTTGTCACTCCTCGCCGCGACGCTGTCGCATCTGCTGGCGGGTGAACTGCGGGCGCGCGCGCACCCCGCGTTTCTCCTTCAGCGAGCGATAGAGCAGGAAGGCGACCGGAAGCGTCAGCACCGCCGCGACGGCGGCGGCCTCGGCCCCCGTGTTGAACGCATAGAGGATGGCCGTCGAGAGGACGCCCACCGCGAGCAAGATGGCGTACGCGATGCGCTTTGCCAGTCGGTCGAGGACGTCCTCGTCGTCGTGGAGGCTCACCTCGACGGTCAGGTCGTCGCGGTTCACCCGGTCGAGCGCGTCGTCCAACTTCGGCGGCACCGTCACCAGCGCTTCGGTCGTCGCGCGCAACTGCTCGGCGCCGCCCTCGACCACCTGCCGGACGCCCTCCTCGCGGTAGCCCTCCTCGGTCAGATACTCCGTGGCGACGGCGATGAAGTCGAAGTCGGGGTCGAGGGTGACGCACACCCCCTCGACCACCGTCGCCACCCGCAGGATGAGCGCGAAGTTCCGGGGCAGGCGGAGCGGAAACTCGTAGATGGTGTCCTCGACCTGCTGGATGACCTGCTGGACGCGGTACTGTTCGAGTTGCTCGCCGCGCACGTCCGCGATGGCGAGTTCCATCACGTTGCCCATCACCCGGCGGTCCACGTCGGGGCTGAGCGTCCCCATCTCTATCATCGCGTCGAGGATGCCGTCGATGTCCTGATTGGCGACGGCGACGTAGAAAGCCACGATTTTCTCCTGAAAGAACGCGTCGACGCGGCCGCTCATCCCGAAGTCGTAGAAGATGACCGCGCCGTCGTCGTCGACGGCGAGGTTGCCGGGGTGGGGGTCGGCGTGGAAGACGCCGTCCTCGACTATCATCTGCATGTAGACCCGCTGGAGGCTCTCGGCGAGTTCGCTCCGGTCCAGCCCTGCCGCGTCGAGGGCGTCGACGTCGGTTATCTTGATGCCCTCGATGTACTCCATCGTGAGCACGCGCGAATCCGAGAGGTCGTCGACGGCTTCGGGAATGCGGATGCGCTCGTTGCCCGCGAAGTTCTCGCGTATCTCCGTGAGCATGCGGCGTTCGCGCTCGTAATCCATCTCCTGTCGGATGGTCCGCGAGAACTCGTCGGCGAGGTTCGACAGCGAGAAGCGCCGCGCCTCGTCGGTAAAGCGCAAGACGACGGGGAGCAACCACTGCACCGCCCGGAGGTCGGCCTCGACGAGCGCCTCGATGCCGGGCCGGCGCACCTTCACCGCCACCGGCCGGCCCTCGTAGGTGGCGCGGTAGACCTGTCCGAGGCTGGCGCCGCTGATGGCGTCGGTGTCGAAGTCGTCGAACACCTCCTCGACGGGACCGAGTTCCGCTTCGATGACCCGTCTGGCTTCGGCCCACTCGGCCGGCGGGACGTCGTCCTGGAGGCTGGTCAGTACGTCGATGTACGCCGGCGGCAACACGTCCGGGCGCGTCGAGAGCAGTTGGCCGAGTTTGATGAACGTCGGCCCGAGGGTGAGCAACGAGTCCAGTAGCGTCTCCGCGCGCCGGCGCTGGGTCTCGTGGTCGACGCTCCGGGACCCGCCGAACAGGAGGTACCTGCGCCTGTCGCGGGCGTAGGCCACGATGAGCGGGAAGAACTGGTGGATGACGCGGAGGAACCGCCAGTACGCACGGAGGGTGACCAGCCTGACCACCCCGCCCCTACGCGTCCTCGATGGGGATGGTGCGCTCCGGCGCCGCCTCGCGTTTGGGGACGCGCAGTTCGAGGACGCCCCGCGACATCGACCCCTCGGCGTCCGACCCGGTGGCGTCCGGCGGGAGGGGGAGTTCGACGTCCAAAAAGAGCGAGCGGTCCTCGCGGACGTACTGGAACTCGGACGGGAGGTCCTTCTCGCGGCGCGCCTCGATGACCAACCGACCCTTCTCGGCGCGCACGTCCACCGTCCCCGACGTCGTCCCGGGCAGGTCGAGGACGAGAAGGTACGCGTCGTCGCTTTCGAGCAGGTCGGCGAACACCGCCTCGGGGAGTTCCCGAAGCGCCTCCCGCAGTGCAGACATACACAGGCGTAAGGCTCCGGGGTCGAAAAAGACCACGGTGTCGCCCGTCGCCGGTCGTATCGCTTTTTGTCGTCGCGGTCCCACGGGTGGATATGACCCACGACGACCTCCAGCGGGCCGGGTTCAAGGACCGGACCCGGGTCGACGACGCGCGCGAGACGGTGCTGTCGGCGGTGACGCCCCACGACCGGACGACGCGGGTCGACCTCCGACGCGCCCACGGCCGCACCGTCGCCGAGACGGTGACCGCGCCCGACCCCGTGCCGGGATACGACCGCGCCGCCATGGACGGCTACGCCGTCCGCGCGCGAGACACCTTCGGCGCGACCGGCCGGTCGCCGACCGTCCTCCGCGCCGGCGACGACGAGGTGGGTCCCGACGAGGCGGTGCGCGTCCACACCGGGAGCGCCCTCCCGCCGGGCGCCGACGCCGTCGTGATGGTCGAACAGACCGAGTCCGTCGGCGACGACGTCGAGGTGTTCGACGCCGTCGCCGAAGGCGAGAACGTCGGCGACGCCGGCGAGGACGTGGCACAGGGCGCCGACCTGTACGACCCCGGCCACCGCCTGCGGGCGTCCGACCTCGGCCTGCTCAAATCCGTCGGTCTCGACGAGGTGACCGTGTACGACCGCCCGACCGTCGGCGTGATTCCGACGGGCGAGGAACTCGTCCAGTCCGACCCCGGTCCCGGCGAGGTCATCGAGACCAACGGCCTGACCGTCTCGCACCTCGTCGACGACTGGGGCGGCGTCCCCACCTACCGCGACGTCGTCACCGACGACCCCGCCGCCTTGCGTGCGGCCATCCAGCGCGACCTCTCGAAGGACGTGGTCGTCACCACCGGCGGGTCGTCGGTGGGCGAACGCGACCACACGCCCGAGGTGGTCGAGGAACTCGGCGAGGTACTGGTCCACGGCGTCGCGCTCAAACCCGGCCACCCCGTCGCCCTCGGCGTCGTCGAGGAGACGCCGGTGGTCATGCTTCCGGGCTACCCCGTCGCCTGCATCATCAACGCCGTCCAGTTCCTCCGACCCGTCCTCAAGCGGGTGGGCCGCATGCCCGTCCCCGACCTCCCGACCGTCGAGGCGCGCCTCACGCGGAAGATATCGAGCGAACCCGGGACGCGGACGTTCGCGCGGGTGCGACTCGACGAGGACGACGGCGACCGAATCGCCGAACCCACCCGCGCGAGCGGGTCGGGCGTGCTGTCGAGCGTCGCCCTCGCCGACGGGTGGGTGGTCGTCCCCGAGGGCCGGGAGGGGTTCGACGCCGGCGAGACCGTCGCCGTCGAGGACTGGGAGTGGTCCGCGTGAGCGACCGCCGCGAGTTCCGCGACCTCGTCGCACCCGCCGTCGCCCGCGAGACCATCGCGGAACTGGACCTCGACCCCGGCACCGAGACGGTCGCCCTCGACGACGCACGGGGTCGCGTCCTCGCCGACCGCGTGGACGCGACCCTCGACGTGCCGGGGTTCGACCGCGCGAGCGTCGACGGCTACGCCGTTCGCGCGCGAGACACCTTCGGCGCCGACGAGGCCGACCCCGTGACGCTGGACCTCGTTGGCGCGGTCCACGCCGGCGAAGAACCCGACGTCGAGGTGCGCGAGGGCACCTGCGCCGAAATCTCGACCGGCGCCGTCGTGCCGCCGGGCGCCGACGCCGTCGTGATGGTCGAACGCACCGACGAGACCGACGACGGCGTGGCGATTCGCACCGCCGTCGCCCCGGGCGACAGCGTGATGTTCGCGGGCGCGGACATCGCCGCCGGGTCGCGCGCTCTCGGTCCCGGAACCCTGCTCACCCCCCGGGAAATCGGCCTGCTCTCGGCGCTCGGCGTCGACGAGGTGCCCGTCCGCGCCAGACCCACGGTGGGCATCATCTCGACGGGCGACGAACTCGTCCGCCCCGGCGACGAACTCGACAGCGCGGCCGGCCAGATATACGACGTCAACTCCTACACCGTCTCTGCGGGCGTCGAAGAGGCCGGCGGCGAGGCGGAACTCTACCCCCACGCCGGCGACGACTACGACGAGATGGAACGCCTCCTCGTGCGCGCCGCCGAGGAGTGTGACCTCGTGCTCTCGTCGGGTTCGACCTCCGCCAGCGCCGTCGACGTCATCTACCGCGTCGTGGAGGACCGCGGCGAGTTGCTCCTCCACGGCGTCTCGGTCAAACCCGGCAAGCCGATGCTCGTCGGCCGCATCGGCGACTCGGCGTACGTCGGTCTGCCGGGCTATCCCGTCTCCGCGCTCACCATCTTCCGGACGTTCGTCGCACCCGCGATACGCGAGGCGGCGGGGCTTCCCGACCCGCAGACGACGGCCGTCGAGGGTCGGATGGCCGTCCAGGAGCGCTACGAGGAGGGCCGCACCCGCCTGATGCCGGTCGGACTCGTCGAAGGCGGTCCCGCGTACGACCCGGACGCAGACGACACAGCGACCGAGACGCTGGTCTACCCCGTCGACAAGGGGAGCGGCGCGACCACGAGTCTCGTCGAGGCCGACGGCGTCGTCGAGGTGGACGCCGACACGGCCTACCTCGCGGCGGGCGAGTCGGTGACCGTCCAGTTGTTCTCGCCGGACGTGCGCGCGCCCACCCTCCTCGGCGTCGGCGAGGACGACCCCGCGCTCTCGCGTCTGCTCGACCGCCTCGACTGCCCGCGGTATCTCGACGTGGGGAGCCGACAGGGGCTTCGTCGCCTGCGCGACGGCGTCCCCGACGTGGCCGTCGTCGCCGGTCCCACCGACCGCGAGGTGGACGCCGTCGACCTCGGCGGGTGGGAACGCGAGTGGGGACTCGTCGTCCCGGCGGGCAACCCCCGCGACGTGGCGGGCGTCGCCGACCTCGTGGACCGCGACCTGCGGTTCGTCAACCGGGGGACCGACGCGGGCGTCCGCGCCAGCCTCGACGCCGACTTCGACCGCCTCGCCGAGGAGCGAGGCGTCTCGCGGCGCGACCTGACCGACGCCGTCGACGGCTACGACCTGACGGTCAAGGGGTTCGAGAGCCCCGCGCGGAAGGTGCTCGCGGGGCGGGCCGACGCCGGTCTCGGCCTGCGGGCCACCGCCGCGACCCTCGACTGCGGGTTCGTCCCGCTGGGCGTCGAGTCCGTGCGCGTCCTCGCCGCGCCCGACCGCCTCGACAAGCCCGGCGTCGAGCGGTTGCGGGCGGCCCTCCGCGACCACCTCGGCGATGCGCTCGACCCCCTCGACGGATTCGGCCGCGCAGAGGTGTGAGACGGTCGGCCAACGCCGGCGAGATGCTCCGCTGAAAGCCAGATACTTATACGTCACCCCCAATCGAGGGCAATGTCAGTTGAACCGACCGTCCTCCACGTCGACGACGATACGGGCATCCTCGACCTCTCCGACGCGTGGTTTCGCTCGCGCGACGACGTGGTGTGGCGAACGACCGACGACCCCGAGACGGCGCTGTCGATGCTCGCCGACGGGGTCGTCGACTGCCTCGTCAGCGATTCGCTCCGCCTCCCGGACGGCGACTCGTTCGTCGCCCGCGCCGGCGAGACGGCGCCCGACCTCCCCATCATCCTCTTTACCGCCTCCGACCACGACGACGTCGACGAGTCGGCCCGCGCCGTCGCCGCGCGCCACGTCAAGAAGGGACCGGCGACGCAGTTCACGAACCTCTACGACCACATCCGCCTCCTCACGGCGGGCGGTCCGTCCCGGGGCGACCCGGCGTCGACGCCGACGCCCCGGACGCTCCGACGCCCGCACGCCGACGCCGACGACTGGACGCAACTCGGTCGATACGACTGGGAGTCAGACGAACGAATCGACCTCGGGACGGCGATTCTCGACGCCCTCGACGCCTACGGCGACGAGGACGAGGACGACCCGATGCCCACACTCTACGAGTACGTCGACGCCGAGTCGCTCGAAGAACTCCTCGAACCCCGACCGGACGGGTCGAAACGCCCCGGCGTTCGGGTGCAGTTCATCTACGACGACGCCGAACTCGCGGTGACCAACGAGGGGTTCATCCTCGCCCGCTCGACGTGAGCGTCGACTCCGAGTCGGCCGACTGCGCCGCGCCGTCTTCCGTCTTCGCGTCCCCGCTCAGTTCTTCGAACGACGACACGCGGTAGTCGCCGAGGACACACCGCCCCCGGAGTCGCGGGTCGTGACGCTCGACGTGGACGCTGTCGAGACCGGCGTTCCACGCCGCGCCCACGTCGTTCGGGCCGTCGCCCGCGAAGACGCCCGCGTCGTCGTCGCCGACGTCGAGTCGGTTCATCGCGAGGTGGATTGGCGCGGGGTCGGGTTTCCACCCCACGTCGCCGCTACAACAGACCACCGTCTCGAACCAGTCGCGGATGTCGAGGTGGTCGAGCACCGGGTCGGTGAGGAACTGCTGACAGTGGGTGACCAGGCCGACGGGGCAGTCCAGGTCGGCGACGAACGTGGCGTCGTCGTAGAGGCGCGTCGCCTCGGCGCGGGCCTGTGGGTCTTCGACGGCGTGGAAGACTGGCCAGAACTCCTCGGGGTCGACGCCCCACTCGCGCAACTGCGCGTTCCGCGCGCCCGAGAGACCGTGCCAGAGGACGTCCACCTCGCGGTCGGTGAACGGTCGACCGAGTCGCTCGCCCACGCGGTCGAACGTCTCGCGGGTGTATTCCCACTCCGCGTCGACCAGCGTTCCGTCGAGGTCGAACAGCCAGAAATCGTATGCGTCGACGACCATCCGCCCACCGCTACGACCGGCCGAGACAAGTGCCTTCCGGGCCGTCACGTCACGCGAATGGAACTCCCGAGGTGTCTGTGTATCACCGCGCGCGGCGCGTCGCCGTCGAAGGCCTCGGGGTGGGTCTCGATGGCGTCGCGCAACGCCGAGAGGTACGATTCGTCGGCCACGAGTTCGCTGAACGACACCGAGACGACGGGCACCGACAGCCACGTCTCGGCCAGCGAGCGCAGATGTGCCTCGTCGCCCACCTCGCCGCGCCAGAGTTCGTCGCGGAAGAACAGCCATCCGGGGTCGCCCGGCGTCGGCGCGGGCTTGCGGACCACCGTCTCGAACGTCTCCGGGTCCGCCGAGACGCCGGCGAGGTCGAGGCGAAAGCGCACCCGGAAGACGTACGACGCCATCAGCGCTCGTCGTCGAACATGCCCGCGAGTCTGACGTCCTGGTCGGTGACGCCGCCGGCCTCGTGGCTGGTCAGACGCACCTCCACTTCCTGATAACGGACGACGATGGTCGGGTGGTGGAACTCCTCGTCGGCCACCTCGGCGACGTGGGTGGCGAACGTCACGCCCGCGATGTAGTCGTCGAACTCGTAGACGCGGACGATTTCGTCGCCGTCGCGTTCCCACCCCTCGGGGAGTCGCTCGTCGATTTCGTCGTCGTCGAGCAGTTCGGCCATACCGGCCCGTCGGACGGGCGGCGAATAACGGTTACGGGGGCTAGGCTTATCGTCTGAGGTGGCGTATCGAGTGCCGGCGATTTGATGTCAACTAACCAATATTCGTTGGTGGAGACGGGGCGACGCGACGTGTTGAAAGCGGCGGGTGTCCTCGCGGCGACGGGACTCGTGGCGTCTGGGACGGCGGCCGCGCGCCGCGGTCCCGCGACGCGAACGGGGATACCGACGGCGGTCGGTGACGGCAACGCGAACACGTACGTCGAGTATACGAACGGGAACCCGTCGACCATCGGCGTCTACCTCGACGCCACGGCACTCGACAACCTCCCCGTGAATCCGAACACGCCGGGGAACTCCACCGAGTACCGCCTCGACCTCCCGACCGGGAACACCGGTCGCTTCGAGTTCGTGGGACTCGACTGGAACCCGTACGGCCACGAACCCGAGGGCGTCTACACGAACCCCCACTTCGACGTCTACTTCTACATGCAGTCGGCGTCCGCTGTCGACGATATCGCGGGCGGTGTCCCGGATTACGAGATTCCCGACGCGCTGATGCCGGCGACGACGGACTACTCCCCGGAGCGCGCCGTCGTCCCGAAGATGGGTGAACACCTCGTGAGTGACCCGGTGAGCTACCCGACGAGCGCCGCCTGGTCGGTGTTCATCTGGGGTGCCTACGACCCGGACGGCGACGGCACCGGTCAGTTGACGTTCATGGAGCCGATGACCACGACCGCCTACCTGCAGAACCTCCGCGGCGACGGGAGCGACGACGCCAGACGCGCCACGACACTGCCGATGCCAGACCGGTTCGAGAAGGCGGGCTGGTACCCCACCGAGTACGTCGTCCGCTACCACGCCGACGGCGATGCGTTCACCATCTCCCTCGAGGAGTTCGAGCACTTCCCGGGCTACGGCCGTCGCTGACGGGCAACGTTCTGGAGGGAGTGCTCTGGGAACGCGAGCACGCACTTCTGCAGAGTATTATCGTCGGCCCCGGGCGTCGCTCCTCGGTCGTCGCGTGGCCGCCGGTCCGCCTCCTCATAGTGTTTATTGTGGGTCACTACCGCCGGTTCGCCGGACCGGGGCGGCCAACCGGCGGTAAACAGTCACGATAACCGCTATCAGAGCCGGCCGTCGGCGCCGACGACCGACGAGACCAGCGCCGACAGCGGCGCGGTGAGTTCGTAGGCGGGCGTCGTCACGCGAATCTCGTCTTCGAGCGAGACGTCCACGAAGCGAAGCGAGAGCGCGTAGCGCCCCGACTCGGTGATGGTCGTCACCTCGCGCTGACCGGTGGGGTCGTGGTGTGCCCACGCCAGGTCGCCGGCGAACCGGGGGTCGGTGCGCCCCTCGACGACCCGTTCGGGCGGGTCGACGTCGGGATTGTCCCCCGCGACGGGGTAGCCCTGTTCGTGCCACGCCCGGAAGCCGTCGTCGAGGGCGGCGACGCGTTCGTACCCCCGGTCGATGAGCACCGCCGCGCGTATCGAGGAGAGGTGGTGCGGGCAGTTGCAGTAGGTGACGACGAGCGAGGCGGGGTCCCACGAGGCGACGGGGTCGTTCGAGCGCTGGCCGTCGGGGGCGGGACTCCACGCCGCCCCCTCGATGTGGGACGCGTCGTAGGCCGTCTTCGAGCGGGCGTCGGCGAACTTCGCGCGGTCGGATTCGTACCACGAGTGGACGTCCGACAGGGGTGCGAGCGGAACGGCGATGCCCTCGACGTCGATGGAGTCGTAGCCGTCGAGGTTGGTCACGCTCCCGCCGCCGCCACCGCCGCCGAGACAGCCAGCGAGTCCCCCGAGGGCGGCGCCGGCGCCGGCGAGGAACCTCCGTCGGTGAACCGACATGTGCGGCGGTATGACTCGGGAGCGAATGAGCCTTGCGGACGGTGGCGTCCCGATTTTCGCCGCGCGAGAGGCGACGGGACGTTTAAGTGACCCACTCGCCGAAAGGGGAGTATGCACGGCCCTCGCTTCGACCGCCGTCCGCCGCGACCCCCCGCGTCGTGGCGACGCGCGTCGGCGCCGGTCCCCGCGAGGACGCGTCTTTGGAAGGGTTTAGGTAGAGCGAGCGCAAACCCCGGAACCGAAACAGAGCGTGTCTCCGCAGTGACTCAGGGTGACCAACGGTGACGACGGGCGTGATTCGGAGCGTGACGGTCGCTCACCAGCGCGCCACCGTCGACGAGATAGAGTCGGCAACGCAACGCGACCAGCGGACGACCGTCCGCGACCTCCTCGGGAGCGACGGCGTCACCGAGGCCTTCGCCCTCCAGACGTGTAACCGCGCGGAGGCCTACGTCGTCGCCGACCGCGACGCCGACGCCCGCGCGGCCCTCTCGTCGTTCGCGCCCGACGTCCGCGACGGCGCCGTCCGCGAACTGGCCCACGAGGAGAGCCTGCGCCACCTCATGCGCGTGACCGCCGGACTGGAGTCGCTCGTCCTCGGCGAAGACCAGATAATCGGACAGGTGCGCCGGGCCTTCGAGGACGCCCGCGCCGTCGGCGGCGTCGGGTCGCTGTTGGAGTCGGCGGTGACGAAGGCGCTCCACGTCGGCGAACGCGCCCGCACCGAGACGGCCATCAACGAGGGCGTCGTCTCGCTTGGAAGCGCCGCCGTCGAACTCGCGGAACGCGACGTGGATCTGGAGGGCGCGACGGCACTCGTCGTCGGCGCGGGCGAGATGGGACTGCTCGCCGCGCGCGCCCTCGACGACGCCGGCGTCTCCCGACTCGTCGTCGCCAACCGGACGGTGCCGAACGCCGAACACGTCGCCGACGACGTCGGCGCCGACGCCGAGGCCATCGGACTCGACGACGCCCCGGCGGCCGTCGCCCGCGCGGACGTCGTCGTGAGTGCGACCGGAAGCCCGGAGTACGTCCTCGACCGGTCGGCGCTCGAAGACGCCGGCGAGACGTTCGTGGTCGACATCGCACAACCGAGAGACGTCGACCCGTCGGTGGCCGACATCGGCGCGGTGTCCGCCTTCGACATCGACTCGCTGGAGACCATCACCGAGGGGACGAGAGCGCGCCGCCGCGAGGCGGCGACGGCCGTCGAGGAGATGATAGACGCGGAGTTACGGCGTCTGCTGGAGTCCTTCAAGCGCCGGCAGGCCGACGCGGCCATCGGCGCCATGTACGAGAGCGCCGAGATGGTCAAAGAGCGCGAACTGCACACGGCGCTGACGAAACTGGAGGCGCAGGGCGAGTTGACCGACGAGCAACGCGAGACGGTCGAGTCGCTGGCGGACGCCCTCGTGGGACAGTTGCTCGCGGCGCCCACCCGGAGCCTCCGGGACGCCGCCGCCGAGGACGACTGGACGACCATCCAGACCGCTCTCGACCTCTTCGACCCCGACTTCGGCGACCAGTCCGCCCCCGAGACGACGGAGCGACCGCGCGAAGGCGTCGACGCCGACGTCCCGCGTCGCGTCCAACGCCTCTCGGACGACTGAGCGGGTCGCGTCGCCGCCGAGCGCGTCTCTCGAGTCGATTACGCGAGCGCGTCGGCCAGTCGCTCGACCGGCGTGGGCGGCGTTTCCCCGTAGTGGTCGCCGAGTTGGGTGCGACAGGAGGCGCCGGGCGCGACCACCCGGTCGCCGTCGCTGGCGTCGACTTGCTCGAAGAGGATGCGCCCGATGGCCTTGCTCATCGAGAAGTGTTCGGCCTCGTAGCCGAACGTGCCGGACATGCCACAACACCCGGAGTCGAGGGGGTCGACGTCGTAGCCGGCGCGCCGGAGGACGCCCACCGCGTGGTGGTCCTTTTTCGTCGCCTTCTGGTGGCAGTGGCCGTGGTAGGTCAGCGACCCCGACCCCTGCGTCGAAAGCGCCTCGTCCAACCGGAAGGCGTCGAGGTACTCCATGACGCCGTAGGCGTTGGCCGCGACGACGCCGACGTCCTCGCCCGAGAGCAGGTCGTGGTAGTCGGACTGGACCATCACGGCGTCGGAGGGTTCGACCACCACCACGTCCCACCCCTCGCGGACCCGCGGCGCGAGGGCGCCGACGTTGGTCTCGGCGCGCGCTCTCGCCTTCTCGACGAACCCCTTCGAGTGGGCGGGGCGACCGCTCCCGGTCACGTCGCCCGGTATCTCGACGTGGACGTTCGCCGCCTCCAGAACCTCGACCGCCGCCTTGCCCGCTTCGGGCGTGTTGTAGTTGGTGTAGGTGTCGGGAAAGAGCAGGGCTTTGCGGTCGGCGTCGGCTTCCGATACCCGCGCACCGCCGCGCGCCTCGAACCAGTCTTCGAGCGTCTCGCGGTGGAAGGTGGGGAGCGAGCGGTCGCGTGCGATGCCGACGGTCTTTTCTAGAACCGTCCGCGCGCCCGGAAGCTTCGACGCCCAGTTCGAGACGGGCGCGAACGCGGAGCCGAGTGCGCTCAACGAGTCGACGTTCGCAAAGAGTCTGTCCCGCACCGACGACCCGTGGCGTTCGTGGTAGGCGTTTGCCACCTCGACTTTCATCTTCGCCATGTCGACTTCGCTGGGGCAGTCTTTCGAACAGCCTTTACAGCCGATACAGAGGTCGAGCACCTCGTGCATGAACTCGACGTCGACCTGTTCGTCGGCGTCCAGATCGCCGCTCATCGCCTGCCGTAAGAGGTTCGCTCGACCGCGCGTACTCGTTATCTCCTCGTCGGCGGCGCGGTAGGTGGGACACATCACGCCGCCGGTGGTCTCCTGCGTCCCGCGACAGCCCCCACAGCCGTGACAGAGTTCGGCCATCCCCTGAAAGCCGTTGTCGACGTCCCAGTCGAGTGCGGGGTCGAAGCCGGCGTCGAACTCGTAGTCGGCGTCGAACCGCAGGTTCTCGGTCATGTCCACGTCGCCACAGACGGTGCCGGGGTTGAGGAGCCAGTCGGGGTCGACCGCCGTCTTCAGGTCGCGGAAGACGCCCATCAGGTGTTCGCCGTAGAGTTTCTCGTTCCACTGCGTGCGCGCCCGGCCGTCGCCGTGTTCGCCCGAGACGGAGCCGTCGTACTGCACTGCGAGGTCGGTGGCGGCGTCGGCGATGGACTCCATCTGTGCGACGCCTTCCTCGGTCTTGAGGTTCACCAGCGGGCGGACGTGGATGCACCCCGGGCCGGCGTGGGCGTAGAAACTCCCGATGGTGTCGTGGTCTTCGAACACCTGCTGGAAGTCGGCGATGAACGCCGGGAGGTGTCTCGGCGGCACCGCCACGTCCTCGATGAACGCGATGTGTTTGGCGTCGGTGGTCCGCGAGAGCAGGATTGGGGTCGACGCCTTGCGCATCTTCCAGAAGTCCGTCTGGTCGGCCTCGTCGTAGGCTTCGAGTCCGTCGAACGCCCGGTCGCCCACCCGGTCGTCCAGTAAGGCCCGTACCTTCTGGCGGCGTTCGGCGTCGTCCTCGGCGTAGAACTCCACCAGCAGGAACGTATCCGTGCGGTCGGGGAGCAGGGAGAGGACGTCCTTGAACTCCTCCAACTCGCGTGCGAGGTCGACCAACACCCCGTCGAGCACTTCGAGGGCGGCGGGGTCGTGTTCGAGGATGTCGTCGACGTCCTCCATCGCTTCGAGGAGGCTGTCGTAGGTGAGCAAGCCGAGCGCCTTCGTCTCGGGGAGGGGTTCGAGCGAGAGGGTCGCCTCGGTGACGACGGCGAGGGTGCCCTCGCTCCCGACGACGAGTCGCGCGAGGTTCACGGCGCCGTCCGTGGCCTCCTCGACCAACACGTCGAGGGCGTACCCCGAGACGTTGCGCTTGAGGTCGGGAAAGCGCGCTTCGACCACGTCGCTCTCCTCTTGGACGATGCGCAACGCCTCGGCGTAGAGGCGTTCCTCCAGACTCCCCTCGGGGTCGGCGCCGGCTTCGAGTTCCGCGAGCGTCACTTCGCCGAGCGTCGTCACGGTGCCGTCCGCGAGGACGACCTCCAACTCCTCGACGTAGGCGTCGGTCTTGCCGTAGAGCAGGGAGTGGGCGCCGGTGGTGTTGTTGCCGACGGCGCCGCCGACGGCGCTCCGGTTGGCCGTCGAGGGGTCGGGCGCGAACTTCAGGCCGTGGGGCGCAAGCGCCTCGTTGAGTTCCGAGAGGATGGCGCCGGACTGTGCCCGCGCGACTCTGTCGTCGGGGTCGACGTCGAGGACGCCGTCCATGTGCCGGGTAAAATCGAGGACGACCGCCTCGTTGACGGTCTGGCCGGCGAGACTGGTGCCGCCGCCGCGGGGGAGGACGGGTATTTCGCGTTCGGCGCAGTACGAGACGACCGCCGAGACGTCCTCGGTGTCGGTGGGAAAGACGACGCCCACCGGCGTCACTTCGTAGATGCTCGCGTCGGTGGCGTAGAGTTCCCGGGAGTAGTCGTCGAAACGCACCTCGCCGTCGGCGAGGCGGTCGAGGTCGCTGGCGAGTCCCGGCCGCTCGACGGAATCGTTCCGGTAATCGTAGTTCGCCCGACGGTCGGTTCCGGGGTCACCGCCGCCGAGCGAAGTGTGGCCGTTCACCATGGCGAACTGTCAGGGATTGGCTTGGGCCTTGGGTAAATGTATTGATTCGTGTCGTGGTATCGCACTCGAAATCGCGTGCCGTCGGCGGGGTTCGCGGCGTCGATTCCGGCGGTGGCTCACTTCAGGACGACGCTCGTCACGTCGTACCCCCGGTCGCGCACCGCCTCGACGAGGGCGTCCTGGTCGAGGTCCGCCTCGTAGTAGAAGACCAGGTCGAAGGTGCCGTCGCGCAGGAGTTGCTGGCACTCCCAGACGAATTCGTCGTCGTCGAGGGTCAGGCCCTGAAACTGGTTGGAGGAGAACTCCGAACTGTCGTTGCCGGCGTAGATGTACGTCTCGCCCTCGCCGGCGTGGTCCGCGATGACCTCGTTGAGGTCGACCGTCAGTTCGTGCATTTCGAGGTCCTCCTGGCCCCCGAGGTCGGTGTGGACGATGAGTCCCGCGAGGTCGATGTCGCCCGGTTCGAGGAGCGCCTTCGTCCGCCGGTAGAGGTCGTCGTCGACTGCGTCGCTCATGGTGGGTTGTCGTCGGGGGACCGCTTTACCCGTGACGATTCCGCCCTCACCCCAGTCGCTCGTCGAGGATGAGTCGCGTCTTGGTGTTTTTCACCTCGTCCAAGTCCCGTGCCTTCGTGATGAGTTCGTTGACCGCGCGAGTGTCGGCGGCGTCGACGACGAGGACCACGTCCGCCTCGCCGGAGACCTGCCAGACGAAATCCACCTCGTCCCACTCCGCCATCCGCTCGGAGACGCGCGTGGTGTCGACGTCGACGGCCACCGACACCTCTATCATCGCCTTGACGTTGCCCGTGCGGGTGGCGACGGTGAATCGCTCGATGATTCCCTCCTCGGTGAGGCGTTCGACGCGGTTGCGGACCGTCCCCTCGGAGGTGCCGACGCGGTCGGCTATCTCCGTATACGGCGTCCGCGAGTCCCGCCGGAGGATGCTCAGAATCCGCCGGTCGAGGTCGTCCATACCCCCCGTAAGGGCGACGCCGACTTACGGATTACGAATTTCGTAACTGAGCTTCGAAAGCAAGGCTTATTGATGCGGATTCCCTGTGTTTCTCGTAATGTCGGACGCCTATCTCGCCCTGGAGGACGGCCGCGTCGTCGAGGCGCGCGGTCGTGCGCCGGGCCGGACGCGCGGCGAACTGGTTTTCACGACCGCCTATACGGGCTACGAGGAGAGCCTGACCGACCCCTCCTACGAGGAACAGGTGCTCACGTTCTCGTATACGCTCATCGGCAACTACGGCGTCCGAGAGGAGCGCTTCGAGTCCGACCGGGTCCACCCCCGCGCCGCCGTCGCCCGGGAGTTCACCGAGGAGGTCGTCGACTGGTTGGCCGAGGAGGGCGTGCCCGCAATCGACCACCTCGACACCCGCGACCTCGTCACCTCCATCCGCGAGGAAGGGGCGATGAAATGCGGCCTGGCGGTCGGTCCGGACGCGACGCCCGAGGCGGCCAGGGAGGAACTCGCGGCCTGTAAGGGCATGAGCGAACACGTCGACATCGGCGCGCAGGTCAGCGACCCGGAGACCGTCGTCTACGAGGGCGCCGACGGCGGCGTCGACGCCACCGTAGCGCTCGTCGACTGCGGCGCGAAGAAGTCCATCGTCGACTCGCTGACCGCCCGCGGCGCGACGGTCCACGTCCTGCCCTACGACGCGACGCCCGGCGACGTCGCCGGCGTCGACCCCGACCTCCTGTTCGTCTCGAACGGTCCGGGCGACCCCGTCAACTTCGAGGCCGCCGAGGACCTCGTCACCGACTACCTCGGCGACCTGCCCATCGCGGGCATCTGCCTCGGTCAGCAGGTGGTCGCCAACGCCCTCGGCGGGAGCACCGAGAAGATGGCCTTCGGCCACCGCGGCGTCAACCAACCCGTCCGCGACCTCGACTCCGGCCGGGTCGTCATGACCACGCAGAACCACGGCTACACTGTCGGCGACCCCGGCGACCGCCTCGACGTGACGCAGGTGAACGTCAACGACGGCACCGCCGAAGGTCTCGCCAACGACGACCTGAACGTCATCACGCGCCAGTACCACCCCGAGGCCCACCCCGGTCCC
>JBDGTR010000048.1:0-25708 GCA_042216635.1 Haloplanus sp. | reverse complement strand
GAGGACGCCGCCCTCGAAAGTGTCGGTTATACGTTAAAACGTCTAACCAACCATATTTAACATATATCTGGTCACGTCGAACCGAGCACCGCTGAAAACGGGATGCAAGCGTTCGGTGTGACTCCACGCTATCGGTCTCGGAGAGGTGACTTCGATTGTCGGGGTTGTCGGCGCCGAACGGCCACAGAGAGCAGTTCGAAATCCGGCACCTCACACGTCCGAAAATCGTCGTCGACCCGCCGAGAGGTCCCCGTCGCGGGTTTCGGTCGGCGAGACTGCCGTCGACATCGACGGGGGACTAGTCGTGGCCGTGTCCGAAGACACAGTACGACGGTGAGTCTCGTCGCGTCGGTGTCCGTACCGACGCGACGGCTGTGTTTCCGGCCGGTCTCGACGGGACAGACTGCATCGCAGACCAGATGGTTCTCGCGGAGTTCGGAGAGAAATCTCCGGTCAGCGACTGCGTTCCGGTCGGAAGGAGTCGCATCCGGAGCAGACGGGTGGTGTCGGGAGCGACCCCGGCGTACAGCCACTATTGCTCGTCGGTGAGTCGGACCGGGGGTTCGCCGACCGCGACGTGACCCGGGTCGGCACCGTCCGTGAGCGGTAAATCGGCCGTTCGCACCCTGTCGGGAACGGAGGGTCGACGGCGCTCGACGCACGAAATATCAAAAATAACGACAATGTGTGAAAATTGTAGTTAGGTCAAAAGAGTCGACTACCTAACCGACAGGGACCGCGATATCGATACAGCGTTGGGTAACCTCATCGAACAGGTCGTCGACCTGCTCGGCCGTGTCTGAACGCCGGGGCGAATTCGTGGGTCGTCTCGGTACTCGCGTGACGAAGCGCCGATTGGGAGAGTTCGCCACGACGGGTCGAAGCCACGGCGTTCGTGCCCTGCTTCCCACGAGCACCGCGTGACTTCAGGTAGTCTCCGTCGAGAGCGCTGGTGGGAGACGGTGTGAAAGACGACGTCCGACCGTCCATGAAAATAACGACCCTAATCTTGTTATTCGATATATCCGAATGGGTCTACCTGCCTCGCATTAGCGTCCCCCCACTCTCGGACAACGGGCACCGGCCATCCATCACCGACCCGCCTCGTAAAGCGGTGGCGAGCACGCATGCAATTTCATCACGAATGTAGATAACAGAGCTGGTAGTGTTACGGATCGAACTTCGACCGGAACGACCGAATCGCCGCGACGGCGCGGTACCACTCGCGGGTCCACTCTGTCACCCCGAGAAGTCCCGTATCAGGACTTCGAAAGAGCGTTGACCGGTACATGCTTCTCGTACGGACTGGACCCGAACTGGTCGAGAGGGTACGTCCCCCGCGTCTTCGGATGTCGAGTCACTCGCGGCCGACGAAGACCGTTTCGGAAATATCGAAATGCATCGACCGTCGAGGAAAGAGGGGCAGACCCCGAGGTTCACCCGGACCGTTTCCGGGCGTCGGCAACAGGAGTTGGATACCGCTCGAATCCCGTGTGCATCCTCGTCTCCACGGATCTCGTTGCTAGTGAAAATCGCGGACGTGCTTCGTCTATCCGGTCACCGGGCCGGTCGACTGTACACCTGACGTGACTCTCCCGCAGTTCCTACCCGCTAGTTCGGAGCAGACCGCTCACGCGACGGAGCGGGGGACATGGCGAGAAGCGTATTTCACAGGCTAGAGAGCTTTCGATATCATTGGATTTCGTCAGCCCAACTTCACCGGATCATCCGGCGTTAACAGACGTTTGAAACGTTTTGAAACGGAACGGATAGAATTCGGACATATCGAACCGTCTATACAGCCGCTCAATCGGCTGAATAGGTACAATTAAGTGATTTTGGAAGCGTGTTGTGGGTATGGATAACGAGACACAAACCACCCGGGGGATCAAATCGGCGGATAGGGTCTTCGATATCGTCGAACTCCTCTTCGAGTCTGGGGGGATGACGACGAGCGAGTTAGCCGAGGAGATGGGTCTCGCAATCAGCACCGTCCACGAATACCTCAAGACCTGCAAACAGCGGGAGTACGTGACCAAAAACGCCGACGGGACCTACAGACTGAGCCTGAAATTCCTCGATCTGGGGGAGGTAGCTCGCCAAGGGAACGCGGTTTACAAGACGGCGAAGCAACCGCTCGCACGCATCGCCGACGAGACCGGTGAGGTCGCCTGGCTCTACACCGAAGAACATGGCTACGCCGTGCCACTGGACGTCGAGAAGGGTCAGCGAGGGGTTCAGGTCGTCGGGCGCATCGGGAACCGGAAACCAATCCATCACATCTCGGCGGGCAAGGCGATGCTCGCCGAAATGCCACGCGAGCGGGTGGAATCGATCCTCGACCGGCACGGACTCGCAGGAGCGACGGCGAACACGCTGACCGACAGGGACGCGATTTTCGAGACGCTCGAGACGATCCGCGAGCGTGGATACGCGTTAAACGACGGTGAGGAGGTCGACGGTATCCGTGCCGTTGGCATGGCCATCGTTACCGACGGCGAGATTCACGGTGCGCTGAGCGTCTCCGGGCCATCGAACCGCGTCCGGGGGGAGCGGTTCCGCGAGGAACTACCGGAGATCCTCTCCGGAGCGGTGAACGAGGTCGAACTCAAACTCACCTACGAGTAACTGCCTGGAGGAACGCTCACTCGACCATGTCTCGAATCTCGTCGGTGTGTTCGCCCTGACGGGGTGGGTACCGGTCTATCTCACCGGGCGTCTCGCTGAATCTGATCGGGATCCCTGCGAGTCGTAGTTCGCCAATCGTCGGATGACCTACCGACGTCACCATCTCGTTGTGTCGTACCTGTGGGTCCTCGACCGCCTCCGGTAACGTCTGGACCGGCGCACACCAGACGTCTGCCTCGCGCAACTGGTCGATCCACTCGTCGGTGGTCCGTTCTCGAAACCGCGAATCCAGGTCGCGTTTCAGGGCATCGCGTTCCTCGTAAGCCGTCTCCGGAGACGTGATTTCGGCGAGACGGTCCATACCGAGTACGGCCCCGAGCTCCGAGAGCGGCGACAGGGAAATCGTGATGTGGCCGTCGGCAGTTTCGTAAACGCCGTAGGGAGCGTGGAAATACGGGTGTCCCATCCCCTCGACCTCGCTACGCTCCGGAGGGTTCCCGGAGTTCGCGTAGGTGCAGATTTCCTCCGAGAGCAGATGCATCGCCGAACTGAGCAGGTCGACGTTTACCCGCTGTCCCTCGCCGGTCCGACGGCTGTGATGGACCGCGACGACGACCCCGAACGCCAACAGGAGCGCCGAGTAGAAGTCCACGAGCGTTGTCCCCGTCGGCGTGGGTGGGTCGTCTGCGGTCCCGGTCATCGACATGAGACCACAGAGCGACTGGATGAGGAGGTCCTGACCGGGCAGGTCCTCGTACGGTCCGTCGTCGCCGTACCCGGTCGCCGAGGCGTAGACGAGTGCCGGATTCCGCTCACGTAGCGTCTCGTAGTCGAGACCGAGTCTCGCCATGG
The DNA here is from genome assembly GCA_042216635.1 of Haloplanus sp. GTDB lineage: Archaea > Halobacteriota > Halobacteria > Halobacteriales > Haloferacaceae > Haloplanus. The sequence continues at coordinate 22,228 of JBDGTR010000048.1, read as the reverse complement.
TCCCCGGACGGAAGTTTTCGGTCACCACGTCGGCGTCGTCGATCAGGTCCAAGACCACCTCGCGGTCGGCCTCGTCCGTCATATCGAGCACCGCGCTCCTCTTGTTCCGATTGACGCTCAGGAAGGTCGTGTTCTCGTCGTCCGCCAGTTCGTTCGCCATCGAGAGACCGTTACCGGCCCGCGAGAACTCCCCGCCCGGCGGTTCGATTTTGATGACGTCGGCTCCCATGTCGCCGAGCAACTGCGTCGCCATGGGGCCCTGTCCGACCTGGCAGAAACTCACGACGCGCACGTCCGAGAGTGGTCCAGTCATAGCTCACGTGAGAGCGACCACCTACATAGCTGTTTGGCCGGGGTGGCCGTTGCCCGGCGACGTTCGGCGGGGTTTAGCGGAGTTCGTCGGCGATGATGTCGCGCTGAATTTCGCTCGTCCCCTCGTAGATTTTCAGGATGCGGGCGTCGCGGTAATACCGTTCGACGGGGTGGTCCGAAACGAACCCGGCCCCACCGTGGACCTGGACGGCCTCGTCGGCGACGTCGACGGCGACTTCGCTCGTGAACAACTTGGCCATGCTCGCCAGCCGATTGGCCTGGCTCGCGTCGCGTTCGACGACGTCTGCGGCGCGGTAGGTCAGCGACCGGCCGGCCTCGAGTCGTGTCGCCATGTCTGCGAGTTTGTGTTCGATGGCCTGGAATTCGCCGATGGGCTGGCCGAACTGCTCGCGTTCGCCCGCGTACTCGACGGCCGCGTCGACCGCTCCCTGTGCGGCACCCACCCCCTGTGCCGCCGTGTGGATACGGCCCCGGTTGAAGCTATCCATGAGGTAGTAAAACGCCTCGTTTTCCTCGCCGAGAATGGCGTCCGACGGGACGCGAACTCCGTTCAGTTGTACCTCCGCGAGGTCACCACTGCGGAGTCCGAGTTTGTTCTCGATCGGTGTCGCCTCGTATCCGTCGCTGTCGGTGGGGACGATGAACGCGCTGATGCCCCGGTGTCCGGCGTCGGGGTCCGTCTTCGCGTAGACGATACACGCGTCCGCTATCGTCCCTTCCGAAATCCACATCTTGGCTCCGTCGAGAATCCACTCGTCGCCGTCGCGTCTGGCCCGAGAATCCATTCCAGCGACGTCGGAGCCGGTACCCGGTTCGCTGATCGCTAACGCCAGTCGGCCCTCGCCGGTGGCGATTTTCGGCAGCCACGTTTCCTTCTGGGTCTCGGTGCCGTACTCGACCAGGAGGAAAATCTGGGTCGAATTCGCTCCGAGGACGTAGCCGATGCTGGTGTCGGCCCGCCAGAGTACCTCCTCGACGACGACGCTCGAGAGGAGGTCCATGCCCGCGCCACCGTACTTGACAGGAATACTGGGTCCGATCAACCCCAGTTTCGCGGCTTCCTGATAGATGTCGTAGGGGTACTGGTGCTGTTCGTCGTGTTCGCGGGCGACTGGCTCGATTTCGTTCTCGCCGAACTCTCGGACGGCCCGCCGGACGGACTGCTGTTCCTCCGTGAGGTGGAATGGCATGGGTTCACCATGCGACCCGTACAGCAAAGAAGTCTCGGTCGGTATCGCCTCACTCGCGCCAGGACGGTTCGCGCCCCTCCACGAAGGCACGAACCCCCTCGCGCGTCTCCGTGGAACTGAACAGGAGGGCGTTGCCACCGAGCATCCGATTGTACTCGCCGGCGTCGCGGATGCGCGTGTTGGCGTGTTCTTTCGCTATGGTCACCGCTCCTTTCGGTGATTCGACGATGGCGTCGACGTACGTTTCGACCGCGTCGTCGACGTCTTCGGCGGGAACGACCCGGTTGACGAGACCACAGTCGGAGGCCTCGTCGGCCGAGATGGGTTCGCCAGTCAACACGAGTTCCATCACGCGCTTGCGCCCGCCCGTGACGGCCACTCGCTCGACCGCGAAGCTCGGGAACGTTCCCAGCCGCGTTTCGGGCAGGGAAAACCGCGCCCCCTCCGAGGCGACGGCCAGGTCACAGGCCACGACCAGTTCACATCCCCCGCCGAGTGCGTCCCCGTCGACAGCGGCGATGACCGGAATCTCGGTCTCCTCGATGCCGTGCAGGACGCCGGATATCAGTTCGAAGTGTGCTCGCAGGTCGGCCGCCGTCTCCAGTTCGTCGAGGTGTTGGATGTCGTCGCCCGCACAGAAGACCGTCGCGTCCGTTGCCGCCCGGATGACTGCGACGCGAGCGTCCTCCTCGGCGCGAGCCAGCCCGTCGGCCAGGTCGAGACAGTCCTCGTGGCTCAGGGCGTTGGCCCGGTCCGGGCGGTCGATGGTGAGTTCGGCGACTGGGTCGGTGTACTCGTAGGTTATCATCGGTCTACCCCCACGCACACGCCAGGTCACCAAAAATCCACCCGCACGTTCAAGGGTCCCCTCGCCGTTGCGGAACCATGGCGTTCACGTTCGACTTCGACTTCCACTCCTACGAGGCGGCCAGACGGGACTTTCGCTGGGACCTGCCGGACGCCTACAACATCACTGCGGACTGTATCCAGAAGCACGACCAGACGGCGACCGCACTCGAGCAAGCCTACGAGTCCGGCGCTCGTGAACGGTATAGCTTCCGCGACCTCGACGACCGCTCGGCCGCGTTCGCCCGTGCGCTCGAATCGCTCGGCGTGGAGCGAGGCGACCGGGTCGCGGTCGTCTCCGGTCAGCGGCCCGAAACGCTCGTCACGCACCTCGCCTGCTGGCGTCTCGGAGCGGTCTCCGTCCCGATTTCGACGCTCGAAGGGACGGAGGGACTCCGCTATCGGTTACGGGACAGCGACACCCGCGTCGCCGTCGTCGCGTCCGGGGCCGTGGAGACGGTCGAGGCGATACGGGACGACCTCACCGCCCTCGAACACGTCGTGCCCGTAGACGAGCGCCCCTTCCGGGCGTCTGCGGACCGGTTCCGGGAACTCTGTGAGTCCCATCCGACCTCGTTCCCTCCCGTCGACACGACGGTCGATACGCCAGCCGTCGTCATCTACACGAGTGGGACCACCGGACGACCGAAGGGTGCACTGCACGGACACGGTGTCTGGCTCGGAAGCCTCCCGGGGTTCAACATGTACTTCCAGGGGCGAACGGGGGCCGGAACGGTCTTCTACACCACCTCCGACTGGTCCTGGATCGCGGGGCTGGGAAACGTCGTCGTTCCGGCGTGGCACTACGGTCGCCCGGCGGTCGGATTCGAGACGAGCGGATTCGACCCCGAACGCGCACTCGGCGTGATGGCCGAGTTCGACGTTACGAACGTCTACCTGCCGCCGACGGTGGTGCGGATGATGCGGGAGAGCGACGCCTCGGTGGCGCAGGACGAACTCGCCGTGGAGGTGGTCGGGTGTGGGGGCGAGGCCGTGACGGCGGACGTCCACGAGTGGGTAGAGAGCGAACTCGGTGCGACGCTGAACGAGTCTTACGGCCAGACCGAGGCCAACGTCCTCGTCTCGAACCGCGGCGACTGGTTCGAACCCCGCATCGGCAGTATGGGCAAGCCCGTCCCGGGTCACGAGGTGGCGGTCGTCGACCCCGAGACGGGCAATCGCAAACCGACCGGCGAGGTGGGCCAGATCGCAGTCAAGCGGTCCGACGACCCGATGGTCTTCGAGGGCTACCTAGACGCGCCCGAACTGACCGACGCGACGACGCTCGGTGACTGGCACCTGACCGGCGACCTCGCCAGGCGCGACGCGGACGGGTACGTCTGGTTCGAGGGACGCGCCGACGACGTCGTCGTCACGAGTGGCTACCGGGTCTCTCCGGTCGAAGTCGAGCGAATACTCCTCGAACACGAGGCGGTCACACAGGCCCACGTCACGGGAGCGGCGGACCCGGAACGGGGCGAGATACTCGTTGCCTATCTGGAGACGCCCGTCGCCGCTCCGGACGACGCGCTTCGCAGGGACATCCGCGAGTACGCCCGCGATCACCTGGCGGCGTACAAGTATCCACGGCGGATCGAATTCGTCGCGGAACACGAGACGACCGTCGCTGGGAAGATCGACCGGAGCGTCGCCGAGAACGAGAGCGAGAGCGGGGGCCACAAAGATTGAAGTGGGCACCCCGAGAGTCCGTACTCGTATGACGCTCGACCTGTCCGGTGTCAACCCTGCGAATCTCATGCCCTTTACCGAGGACGAGGAGATAGACGAACCGGCCCTGCGGAGCCACGTTCGGGACTTGCTGGCCTTCGACCGCGTCAACGCGATCGTCTGTAACGGTCACGCGGGCGAGGCCCACGCCCTGTCGGTCACGGAGCGCGAACGGGTCGTCGAGATACTCGCGGAGGAGACGGGGAGCGCCAATCCCGTGATATCGGGCGTCGGCGGCGGCGCGACGCGAGAGGTCGTCGACGTGGCCGAACGAATGCAGGCCGCCGGTGCCGACGGGATACTGCTCTTTCCCTCCTACGAGCCGATGAACCGACGCCGGGAGGCGGCGGTCGGATACGTCGAAGACGTCGCGGCGGCCATCGACGTTCCGGTCGTGGTCTTCCAACTCTCGGCGGCCAGCGGGAAGAACTACGAATCGAGCGTGCTCGCCGAACTCGCCCAGGTCGAAGGCGTGACCGCCGTCAAGAACGCCGTCTGGGACGTCACTCGCTACCAGGAAGACGTCCGGGCCATCAGGGACGCCGGTGCCGACGTCCAGTTGCTGGTGGGCAACGACGAACACCTCCTCGCCTCCTACGCCATCGCCGCCGACGGAACGGTGCTCGAACTGGCCGCCGCCATCCCCCGGGCGATAATCGACCTGTTCGACGCCGTGCAAAACGAGGACATGGATAGAGCGCGTGAGATTCACTTCCGCCTCCAGCCGTTCCTCGACGCAATCTACCAGCCGCCGACGACCGACGGACCGATGCGACTCAAGGAGGCGCTCAGACTGCGGGGTACCCTCGACAGCGCGAAGCCGCGCCGACCGGCCGTCCCGGTGCCGGAGTCGGAAATCGAGGACATCCGCACGGGGATGGAGGCGAGCGGACTCCTCTGAGGGACCATTTTATCGCCAGCTAGCAGGCCAGCGACGCTCGACAGACAACGCGTGGGGCGAGACCCGGAGACGGACCGTCCGTCGAGCTACGAGAGCAACACCAGCACCGCGAACTGGAGCGGGACGAGGAGAATCGTCGACGCGATGGAGCAAGCCGAGACGATGACGACGAGTTGTCGCGTCTCGACGACTCCCTCCCCGAGGATGGCGATGAGGACGCCGGACTGATAGGGGAAAAAGTAGGTGCCGAGTGCGACGTCCTCCGCCATCACGACCGGCGTCGCGTGCGCCACCGGAACCGATTCGAGGAGAATCGGCGTGAGCACGCTCGCCACCGCGACGCACTCGACGAACAGCATCGAGACGAGGGTGACGCCGAACGTGAGTGTGATGTTTCCAGCGAGCGACGTCGGCTGTGGCACCGTTCCGAGGAGTATCTGGGCCGCGTGGTCGGCGACGCCGGTCGCGGTCAACCCGTGCGCAATCGTGAACACGGCAGCCACGAACAGCGCAATCGACACGTCGACGTCCGCGAGCGCCTCGGTCGAGAGCACACCGACAGAGGGAAGCGAGGCCAGCAGTACCACGACCAGAACTCCGAACGCGGGATGGAGACCGTGCCAGACGTCGGTGAGCCAGATCGCTACGCCGATGAGCACGAAAAGCGCCATTCGCCCGCTCCGGTCGGTCACGCTCTCTCGGACGGGGTGGGATGCGTCGAACTCCGTCCCCGTGGGTCGGCAGAGACGACCGACGACGAGCGCCACCACCAAGGCGCGTGCGAGACCCATGAGGGGAAACATCGTCAGGAGCCACTGTAACCAAGAAACCTCGATGCCGCCGCTCGTCCGCAGGATGTCGACGACGATCACGTTCGGGAGTGAGCCGGTCAGGACACCCGTCCCGCTGTAGTAGGTTGCGACGAGCGGACCGGCGAAGATACCGACCCGCGCGTCCTCGCTCGAGAAGCGCTCCCCGACGCCGGTGACGATGGGTGCCATCAGCAACACGCGAACCATCGCCGAAGGCACGACAATGGCGAGGGCGGCACCGCAAAGGGAGAGGACGACCAGCAGATGCCGATAGACGCGTTCCGGATTCGAGACGCTTCCGCGTGGAAGGATTCGGTCGTAGAGGGCGCGTTCGAGTCGGCTACTCAGCCCACTCCGCTGAATCGCCTCGCCCATGACGATGCCGAACACGACGAGCCACGTGGCGGGGTACGTAAACCCCACGAGTGCACGAGTACCGGACTGGGTCAGCCAGACGAGAGCGATGACGATGCCGCCGACGACCGTCGGTTCGAGCGCGTTCGTCATCCAGAGGACCACGGCCAGAAGTACGATGACGACGAGAACCGTCCCCGCGCCCGTCCCCAAGACGTACCGCAACACGAGCAAGAGGAGCGTCACGCCGACGAGGAAGCCGTCGACCACGCCCCGACCGTCCAATATGCCGGGGAGCGCTGTTCTCACGGCGTTCCTCCACGCACGGGCTGTCGTTCCGACGAGAGCGCGCCCACGCAGGCAGGCGCATCGTCGACGGGGAGCCAGTGCATCTCGGCGGTGTCGAATCGGTGCGGTCGGGTCACGGTGCCTCGTCCGTTCGACGGGGGTCGCCCGGATATACGTTCCCCTCGGCACCGTCGCCGTCACGAGGGGACGAAACGCGTCTCGTCCGACACCAGCACGAACGCTCGGCTCCATCGAAAATAATCATCAAGATTCTGTGCCGGGGATGGAAGAAAAACGTCCCCAATTATACGATAATTCAGCGCCCATTCGACTCGGAAGACGCCCATCGAGGACACAAATTCCCATTTTTTCCGCTACAGGACGACGAACCACCAACAGCTTTATTTTAACTCCGTTTGATAGCTCGTTCATGTCTCGTGAGAGCAAAGGCCGTGATGAGACGAGTACGGGCAAGTCACGTGTGATCAACCGACGAACGTATCTGACGGCGGCGGGCGTGTCGATTGCCGGAGTGACCGCCGGTTGTAGTGGGGATGGGGGAGGGAGTGGCGATAACGGCGGAGACAGCGGTGGCGACGGCGGTGGCGACAGCAGTGGGGGAGGGGAAACCGCTGGGAGCGGTCGAAGCGAGACCATCGAGATGACGATGCTCTCCGACCGAAACTCGCCGCCGGAACAGGAAGCTCTCAGGGGGGCGTTCGACGCGTGGGCGGAGACCCAGGACGACAACATGGAGCGGTCCTTCCAGTTCGCCTCCTTCGACGAGGCGACGACCCGCCTCAATTCGATGGTCGCCAGTGGCAATCCGCCCGACTTCTGTTACATGGGGTGGGGCGGACTCGCCCTCCTGACGGCCGGCGGGCTGTTCAAGGACGTTTCGGGCTACGTGAACGACGAGATGACCGTGCCGGGACCGTTGCTGGAGAACATCAGTTACAACGACCAAATCACGGTCATTCCGTCCCAGTGGGACCTGAACGTCCAGTGGTACCGACAGGACCTGTTCGACAAGGCCGGCATCTCCCCGGCGGACGACTACGAGGGCCAGCTCGCGAACATGGAGCAGTTGGCCGACGTCGTCCCGGAGGGGATGCAGCCGCTCAACGTCCCGGCGAACTCGAACAGTTCGATGACCTACCAGATGAACATGTCCTACGAGGCGTCCAACAACGCGTACATCATGCGCCGGGCGAGCCTCGACGAACCACCGGAGGTCATCGCCGACAAGGGACCGTGGCGGTCCCGCCTGATCGAAACCTACAGCCACCTCAACGAACTGTACACGAACTACTCCCCGGAAACCATCAACCAGGACTGGGGGTCGACCATCCAGGTGTACGTGACCGAACGCGCCGCCCAGACCCAGTATCCGGGCCGCCTGCTGAACCAGGTCCACAACGACAACCCCGAACTGATGGACGTTACCTCGTTCAGCACCTACCCCGTGGGACCGAGCGGGGACGGCTTCCAGGGCAAGACCTTCCTCGCCGGGTTCGCGGTTCCGAAGGGAACCGGAACGTCGGAGAAGGCACTCGACTTCGCCAACAACTTCCTCCGGAGCGACAGTTACGTCGACATGTTGCTCGCGGTGCCGCTGAACGCCCTGCCGGTGAACTTCGACGTCTTCGAGAACGAGACCTACCAGTCCAACCCGATCGTCAAGGCCAATCCGGACTACGTCGAGTTCGCACAGACCGCACTGGACGAGCACAACTGGTTCGACTACCCGGACTACCCCACCATGCCGGAAGGTGGCAACGCGCTCGTGCCGTACCAGCGCAACCTGACCGACGGTGAGAATCGCCTCCCGACCATGGTTGCGTCGGCAATCACCGGAAGGACCTCGGTCGAGGACGCGGTCGACAGGACGGCCAAACAACTTCGTGACGCGATTCCGAAGTTCGAGAAACGGGTCGACACGCTGCAAAAGCAGTTCGGCTAAACCGGTCGACCGCGTTTTTCCCGGCCTGCTCGCAGAATCTATTTACCCCCTGGCTCAGTACGTCGTGACGCATGTCAGCTACCACTGGCGTCCTCCCGCCGATAACGACGCCCATGGACGACTCCGGAGACGTCGATTACGACGCGCTCCGACGTCACGTACAGCGCCTCGAAGCGGCCGGTGTCCACGGAATCATCCCCTGCGGGTCGACTGGCGAACGGGCGACACTGGACCCCGAGGAACACCGCCGCGTCATCGAGACGACGGTCGACGCGGCGTCGACGACGGTGCTCGCGGGGACCGGTGCCAGTTCCACGCGAGAAGCCATCGAACTCACGCAACACGCCGCGGACGTGGGTGCGGACGGTGGTCTCGTCATCTACCCGTACTACAGTTGGCCGAGCAACGACAACGTCGTGCGACACTACGAGGCCATCGCCGACGCAGTCGACATCCCGATCGTCATCTACAACATCCCCAAACGCACGGCCCGGAATCTGGAACCGGACGCGACGGTTCGACTCGCCAGACATCCCAACATCGCCGGCATCAAGGAATCCGCCGGTGACATGAACCAGATCTTCGAACTCCTCAAGCGAACCCGCGACCTGGAGTTCGACGTCCTCTCGGGCTACGATTCACAGGCTCTAGCGACGCTTCTGATGGGTGGGACGGGTGTGACGAGCGTCGCCGCGAACGTCTTCCCCGAGACCGTGGTGACGCTCTACGAAGCCGCTACGAACCGGAACGTCGAACGGGGTCTCGAGACCCACGAGGAGATCCTCGAGATAGAGGAGATGATGAACCTCGAGACGATTCCGATCGCGGTCAAGGCGGCTCTCGACATCCTGTGCGTCCACGACGCGACGGTGCGGCCACCACTGTACGAAGCGAGCGACGAGACGCGGGCGACCCTAGAGGAGTTCATCGAAGCCCGCGCCGACTGAGAAACGGGCGACGACGGTACCCGTGTGGCGTGAACCGCGAGACCGAACCGCTATAGGGTGGCCACGTCGTCGGGGTCCGGCATCGGCTCGGTCCGGTCCCCGGCGTCGGCCGCGTCGAACTGTTCGAGGGTGACCCCTGCGACGTACTCGCCGATGGCGAGCGAGGACGTCAGCCCCGGTTTCGGTCGGAGCAGGTGAATCGAACTGGGACCCCGGTCGAAGACGGATTGCTGTTGGATGGTCCCGGTGTCGTCGACGAGGTAATGCGAGATGCCGACGTAACTTTTCCGGAGGTCCGAAGCTTCGATGTCCGGCATGAGCCGCCGACAGTGTTTCAGGAAATCGTGTTTCCGATACGTCTTGTTCAGTTCCGTCCACGCGATGCGGAGCGTGTCCCGCGACCCGATGAACTTCCAGAAACGCCCGGAACCGAGCGTCTCCAGAACGGTGTCGATGTCGACGTCGGTCGAGCCGTAGGTGTCCGGGCCGAGCGCGATCATGCCCGTCGGCCCGACGATGACCTTGTCGTCGGGTCGACGCGTGAAGTGGACGCCGACCGAGTTCGGCACCCGTGGGGGCATCGACGTGGGGTAGACGTTCGTCCTGATTCTCTCCCGGACGTCGGTCGTGAGTTCGTAATACTGCCCCCGGAACGGGACGAGGTCGTACTCCGTCGCGTAGCCGAGTTTCTTCGCCAACTTCGGCGCCCAGACGCCTGCGGCGTTCACCAGGTACCGCGCCCGGATGTCACCCTTGTCGGTCGTGACGTCGACGCGCCCATCACGTTCCGTGACGTCGGTCACTCGACAGCCCATGTAGAAGTCGGTGTCCGCGTTCCAGGCCTCCTTCGCGAGCGAGTAGGTGATGTCCGCCGTGAGAACGGTCGAGGAATCACGGGTGTACAGCGCTCGCCGGCCGGTGACGTTGGGTTCGATGCGCTCGATGTCGTCGCTCTCGAGCCAAGACAGGTCGATATCGAGGTCGCTCGCTCGGTCGTGGACGGCTTCGAGGCGTTCGCATTCGGCTTCGGACGTCCCGACGACCATCAACCCTTCATTACGGATCGGCAGGTCGTTGTCCTCACAGTAGGCCCGGAGTAGTCGCCCGCCTTCGATGGCGAACTTGGCCTTGCGAGTGCCCGGCTTCAGATTCAGGGCGAGTCCCGGATGGAGTGTCCCCGAGTTTCTGCCGCTCTGGTGTTGTGCGAGGTGTTGTTCTTTCTCGACGAGAGCGACGTCGAGGGAACTCCCCCGCGAGAGATACCGAGCTACGGAACAGCCAAAGATCCCGCCACCGACGATAACGACGTCGTGAGTGGACATGGTAGCGGTCCACTCACGCCTTCGGAGGTACCCGCTCCGATCGTCGGGGACCCGAATCGTACTCGATCAGCGTCGACACGCGACTGGTGATACGGACGTATCCACTCCGTGACCACTCACTGCTGGCAATACTCATCGTCTCTCTGATTTTTATGACGTTTACATAAAGATGCCGGTCAGATAGATGACGGGTACGGGAGACGGGGCGTGGCGACATCGGGTCAGTTCCCGTTCGAGTGACAGAAACACTTATAAGTAGGGTTCATGTTTGGCATGGTATGGCGAAGGTACGGCTTGAGAATCTCCGAAAGGTGTTCGACGTCCCAGATGGGGAGGAGGTCGCCATCGAACGTATCGACACTACGATCAAAGACGAGAAGCTGACGTCCCTCCTCGGTCCCAGTGGCTGTGGGAAGACGACGCTCCTTCGGATGATCGCCGGCCTGGAAAAACCCACCGAGGGTCGCATCTACTTCGACGACGACGACGTCACGGACATCCAGGTCCAGGACAGGGGAGTATCGATGGTGTTCCAGAACATCGCTCTGTTCCCGTTCAAGTCCGTCAGGGACAACATTTCGTACGGTCTGAAATACGAGGCCGTATCGAAGGCCGCCACGAAACAGAAAGTCGAGGACATCGCGTCCCAACTGGGCATCGCCGAGTTTCTCGACCAGATGCCGAACCAGCTATCCGGAGGCCAACGACAGCGAGTCGCGCTGGGTCGCTCGCTCATTCGTGACCCCGAAGTGTTCCTGCTCGACGAACCGATGAGTGCGCTCGACGAGCGCATCCGAATCAAACTCCGAACCGAGTTGAAGGAACTCCAGCGGGAACTCGCCACGACGACGGTCTACGTGACGCACAACCAGGAGCAGGCGATGGCGCTCTCCGACGAGATCATCATCCTGAACGACGGCCGCATAGAGCAACAGGGAACGCCGGACGAGATCTTCGACCAGCCCGCGAACGTCTTCGTCGCGGAATTCATCGGCTCGCCGCGAATCAATCTGCTCGACGCGACGCTCGACGGCAGGACGCTCACCATCGATGGCACCGACGTCGAGGTCACACTCCCGGAAGCGTCCGTGCCGTCCGTCGACGCGAATCGAGCGGTGCTTCTCGGGGTTCGTCCGTCGCGGCTCGAACTGTCGCTCGAATCGGCCGACAGCAGTCTTACGGGGACGGTCACTCTCCTCGAGAAACTCGGCCAAGAGGACGTGGCGTTCATCCACTGTCCCACCCTCGGACAGGACATGCGAGTCGAAACGGACCGGACGGACATCGACGAGGGGACGACGTACGACATCACCTTCGACCCGGCAGACGTACACCTCTTCGACCGGGAGTCCGGCGAGGCTCTACGGCCGGACAGGACCGCGAAACCGGCACAATAACTGGACGTGAACTCATGAACGTACCACGACCGGGCCACACCAGCGTTTCGCCGGCGGACAGGGCACGGAGCCATCGACGCCCCCGGGGTTCGGCGCTTGGCAGGCAGTCGACCCCGTCGGGAGTACTCACCGCCACTCGAATCAGTACCAATGGCTGAATCCACAAATCACCTCGAACGCCTGAAACGAGCCGGAAGAAACCGTATCGGCATCAGCCGCGAGCGACTGTTCGGCATCTCCCTCGTTTCGCCGCCGCTTTTGATCTTCTTCCTGATCACCGTCATCCCGCTGTGTATCGGAATCGGACTCAGTTTCTACGGCGGGCTCGGAGTGTTGACCTACAACTTCGTCGGCATCGAGAACTACCAGGCACTCGTCGGTGACGGCACGTTCTGGCAGTCGCTCCTCACCGGCATCATCTTCGCCGTCTACTCAGTGTTCATCCAGATGGTACTCGGAGTTGCCATCGCACTCGTCATCAACGAGCAGTTCAAGTTTGCGAACATCGTTCGAACCATCGTCCTCGTCCCCTATCTCATTCCGACGGTAGCAGTTGCGATCATCTGGCAATGGCTCTTGAACAACAACTACGGCGTGGTCAACTACGTGCTCTCCGAGACGCTCGGCACGACGGTCAACTTCTTCGACGTCCCGACGGCGATTCACTCGATAAGCTGGGTCGCTAGCTGGAAGTTCACTATCTTCGTCGTCCTGCTCGTACTGGCGCGCTTGCAGTCGATAGATTCGAGTCTGTACGAGATGGCCGAGGTCAACGGTGCGAACTTCTACCAGCGGTTCATCGACGTGACGCTACCCAACCTCCGGACCACCCTCGCCATCGTCCTGTTGCTCCGGTCTATCTGGATGTTCAACAAGTTCGACATCATCTACCTGATGACGCAGGGCGGCCCGTTCGACGCGACGCTGACCCAGACCGTACTGGCCTACAACCGCGCGTTCGTCGACCTCCAGTTCGGGTCAGGAGCGGCGATAACGACCGTGATGTTCGTGGCCATCCTGTTCGCGTCTATCGTCTACTTCCGCGTCTTCAGACCGGAAGAGGAGGTGGCGACCCATGACTGAACGGACCGACACCGGCACCCTCGTCCCGTCCGCCTACCGACTCCGCCGACTGACGCTGTACGTACTGGCCGGCGTCGCAGTCGTCGTCTTCGCCTTCCCGGTCTACTGGCTCGTCCTCTCGAGCCTGAAAGAACCCAGCGCCATCCGGTCGTGGCCGCCGTCGCTGTTCACCCTCAACCTGACCCTCGATAATTTCAAATTGCTGATAACGGAGACCAACTTCCCACGCTGGTTCAAAAACAGCATCATCATCACCACCGGGAACATCATCTTCACCATCACCCTCGCGACCACCGCCGGCTACGCGCTCACGCGATACGACATCCCACAGAAAAAGAACCTCGCGCGGATGCTGTTGCTCACCTACATGTTCCCGCCGATTCTCCTCGGTATCCCCTACTTCATCCTGTTCGACTTCATCGGGCTACAGAACACGCTTCTCGGCATCATGCTCGCACACGCGTCGCTGTCGTTGCCCTTCGGCACGTGGATCATGTGGCAGTTCTTCCAGACCGTACCGATTTCGTGGGAGGAGAGCGCGTGGGTCTGTGGCACCTCTCGCCTCCGGTCGATGGTCGAAATCGCTCTCCCCGGTGCGTTCCCGGGTATCGTTGCAGTCGCCATCTTCACCTTCAGCGTCTCCTGGAACGACTTCACGCTGGCGTTCATGCTGACGACCGACCCGAGCGTGCGCGTGCTCACGGTCGGAATCCGGGACTTCATGACCGGCGGGCGCGTCCTCTGGGGCGACCTCACTTCCGCCGGCGTCCTCCTCATCCTTCCCCCGATGGTGCTCATCTTCTTCCTGAACAAGTACATCCTCGAAGGGTTCAGCATGGGCGGCTTCGAGGAGTGACGAGCGCGAGGATAGTTATTTGTCCCCGGAGACGAACGGTAGACCGAGATGGGCACCGACAGCGAACGGATCCACGCCCGGGTTCGGGAAGCGCCTGACCGGCATTTGCGACGTCTCCGGGACGCGTGTCGAGTTTCGTTCGGGGGACTCGAATCACTCCAGGGGTGGGTCACCGAGGAGTTGCGGACGCTCGGGGGAACGGTCTCCGAATTCGAGGTCACGGAGTCGACGCTGAGAGACCAGCCAGCCTATCGCACCACGCTGGCCGACGACCCCGAGACGCTACGAATCGGGCCGAACGTCGTCGGCGAGTTCTTCGACGACAGGTCGTCGAGCGTTCTGCTGTACGCCCACGCGGATACGGAACCCGGAGCCACCGAGTACGCCCGTGCGGGCCACGGCGTCACGGAGACGGACGGTCGGGTCGTCGCCCCGGGAATCGCCGACGACGTCAGCGGCCTCACGGCGATGCTGAGCGCACTCGAGGTAGTTGCGAGCGCTCCGGTCGAACCGGCCCACGCCGTCACCGTCGGGAGTATCCTCGGCAAACAGTGTGGCGTCGCGGGCACCTGCGAACTCGTTCGCCGTCACGAGCCGACCGACAGTGCCGTCTACGTCCACCCGGCCGAGAGCGGGACCGGACTCTCGGAGATAAAGGTCGGGAGCAACGGCGTCCTCGAGTTCGAAGTGACGATCCGTGGCGTAGAGCCGGAGACGAGCGAACTCCATCACACTCTCTTCGCCGAGCCCGGACAGAACCCCCTCTCGGTGGCTGGACGACTGGGAGTGCATCTCGAGGAGTGGGGGACGGCGCTCTCCGAGCGACACCACCACTCGGCAGTCGCGGAACTGGCCGGTCGCTCCGCCGGCGTCCTCCTCGGCGGGGTCGACGTCGACGAGACGGCGGTGTACCGCGTCCCGGACGCCTGTCGCCTCCGCGGCGTCGTCTCGTTCCCGCCGGGCGGACGGCTCGACTCGGTGCGAGCGGCCTTCGAGGAAACCGTGTCGTCGTTCGTTGGGGACGAGGCGGGTCTCTCGACCGACCGGGTCGACGTCGAGTGGGGGGACCTCGTCGCGGACGCCGCCGAAACGGATCTGGACGCACCGGTCGCCGAGTGGACGGCCGACGTCCTCGAATCCGTCACCGGCCGCACCCCCTCGTGGTACTACGGCCACGCCGCCAGCGACATTCGGTATCCGATGGAGTACTGGGGGACCGAGACGCTCGGCTTCGGCCCTCGGGCCGGCGACATGGGTGACCCCACCGAGTGGGTCGACCGGTCCGAGTACCTCGAAACCGTCGCCGCGCTGGCCCGACTGCTGACGACCCCGCTCGACTGAGGCGCCGTCGAGAAGTCGAACGCCGTCTGCGGGTGAGACCGACCGTCTCACGCGACGGTCACGGGCGGCGGCGCACGCTCTCGCTGGATTCAGTCGCCACCGGCCGGGGCGGCGCTGGGGTCCCAGGTCGGAATCTCGCGGTCGACGAACGACCCGTGACCCGGCGACCCGACGAGGTCACCGTCTCGAACGACCGGTTCACCGCGGACCAGCACGGTCTCGACCGTTCCGGTCACCTCGCGTCCCTCGAAGAGAGTGAAATCCGCAACCGACGCGTTGTCGTCTGCGGTCACCGTCTCGGTGGTCGTCGGGTCGAGGAGTACGACGTCGGCGTCCGTGCCCGGGTCGAGCGTCCCTTTATTCGGGAAGCCGAAGAGCCGTGCCGGCGTCGAACACTTCAGCCGGACGAGCAAGGGGTACGAGAGCCCACGCCGGACGACGAGTTCATCGTGGAGGACCGGCAGTTCGGTCTGGAGACCGTTGGCCCCGAAGGCACTGTCCCACCAGTTCTCGGTTGCTTTCCGCTCGCGCGTGTACCCGCAGTGGTCCGAGGAGACCACGTCGAGCGTGCCCCGGCGGAGATGGTCGACGAGCGCTTCGCGGTCACTCGCCGGCCGGATGGGTGGGGCGAGCATGGCGAGGTTACCGCGTTCGGCGTAGACCGACTCGTCCAGCGCCGTATAATGCGTACACGTCTCGGCGCGCACGAGTTCCGGCCCGTACCGCTCACGATACCGGGCGAGTTCGGTCGCGGCCGCCTCGCTGGTCGTGTGAAAGCCGTAGTACTTACAGCCGTGTTCGGTGGCGAGGCGGACCGCGTCGCTAGCCGCCATCGCCTCGGCGTAATCCGGCCGAGCCTCGGGGTAGTCGGTCGGGTCACCCCGTTCCTGCTCCTGGAGGCGGGCCGTGCGCGTTTCACAGACCGAGTCGTCTTCGGTGTGGACGACGGCGACCGCACCGAGGTCGGACAGTCGCTCGAAGACGCGTTCCATGAACCCGTAAGAGACGCCCATCTCGTAGGTCGAGTACATCTTGAACGACGTGACGCCCGCGTCGACCGCCGCGTCGAGTTCGTCGAGAACCGCCGGGTCCTCGCGGGTGATGCCGCCGTGGAGACCCACGTCGACGATAGCGTCGTCGATTTTGGCGCGTTTGCGGTCCACGCCGTCCATGAGCGGTCGTTCGGTGTCGAAGGGGCTGTCCTCACCGACCCAGGCCTGCCAGCCGAAGTCGATACAGGTCGTGACGCCGCCGAGCGCCGCGGCGGCAGTCGCCGACTCGTAGCTATCCATCGAGAACATGTCGTCGATGTGTGCGTGCGGGTCGACGACGCCGGGCATGACGACTCTGTCCGTCGCGTCGATGACGGTCGACGCCGATGGAAGCGCGTCACGCGCGCCGACGGCCACGATTTTCCCGTCGTCGATAGCGACGCTGGTTCGCCGCGTCGTCTCCGGCGAGACGACAGTCCCACCCACGATGAGGGTATCAACGGCCATATCGACGGGTCTCGGTCGACCGACAAATAGTTTTTCCCGCCCTGCACCCTCAGCTTCCCCTGAACTACCCGCTCACACGACCGAGCGGCCAGAATCGTCACACGTGACGACGCCGGTTCGACGGTTCTCGACGCCGTCGCCACCGGCGGCGAAGCTATTTGTGCGTGACCGACATCTGACGCGGTATGTCGACAGATACGGGACACGTCGTCACCACCGAGGGACGACGGAGTCCCGAGACGCTCGGACTGACCCTGCCCCACGAACACGTGTTCATCGACTTCACCGGGAACGAGACGCCGTTGCCTGCCTCGGGCGTCGAACGACGCGTCGCTCGGGAACCGGTCTCGATGGACACGCTCTGGTACGTCCGGCGGAATCCGATGCGTCACGAGGACAATCGCCGTCTCGGCGACCCCGAGACGGCACGCGCAGAGCTCGGTCGGTTCGTCCGTGCGGGGGGACGGACACTCGTCGACGTGACTCCCAAACACGTCGGCGGCGACCCACAGCGGGTCAGCGGCATCGCACGCGAACTCGGCCTGCACTGCGTCCACGGCACCGCGATTTACACGGCACCGTTCCACCCCGACCGGATCGAGAGGCTGTCGGTCGACGACATCCGTGCGGAGTTCGTCAGCGACGTCCGTTCCGGTATCGACGGGACGGACGTCCGTGCGGGCGTCATCGGCGAAATCGGGCTCAGCGGGCACATCCACGACGCCGAAGAACGCGTCCTCCGCGGGGCCGCCCGGGCGGCCAGCGAGACCGGTGCGCCACTCGCGGTCCATCCGCCGGGCCGGACGCCTCACTCCCAGCGCGACCGAACGTATCCGTCTTCACGGTGGGGGCTCGAAATTCTGGACGTCGTCGAAGCGGAAGGGCTACCGCCGGAGCGCGTCGCGCTCTGTCACATGGACCGTACAGTGTACGAGGACCGGAGTTACCAGCGGCAACTGGCCGACAGAGGGGCGTACCTCGAGTACGACCTCTGGGGGCACGAACTCCACCTCGACCAGTACGACGACGCCTACATGCCCGATACGCAACGTCTGGAGTTCACGACGTCGCTCATCGCCGACGGCTACGCAGAGCAGTTGCTGTTCTCACACGACGTCTGCAACAAGGTCCAGTACACTGCGTACGGGGGGTACGGCTACACGCACGTCCCGCGAAACGTACGGTCGATGATCCAGGGACGGGGGGTAGACGCGTCGACGGTCGAGCAGATCTGCACGCAGAACCCGCAGTCGTGGCTCACGTTCGCCTCACCGCGATAGCGCACCGACGCTCCCGGAGAGAGCCGTGGCACGGCGACGTTCGGGACCAACACCTCCGGTTTCACAACACTTGAGTGCTCGTCCGGAGATATCAGCTCTGTGTCCCGAAAGCGGCTCTTTAGCTCCCTCTGCGTGCTCGTCTTTCTGTTGAACCTCGCCAGGGTCGTCTACGCACCGTTACTCGACGTCTTCATCAGGGAGTTTTCCATCGGCGAGGCCACTGCTGGTCTCATCGTGACGGTGACCTGGATCGGGAGTGCGGCCCCGAGTCTCCCGACGGGATGGCTACTCACGAAGGTTCCACGCCATCCGGTCATCGTGGGGTCCGGAGCCGTGCTCTCGCTCTCGGCAGGTATCGCGGCCACTGCGACGACGGTGCCCCGCCTGATGGGAGGGGCGTTTCTCATGGGAATCGGGTCCGGCGTCTACTTCGTCTCGGCCCATCCGTTCCTGAGCGAACTCTATCCGAAGCGGGTCGGCCGGATGATGGGCATTCACGGGGCTTCGAGCCAGCTAGCCGCCGTGGCCGCCGCCCCGTTCGTCGCACTCGCACTGCGGATCAACTGGCGAACGTCGCTGTGGACGATTTCCGGTCTCGCGGCGCTAGCCACGGTGTACGCCGCGTACTCCAGTCGCCGAACCGAGCTCCCACGGGCGGGGACGGCCGACCGCCGGTTCGTCGCCGGGGCGTTTTCCGAGTGGCGACTCGTGGTCACGGCGCTGGCAATCGGTGGGTTCTCGATGTTCGTCTGGCAGGGGCTGTTCAACTTCTACGAACTGTACATGCAGTCGAAAGCTCTCAGTGGTCAGGAAGCCGGAGCGCTTCTGACGCTCGTTTTCGTGGCGGGCGTCCCGGCGTTCTACGTCGGCGGCAATCTCGCGGAGCGATTCTCACGGGTGCCGTACATTCTCGGCATCGTCGGGTCGTTCAGCGTCTGCGTGTACCTCGTGACCGTAGTCGACGGCCTGTTTCTGCTCGTGTTGCTCACGACGTGCGTCGGGTTCTTCGCCCACGCGCTGTATCCCGCAGTCGATACGTACCTCCTCGACGCGCTTCCCGACCGCTCGCGCGCGAGTGCCTACGCCGTGTTCAGTTCCACGGCGATGGTGACGCAGGCGCTCGGTTCTGCCGTGGTCGGGTGGCTCGTCGAGAGCGGGTACTCGTACGATCAGGTCTTCGGGGTGGCCGCGCTCTTGCTTCTGGTCACCACCGGGTGTCTTGGCTCCCTCGAACGCATGGACCGGCTCCCGGCGTGAGTCCACCGCCACGACGAAGCCGAATCGGGAGCGTCGAAGGACTCCTCCAGCGACTGCTCCTCCAAGAGTATCCGTTCAAAATACTGTATCAATTTTCAATATGTTTGAGAGACCGAGCCGATTCCGGCGTTCGTCGCGTTCACGAACGACTGCGTTCACGAAGGCGACATCGAGACGAAAAATGGCCGACGTCCGGCTCACGTCGGTGGAACTGCGATTCGACGCACCGGGGAATCGACACCGTCGATCCGAGGGCGAACTGCACATACGACTTTGAACGCGTCGAGATAAAGCAATTACACGGTTTTTCTTCCACAAATTTCGGGTATAATTGCTGTTACGGAATCGAATGTCCGAGGTGCGAACGAGACGTGGTGGTCCGCTAACGCCGTATTTTCACTCGACGGCGCGACGCTACTGAAAGACGCCTGCCGTCGCCACGACCGCTCTGTTCGATGCAAACGCGATAGAAATCAGAACAGAGTATGATCGTATTTTGAAACGAATTTATATATGACTGATTCTGTATCGATCTCGAACCGTCGGCTGAATGTTCGTGCTCGTGTGCACGAGTTCAGGGACGGTGGAGGTTCTCGTTTCCCCGGAGGGCGTCGACTCCGTAGATAGCCTTTGTGACTCTTCCCCGACGATAAGAAGTCAGCGCGGACCTTAGCCGCTCGAGCGAGAATCGAACCGTACCATGGGAGTACAGATTGCCGGCGTCGCAAGCACGGCGTTCGGGAAACACCCCGAGTCGTCCTCTCGCGAACTGTTCAGCACAGCGGCGGCCGGTGCCTTCGAGGACGCATCGATCACAGCCACCGACGTCGACGCCCTCTACGTCGGGAATTTCATGGGCGACATCGTCGAAGACCAGGGCCACATGGGCGCGCTGATGGCGGACGCGGTCGGCGCGCGCGAGGCGGCCTCCGTGCGCATCGAGAGCGCGTGTGCCTCCGGCGGGGCGGCCGTTCGCGCGGCCACCCACGTCATCGACGCCGGCGTCGCCGACGTGGTACTCGTCGGCGGGTGCGAGATGATGTACACCGTCGGAACGGAGTCGATCACGGACGAGCTTGCGAACGCCGCGGACAACGAGTACGAAAACGAGGTCGGACTCACGTTCCCGGGTATCTACGCGCTCATGGCCCGCGCGTACATGGACGAGTTCGGCGCCACACGCGAGGACCTCGCCGCCGTGGCGGTCAAGAACCACGCCAACGGCGTCGACAATCCGATCGCCCAGTTCCACGAGGAGATCGACGTCGGCGACGTGGTAGACTCGAAGACGATTGCGAGTCCACTCGGCCTGCTGGACTGCTGTCCCATCTCCGACGGGGCGAGCGCGGTGGTCCTCGTCAGCGACGACTACGCCCGGGAACACGACCTCGATGCGTCGGTCACCATTCTCGGGAGTGGGCAGTCGAGTGATTCGGTCGCGCTCCAGGACCGCGCCGACCTCTCGCGGACGCCCGCCGCCGAACGCGCGGCCCGAGACGCGTACGACCAAGCGGCCATCGAGCCGAAGGACGTCGACGTCTGTGAGGTTCACGACTGCTTTACGATTGCCGAGGTGATGGCCCTCGAAGCGCTCGGTCTCTACGAACGCGGCGAGGGCGTCCGCGGCGCCGTCGACGGCGAGACTGCCCTCGACGGGCGCGTGCCCGTCAACACCTCCGGGGGCCTGCTGGCGAAGGGGCATCCGGTCGGCGTCACCGGCGTCGAACAGGTCGTCGAGCTGACGAAACAGCTCGAAGGACGCCACCCGAATCAGGTCGACGACCCCGAGGTCGCACTCGCTCACAACGTCGGTGGGAGCGGTGCGAGTGCCGTCGTGCACGTACTGGGGAGGGACTGAGATGCCCGCATGGTACACGGCCCTCGTCGACGCGGTCGAGGCGGGCGAGCAGTCGTATCTCGAATGCGAGTCGTGCGGGACCGTCGCGCTCCGGCCGCGCACGCTCTGTCCGGCGTGTGGCGCCTCGTCGCTCACCGAACGCCCGCTCTCGGCGACGGCGACCGTCGCGTCGTTCACGGAGATTCACGTGACGACCCCCAAGTTCGACGGGAAAACGCCCTACACCGTCGTCGTGGCCACCTTCGAGGAGGGGGTCCAGCTCACCGGACAGCTCCGCGGGAGCGAGGGGGTCGCCATCGGCGACGCCGTCGTTCTCGGCACCGAGGAACTCGAAGACGAGAGCACGATTCTCACGTTCGAACCGGAGACCGCCGATGCGTGAGCTATAGTAGAATTTGAAAGTCAGTGCTCACTCGACCGGGGGCCGGTCCCCGCTCGATGTGAAAATCGTTTCAAATTCTACTATAGCGACTCCGTTCACGCCGGACCGCGTCGCAGTCGTCGGCTCGACCGAGCGCGAGGGGTCGGCCGTGGGGACGACGTTGGCGACCGGAAATCGAACGGAGAGCACGTCGGCGCCTTGCACATCGAAGCTCGTGGTTTTTGGACGTGTACGGCGTACGTCGATACCCCATGGAGTCCGAAAACGACACCGCGACGAGTGGGTCCGACGTTCCGTTTGCATCCACTACCTCGACGTTCCTCATCGAGGCGGATACGTCCGTTTTGACGCTTCTGAGTAACGAATCCGCCCGCTCGATCCTCTGTGCGGCAAACGACCCGTCGACGGCGAAGGAACTGGCCGAACAGTGTGGACTCCCCCTGTCGACGGTGTACCGCAAACTCGACCAGCTCGTGAACACGTCGTTGATAGAAGAGACGACGCGTGTAGCCGGATACGGCAAGCATCCACAGCAGTATACCCTATTGCACGTTCGAGATTAGTTCGCCAGCAGGAAGCAACTTCCCTCAA
>JBDGTR010000030.1:0-26284 GCA_042216635.1 Haloplanus sp. | reverse complement strand
CGGGTTGTCGATGTCCATCTCCTGGAGGATGGTCACGCCGTCGTTGGTGACGGTCACGCCGCCCGTCGAGTCGACGAGCATCTTGTCCATCCCTTTCGGTCCGAGCGTCGACTGTACCGCCTCCGCGACCGCACGGGCCGCCGAGATGTTGTACTCCTGGGCGTCCTGGTCCTTGACGCGTTGTGCGTCCTCGCCCATGATGACCATCGGCTGGCCCTGCATTCGCTGGCTCATGACTCACCGAGGGATTGTTTGTCCTTCTATATAAAAGAAGTGGTACGGAGCGACGCGACGCGGCGGCGGCGACGCGAGCGTTCCGAGAAAATCGCCGGACTGCACCCCGGGCGCCGTCAGTTTGGTAATCGTTATCACGACGTTCGACGCTGGCGAGAGTCGAAGCGACGGCGGCGTTTATATATCACTCTTCGATTGGTTCCTTCCAGTGGACGGTCACCGTGCCCACGGCGAAGGAGTCGTCGGTGTCGGTGTCGCGCGCGATGCGCAGGTGGTTGGCTCCCTCGTGGAGGGAGACGCCGGTGAGGGTGTCGACCCAGTACTGCCACCCGTCGTTCGGCGGGATGTCGAACCCGCTCATCGGGTCGCCGTTGACGTATATCTCGTGGCCGTACTCCTCGACGTCGAACGCCTGAATGCCGACGTAGCCGTCGGTCGCCGCCGGCGTCGGGACGTGGAACTCGTACTCGTCGGTCTCGTCACCGGCGTCGACGGCCCAGTCGAGGTCGAGACTGTTCACCGCCGGTCCGAGACGCGCACCGACGTAGATCGTCGCGTAGTTCGCACGAAGTGGCACACGGTCCGATTGGACCGGGGCGTGTATAAGAGCGCCGCACTCAGGGACGGGGGTACTCCTCGTCGTCCGCACCGAAATCGGGGAGGTCGTCGTCGGCGTCCAGGGCTTCGAGTTCCTGCCGGTAGAGGCGTCGACGCAACTGCGCGCGCTTGTTCCGTCCCTTCCGTTCTCGACCACTCTTCGTGTCAGGCATTGTCACGCGTACCGACGCCGGCCTCCCTCATGAACCTTTCTCCGAAGCTCACCGGTCGAGCGCCGTTCTCGGCGCTCTCGTGGGCCGAGAACGACGTCGAAAAGTGAGTAGCGGTCCGACAGTAGCGAGTACGCCACGTCGATTCTCGCAGTCGGCAGAACGCCGGGACAGGGATTTGAACCCGATGGCGAGACTCGCTGTCTCACGGCGTCGCCGTTCGCCCGCCGAGACGCTCACGTCGTTCGCGTCTCGCGTCGCTCGTCTCGCGTGATTCGAATCCTGCCGTCCCGTTCGCCGACTGCACCGAGTCGCTCGGCGACGAGACGCCTCGCTGGCGGTGTGACAGTCGGCAGAACGCCGGGACAGGGATTTGAACCCTGGATCCCAGAGGGAACACGCTTTCCAGGCGTGCGCCTTACCACTCGGCCATCCCGGCAGGCGATGAGACGTACCTCGCTCGCCGTGTTAAGTCCTTCCGTTTCGCCGTACTCGGGGGGTGAGCGCGTAGGTGAGCGCGGCGGTCACGGCGACGACGAGAACCGCGACGGCGACGAGGACGGCGACGCCGGCGCCCAACGGTCCGACGAGGAGTCGGTACCCCTGTGCGAGGACGAGGAAGGCGAAGACGCCGACCGCACCCCACAGGAGACTCGACGTGTGGCGAGGCGTCACTCCACGTCGGCGATGGCCTCGACTTCGAGCGCCGCACCCTTGGGGACGTTGCCCACCTCGATGGCGCTTCGCGCCGGCGGCTCTTCCTCGAAGTAGGTGCCGTACGTCTCGTTCATCTCGTCGAAGTCGTCGATGTCGTCGAGGAAGATGGTCATCTTCAACACGTCGCTCGCGTCCGCGCCCTCCTCGGCGAGGATGGCCATCACGTTGTCGAGTGCCTGTTCGGTCTGCGTGGTGACGTCGGCGTCGTCGAGCAGTTCGCCGTCGGTCGTCAGGGGGAGTTGGCCCGCCGTGAAGAGGACCGAACCGTTCGTCGTCGCCTGACTGTACGCGCCGACGGCCGCCGGCGCCGCGTCGGTGCTGATGGTTCGCTTCATGGTCGTCGGGTCACTCCCCGGCCGCTTAAAAGTGGTCACTCCCGCCAAATCTCCGCTCGCCCCGTCGCCATCCGTCGGTTTTCCGTCAAACCGACATCTCGTACCCGTTGACGATTTCGACGTCGTAGCCGTGTGCGCGCAGGGCCGCCAACAGGTCGTCGACGTGGTCCGGGCCGCGCGTCTCGACTTCGAGTTCGACCCGCGCGTCGTTCATCGCCACGTCCCGCGAGGTGCGGTCGTGGTGGAAGGCGGTGATGTTCGCGCGGTGTTCGGCGATGATTTCGCCGAGGGCGACCAGGGCGCCGGGTTGGTCTTTGAGGATGGTGCGGAACCGGAGGTAGCGCCCGGTGGCCACCAGTCCGCGCATCACCACCGTCGTCAGGACGTTCAGGTCGATGTTGCCGCCGCAGATGGCGGGGACGACGACTTCGCCCTGTTCGTAGTCGACCGCGCCCGACAGCAAGGCGGCGATGGAGATGGCGCCCGCGCCCTCCGCCAGTGCCTTGTGCCGTTCGAGCAGGTAGGTCAGCGCGATGGCGATGGACTCGTCGTCGACGGTCACCACGTCGTCGACGCGTTCTTTGATGACCTCGAAGGTCAGGTCGCCGATGCGCCGGGTGGCGATGCCGTCGGCGATTGTGTCGACGCTGTCGCGCTCGTAGATTTCGCCTTTCTGGAGCGACTCGGCGGCACTGGAGGCCCCCTCGGCCTGCACGCCGACGACGCGTGCGTCGGGCACCTGTGCTTTCACCGCCGTGGCGATGCCGGAGATGAGACCGCCGCCCCCGATGGGGACGATGACCGTCTCGACCTCGGGGCAGTCCTCGACGATTTCGAGACCGATGGTGCCCTGCCCGGCCATCACCATCTCGTCGTCGAAGGCGTGGACGTACGTCCGACCCTCCTCGCGTTCGATGCGGTGGGCCTCGGCCTGTGCCTCGCTGTAGTCCGCGCCGTAGAGGACCGCCTCCGCGCCGTAGCGCTCGGTGGCTTTCACCTTCGAGACGGGCGCGTGTTCGGGCATCACGATTTTCGCGTCGACGCCCGCCCGCGTCGCCGCCAGTGCGACGCCCTGTGCGTGGTTGCCGGCGCTCGCGGTCACGACGCCCGCCGCCCTCGCCTCCTCGGAGAGCGTGGCGATGCGGTTCATCGCGCCCCGAATCTTGAAGGCGCCCGTGCGCTGGAAGTTCTCCAACTTCAGGTGGACCTCCGCACCGGTCATCTCCGAGAACGCGTGAGAGTATTCGAGTGGCGTCCGCCGCGCGACTTCCGACACCCGGTCGCGGGCGTCGACCACGTCGTCGAACGAGAGCATACACGCCATTTCCGGGCGTGGCTGTTAACCGTTTATCTCCGCGAAAGGGGAATGCACGCGTGTGACGTGCGTCTATTCCTTGGAGAGAGGGGTACATAAACGTTAGGAAGGCGCGGTGAAAGTGAAAGTGAGAGACGGAAGCGAGGTAGTGCGCGCGTCGGACGGGCGACGGACGGCCGAATCGTGTTAAGAATCTAACGGTCGCACCGACGCGTCGCTGGCGTCGAGATACCGGCGAACGCGGGCGGCGAAGTCGCCGTCTCCGGGCCATTCGACTCGCTCGGCGACGTCGAGGGCGTCGGGGTCGCCGACGTAGAGGGCCACCTCGCCGTCGGGTCCGGGGACGGTCGCGCGGACGTACAGGCCATCCCCGACGCCTTCGTAGTCGTCGAGGGCGTCGAGTTCGGTCGTTCGGAAGAGGCGCCCGGCCGTCTCACCGCCGGGCGCCAGCGTCGGATACGTCCCGTCGACCGGGTGGAGACCCGTCAGGACGACGGGACCGACGAAGACGTAGGAGTCGAGTACCGTCTCGACGCGCCGGGGTTCCGTGAGCGTGCCGTAGACGAAGACGTCCATGGTCCGTCGTTCGCGGGCGCGAACCGTCCCTCTTTCGGCGCCCTACCGCTCGTCGAGGGGGACGAACGTCTGGTCACGGGGACCGACGTACCGCGCGCGCGGCCGGATGAGGCGGTTGTCGTCGTACTGTTCGAGGACGTGGGCTATCCACCCGCCGACCCGCGAGACGGCGAAGATGGGGGTGTAGACGTCGATGGGGATGCCCATCTGGTAGTACATCGACGCCGAGTAGAAGTCGACGTTCGGCGCGATGTTCTTGTGTTCGGCCATGTACTCCTCGATGGCGACCGAATACTCGTAGAGGTGGGTGTCGCCGGAGGCCTCGCCGAGGTCTTCGGAGTATTCGGCGAGTATCTTCGCTCGGGGGTCTTTGACGTTGTAGACGCGGTGGCCGAATCCGGGGATGCGCCGACCGCTCTCGATGGCGTCGGCGATCCACTCGGTGGGGTCCTTCGCGCTTTCCTCTATCTCCCTGAGCATCTTCATGACGTTCTGGTTGGCGCCGCCGTGAAGCCCGCCGGCGAGCGTGCCGATTGCGCTCGTGACGGCGCTGTGGAGGTCCGAGAGCGTCGAGGCGGTCACCATCGCGGCGAACGTCGAGGCGTTCAGGCCGTGGTCGGCGTGGAGGACGAGTGCGGTGTCGAAGGTGGCCGCCGCCACGTCGTCGGGTTCCTCGCCGTTGAGCATGTAGAGGAAGTTGCCGGCGTGGTCGAGGTCCTCGCGCGGGGCGACGGGGTCGTCGCCGTTGCGGATGCGGTCGAACGCCGCGACGATGGTCGGCATCTTCGCGGTGAGGCGTGCGCCCTTCGAGAGGACGGTCTTCTTGTCTTTCGACCCCGTCTGGGGTTCGTACGCCGACAACATCGACGTGACCGTCCGGAGCGCCGCCATCGGCGTCTCGTCCTGTTCGGCGAGTTCCCGAATGGTCTCGTAGACCCCCGGCGCGAGTTCGCGGTTCGACGCCAGCCGGTCGGCGAACGTCTCTAGCTCCGACCGGGTCGGCCACCCGCCGTTCCAGAGGAGGTAGAGTACCTCTTCGTAGCTGGCTTCCTTTGCGAAGTCCTCGATGGCGTAGCCGCGATACACCAGTTTGCCCGCGTCGCCGTCGATGAAACTGAGTTCGGATTCGGCGACTAAGACGCCCTCCAGACCTCGCTTGACCTCCTCGGACATGTTCGGAGAATTTCGGTCGGTCTCCAAAAAGCGTTACCGTTTTCCACCCCGTTCGCCGGGAAATTCCCGACAATCCTTTTACCCGCGCCGCCGGTAGGGAGTGGCGTATGGACCCCGGGGACGTGGAGTACGAGCCGGTCAGCGTGAAGGCCGTCCTCGTGGAGATGAAAGACACCGCCGAACTGCTCATCGACCTCGCGTACTCGGCGGTGCTCCACGGGAGCGACGAGGTGGCCGCCGAGGTGCTGGAACTCGAAGAGCGCATGGACGTCCTGCAGTTACAGGCGCGGATGAGTCTCCTGATGGCGGCCAGAAGCCCCGAGGACGCAGAAGCCCTCGCGCCCGTCCTCGGCGTCGTCGGCGCCGCCGAGAAGGTGAGCGACGCCGCCGGCGACATCGCCAAGGTGGTCCTCGAGGACATCGGCGTCCCCGAGGCGATGCGGACGGCCATCCCGGAGGCCGTCGAGACGGTGGTGCGCGCGGAAGTCGCGGCCGACTCCCCCTACGCCGGCCGGACCCTCGGCGACAGCAACCTCGAAACCGAGACGGGCGTGCGCGTCATCGCCATCCGCCGGGAGGGCGAGTGGGTGGTCAACCCCGACGGCGACTCCACCCTCGCCGCCGGCGACGTGGCGTTGCTCCGGGGGACCGAGGAGTCGCTCACGTCCGTCTACGAGGCGGTCACCGGCGACGCCTACGCCCCGCCCGAACCCGTCGAGTCCACCATCGACGACCTGGACCGCGCGGTCGACTCCATCGTCCTGATGAAAAACATGAGCGAACTCGCGGTGGACCTGGCCTACGGGTCGGTGCTGTTCGACAGCGAAGGCGTCGCCGAGGAGGTCGTGGAGTTGGAAGCCGAGGTGGACGCGCTCAAGTCCCGCTTCGAGGCGTGGGTGTTGCGCGCGGCCGGGCGCGTCGAGGACCCCATCTCCCTGCGGGGGTTGGTCCACCTCGCAAGCGCCACCGAGGTCATCAGCGACGCCGCCCTCGAAATCAGCGAGGGCGTCCTCAGGGGACTCGACACCCACCCCGTCGTCGCCGCCGCCGTCGAGGAGTCCGACGAGGTCATCGTCCGCGCCACCGTCGCCCCCGAGAGCACGCTCGCGGGCGCGACGCTCGGCGAACTACAGGTCAAAACCGAGACGGGCATGCGCGTCATCGCCATCCGCCGTGGCGGCGGCGACTGGGTGCTCTCGCCCGGGCCCGAGACGGCCGTCCACGCGGGCGACGCCCTCATCGCCAAGGGTACCCGCTCGGGCGCCGACCGCCTGCGCGACCTCGCGGGCGAGACGGACTAGAGCTGGCGCGTCAGCCGGTAGGCCGACGCGAGCGTCAACAGCGCCGTCACCAACAGCGCCGTCGACGCCGCGAGGACGAACCCGAGCAGGACGAACCACCCCGCCGGGCCGACGACGGGGTAGGTCCGCGTGCCCGCGACCGGGCCGAGCACCTCGAAGACGCGCCCGAGGTAGACGACGACGGCGAGTGCCACCCCCGTCGCGGCGCCGAGGGCGGCGTTCCGGCGGACGTGCAACGCCCGCGCCAACCCCGCGCCGGGCGGTCGCTCGGGCGGATTCGGTTGCTCGGTCACGGGAGAGGCCTCGCGCGGGACGACCAAAGCCCCGTCGGTCCGCGCCTACGCGTAGGCGTCGAACTCCTCGCCCCGGAGGAGGAAATACCCCGTGCCCACGAGGCCGACGACGGTGGCGACGCCGAAGGCCAGTCGCGGCGAGACGCCGTAGAGCCACCCGCCGACGGCGGCGCTCGGAATCACCACCACGTTGCGCGCGAGGTAGTACGACCCGACGACGCGGCCGCCGGCGTTGGCTTCGGCGGGACCGACGATGAGCGCCTTGTGCGCGGGAAGCCCGGCGAAGCGAAGCCCCGAGAGGGCAAAGAGGAGCGCGAGGACCGCCGCGTCCGGGGGCGCGGAGATGAGCAGGGCGGGGAAGACGGCGTAGACGGCGAAGCCGAGCGCGACGACGGGTTTCAGGCCGACGCGACGGGCGAGGGCGGCCATCGGCACCATCACCGCCAGTGCGACGGCCATCTCGACGGCGAGGAGGACGCCGAAGTAGGCGTCGGGGTTCAGGTGGCCCACCACGGGCAGGGTGGCGCCGACGCCGAGGAACTCGGTGACGACGATGACGAAAAAGACGTAGACCATGCCGTTGGCGAAGCGGACGAGCGTATCGCCGACCAGCAGGGGTCGGAGGGGGGCGGGCATCGCGCGGAGGTCGGAGACGACGCTCTCGACGCCCGCGAAGGACGTCCCGAAGGAGTCCTCGCTCGCGTCGTAGAGGCGGTGTTGGACGACGGTGCCCGCCGCGCCGAAGGCGAGAGCGACCAGCAGGACGTACCGGAAGCCAACGGCGAACGCAAAGCGCGCGAGGAGGGCGGCGGCGACGAGCGGACCGAGCAGGAACGCCGTCCGGCGGACGGTTTCGGTGCTGGCAAAGCCCGTCGCCAGTCGCTCCGGGTCGACGCTCTGTTTGACGACGGCGAACGTCGCGCCCAGTCCGAAGGACTTCCAGGCCTGTGCCAACAGGAGACCGGCGAAGACGAGGAGGACCCCGAGGTTCGTCGGGCCGAGGGAGACGCCGGCGAGGGTGGCGGCGAGATACCAACAGCCGAAGCCGACGGTGGAGGCGAGACCGAACAGCGTCAGCGCCGTCCGGGAGCCGATGCGGTCCGAGAGCGCGCCGCCGGGGTAGGGGTAGACGGCGCTGACGAGGTTGCCGAAACTGCCGTAGAGACCGATGGTGAGACTGCCCGCGCCGAGGACGCTGAGATACCGCGGCATGTACCGCCCGGTCATCTGGAAGCCGAGGCTGAACGCGAACATGGCGAGCGAGAGGACGAGAACGTCGCCGTCGAGAGCGAGCAGTCGCCGGAGCGTCGCGCGAACGCTCGCGTCGGCGTCGCGGGCCATGACCGGTCAACGACCGACCGGGTAATAATCCTACCGTCGCGTCCCCCGCCGTGGCTTACCGAGGACCGAACCGCTAAAAGGGGAAGGGCCTATGATTCGAACAATGACTTCGGTGGGAAGTGCGGACGCGTCGCCCGGAACGACCGATACGGGCCGCCTGGTCGTCGGCGAGACGCGCGACGGCGCGACGTTCGGTCTCCCGGTAGCGGTCGTCGAGGGGGCACGCGAGGGGAAGACGCTCTACGTACAGGCCGCGAGCGACGGCGACGAACTCAACGGCGTCGGCGTCGTCCAGCGGGTCGTCCCGAAACTCGACCCGGAGGAACTCGCGGGGACGGTGGTTCTGGTCGGCATCGTCAACTACCACGCGTTCCAGGTGGCCCAGCACCGCAATCCCATCGACGACACCAAGATGAACCGGGCGTACCCCGGCGACGAGAACGGCACGTCGAGCGAGCGAATCGCCGCCGCCACCTACGGCGTCGCCAGCGACGCCGACCTCGTCCTCGACCTGCATCAGGGCTCGACCAGTCGCATGATAGACGAGGTGCGCGTCCGGTGTGGGCTTCGCCACCGACTCCACTCGAAGTGTCTCGACCTGGCGAAGACCTTCGGCTGTGGCTACATCCTCGACCAGAAGGGACCGAACGGGCAACTCGCCCGCGTCGCGCCCGACGACGGCATCCCGGCGGTCGACCCCGAACTCGGCGGCGCCGTCGGCTGGGACGAGGCGAGCATCCGCAAGGGCGTCGACGGCGTGTTCAACGTCCTCCGGGGGTACGGTTTCCTCGACGGCGAAGCGGAGACCGAACCGCAGGTGCGCGCGAAGTCCTTCGACCAGTACGGGTCGCCGACGGGCGGTCTCGTCCGATTCCGGGCCGACCTCGGCGACGACGTCGAACCCGGCCAACCGCTGTTCGAGGTGACCGACCCCTTCGGCAGTCTCAAGAGTCGCGTCACCGCCGACGACGAGGGCGTCTTCTGGCGGTGCCGGCGCCTCCCGCAGGTGGCGACCGGCGAGTACGTCTGTTCGGTGGCGACCAACCTCGACACCTACTGATGCCCGCCGGTCTCGCCTGTCCCGCCTGTGGCCGCACCTACGACGACCGCTGGCGGTGTACCTGCGGGGCGCCACTCGACTTCGCCGACCCGCCGCGTCCCGACGGACCGGCGCCCGCGCGGTCGGACCTCGATTTCGCTCGCGGTCTCTGGGCGTTCGAGTCGTTCCTCCCCGTGGTCCCCCACGCCACCCTCGGCGAGGGGTGGACGCCACTGGTCGACGCCCCCGCGTGGGACGCCGCGTTCAAACTGGAGTACGTCACCCCGACGGCGAGTTTCAAAGACCGGGGCGCGACCACGGTGGTCTCGCGGGCCGTCGAGGTGGGCGCCGAGACGGTCGTCGAGGACTCCTCGGGCAACGCGGGCGCCGCCGTCGCCACCTACGCCGCCCGCGCGGGTCTCGACGCCGACGTCTACGTTCCGGCGTCGGCGAAGGCGTCGAAACTCCGGGCCATCGAGGCGGCGGGCGCGACGCCCGTCCGAATCGAGGGCGACCGGGCGGCCGTCACCGACGCCTGTCTCGACGCCGTCGAGGCGGGCGAGGGCTGGTACGCGAGTCACGCGTGGAACCCCGCCTTCTTCGCCGGCACCGCGACGTTCGCCTACGAGGTGGCGGCGGCCCGCGACTGGTCGGTGCCCGACGCCGTCGTGACGCCACTCGGCCACGGTACGCTCTTTCTCGGCGCCTACCGCGGCTTTCGCGCACTCGTCGAGGCGGGGTGGACCGACTCGATGCCGCGCCTCCTCGGGGTGCAGGCCGCCGGCTACGACCCCGTCGCCGCCGACAGACACGGGGAGAGCGAGGGGGAAAACGACGCCGCCGACGGCATCCAAATCCGGTCGCCGGTCCGGCGCGCGGAGATAGACCGGGCCATCGAGGCGACGGACGGCGACGCCATCTCGCTGTCGGGCGAGGCGGTGCGCGAGACCCACGCCGAACTCGGTCGGCACGGCTTCGACGTCGAACCGACGGCGGCGACGGGACCGGCGGGTCTCCTCGCCTACCGCGACCGGGGCGTCCTCGACGCCGACGCCGACGTGGTGGTCCCCTTGACGGGGAGCGGTCTGAAGACCTAGCGCACGTCGTCGATGCCGACGTAGGCGCCCTCGTCGGCCGTTATCCACGCCGTGAGTCGCTGGTCTTCGTTCGTACTCGACGGATACATCGTACACTGGCGTACGTCCTCGCTGGCTTCGATGACGTGGTCGAGGTCGATCCGCGGCCAGCGGTCGAGCGCTCGGCTCTCGGCGGCCTCCCGGTCGTCGGCCGAACTCATCGGCCGACCCTCCGCGTGGACGGGACGGACATCGGTGCTAGTCTCTCGCCCCTCCCTCTTGCCTATTCGCCGATTACCGGAGGGTACGCACCGCCTGAACTCCCGAAAGGACCCCATACGCTCAGCGTTCGGGGTGGGTCTGGGCGTCGAATCCGCCGCGAATCAGCGGTTTGGCGACGTGCCGGCGCGCACAGGGCGGCACCTCGTACCACCCCGGTTCGAGGGCGCGGTCGACCGGTCGGTCGACCGTGCCGGGCGCCGACGTGCCACAGTCCCGACACCGGTAACCCTGCCCGCGCCCGGCGCTCTCCATCGACCGCTCGCACTCGGGACAGGTCGGCACCGCCGGTTCGGTCCGCACGAGGTCCCGAACGGCGAACTTTTCGAGTTTCAGCGTGCCGTCGCCCACCTCGCCACAGACGGTCACGCGGTCGCCGGGCCGGAGCGCCCGCACCCGGTCGCGGAAGCGCTTTGTCGGTTCGAACGCCACGCAGGGGAGGTCGGCGTCGGCGTCGGCGTCGGCGCCCCCCCGGAGGGTGAGAAAGACGTGGCCGCCCGCCCGCGTCTCGGGTGCGGTGGCGACGACGCCGTCGACCCGGTAGGCCCGGTCGTCGCGGAGTGAACCCACCGTTCCCGGCCGCAGGTGGGCGTCGGTGCCCTGATTCGTGCGGAACGTGGCCGCGCGGTCGACGGGTTCGCTCTCGATGGCCGCCGCGACCGACCGGACCGTCTCGGGGTCGTCGCCGCGGATGCCATGGAGGATGGGACCGGGCGCGGCGGGCACGCAGACCGCCTCGCCTTCGACGCGGTCGACGGTGTCCCACGCCTCGGGGTATCCCTCGTCGGCGGCGGCGAACACCGAGTCGGACGCCACCTCGCGGGGCGTCCCGCACCGGTCGAGTTCGCGGTACGAGAGGTGTTCGTAGGTCCACGTCTCGAAGGCGTCGGGGGCGCCGACGGCCGCGAGGGCGCCGATTCGACCCCGCCCGCCGGCCCATCCGCGGTGGCGGTAGCCGGCGTCGTCGGCGAGGGCGACGGCCTCGGAGACGGTCACCAGTTCGTGGAGGGCGCGACGGGAGAAGTCGGCGACTGCGTCGGGGACGTCGCCGGCGACGACGACGCCCGGACTCGTTCGCGGGTCGGCCACCTCCGCGAACCGGTCGACTTCGGCACACGCGAGGTCGAACGCCGTCCCGGGGTCGAGGTCCGTCTCGACGGCGAGGGCGGCGTTGCCGCGGGTCTTGTGTTCGACCGCCGGATTGAGTCGGACCAGCAGACGCTCCGAGACGGACCCGCCGGCCGCCTCGATGGCCGCCGCGAGTCGCGTCGCCACGTAGGTCGTACACATCCCGCGGTCGCGGGAGTCGGTGTCGTCGAGACCCACCAGCGTCACGTGGGACCTACTCGCCTCAGCGGGTAAACCCGTTTCGCGTCGCGGCGCAGGGACGAATCGCCCGACGTGACGTTGCTTTTCGACACAACTTATATATTTAGGCGACCGCTTACCACCCGGTATGTCCCGCGCCGCACTGGTCGAGAACATCACTGCGATGCTCGAAGACGCGGAGTTCGTGGTGAGCGACCGGTGTTCGATTCGTCCCAAGAGCTTCGACCTCGCGGCCCGTCGTGGCGAGGACCTGCTGTTGGTGAAGATACTCGCCAACGTCGACAGCCTCGACGCCGCGACGGGCGTCGAGATGCGTCGACTGGGGTCGTATCTCTCGGCGACGCCGCTAGTCATCGGGCTTCGCACCCGCGACGAGGACCTCAAACCGGAGGTGGTCTACTTCCGCCACGGCATCCCGGTCGTCAACCCCGACACCGCCTACGACCTCTTCGTCGAGAACGTCCCGCCGCTCATCTACGCGGCGCCCGGCGGTCTCTACGTCAACATCGACGGCGACCTGCTGGCGGACGAACGCGAGGAACGCGGCTGGAGTCTCGGCCGACTGGCGACCGAACTCGGCGTCTCCCGGCGCACCGTCTCGAAGTACGAAGACGGCATGAACGCCAGCATCGAGGTGGCCATCCAGCTCGAACAGCTCTTCGACCGGCCGTTCAGCGACCCCGTGGAGGTGTTAGACGGCGCCGAGGAGGTGCGCGACGCCGACCCGACGCCCGAAGACCCCGCCGTCTCACCCGACGACGACCACGTCCTCGCGGTCCTCGCGCGCGTCGGCTTCACCGTCCACCCGACGAACCGCGCGCCGTTCAAGGCCGTCAGCGAGGACGGCAACCGCGGCATGGAGAACCTCCTGACGGGTCACTCGGCGTTCACCCGGAGCGCGGAGAAACGCGCGCGCATCATGTCCTCGCTCGGCGAAGTCACCCGCACCCGCTCGGTCTACGTCACCGAAGAGCGCGCCAACCGCGACGCCGTCGAGGGGACGGCGCTGGTGAGTCGAGAGGAACTCGCCGACCTGCGCGACGCCGACGACCTGCGGGACCTGCTGATGGAACGCGGCGGCGAACCCGCCGAGAGCTAGTTCTCCGCCTGCGCGCCGTAGGTCCGGTCGAGATACGCGACGATGTCGTCGCTCTCGGCCATCCCCTCGACTCCTTCGCTCTCGTCGACGAGCACCGGCACGCCCGTCTGACCGCTGACCTCCTCGACTTCCGTGCGCTCGGCGTGAGCGCTCGGCACCTCCTTCGAGTCGTATTCGAGGTCGAGTTCGTCCAGTTTGTTCGTCACCTTCGCGCAGTACGGACAGCCCGGGAGTTCGTAGAGCGTCAGCGTCATCGGGTCGGCGTAGTGGGGCGAGCCACTTGAGGCAACCGGGTTCGTGCGCGCCGGGCGCCGGAGCGGCGCCCTACGCGAGCGTGTTGGTGCGCACGACGTAGTAGAGGACGAACGCGCCCGCGAGCACCCACTGCCCGGGGCTGACGTCGCCCCACTCGCCGCGGGCGGCCTTCACGATTGGGTAGGTGATGATGCCAGCCGCGATGCCCGTGGCGATGGAGTAGGTGAAGGGCATCACGAGGATGGTCATGCCGGCGGGGATGGCGTAACTCACGTCGTCCCACGCCACCTCGACGACGTTGCCGAGCATCACGACGCCGATGACGACGAGGGCGATGTGGGAGGCGTACTGCGGGATGGCCGCCGCCAGCGGGACGACCACCAGCGACGCCAGAAAGAGGAGGGCGACGACGAGGGCGGTCAGGCCGGTGCGCCCCCCCTCCTCGACGCCGGCGGCCGACTCGATGTAGGTGGTGACCGTCGACGTGCCGAGGATGCCCCCGACGGTGGTGCCGACGGCGTCGGCCATCAGCGGTTTGTCGATGTCGGGGAGGTCACCGTTCTCGTCGAGAAAGCCCGCAATCTGGGCGACGCCGGTGAGCGTGCCGGCGGTGTCGAAGAAGTCCACGAAGAAGAAGGTGAAGACGACCAGCGCGAACGTGAACACCTCGACGTTGCCGAAGCCGCGAACGAACGCGCCGGCCAGTGGCGTGATGTCGTAGGTGGCCGACGCGCCGCCGGCGACGAGGCGGCCGGCCGCCTGTCCGCCGACGAGTCCCGACGCGGCGGTGGCCCACCCCAGCACCGTCGTCAGGAGGATGCCGACGACGATGGAGCCCTTGATGCCGCGGGCGTAGAGCGCGAAGGTGACGAAGAGACCGACGACGGAGACGATGGCGACGGGGTCGGAGGCGATGCCGCCGAGGGCGACGAGCGTCGCGGGGTCGTCGACGACGATGCCCATCGCCTGTAACCCGATGATGGTCAAGAACAGTCCGATGCCGGTGCCGACGGCGAACTTCACGGGTTCGGGAAAGAGTCGGATGATGTACTCCCGCGCGCCCGCCGCCGTCAGGAGGATGAAGACGACGCCCTCGACGACGACGGCCGCGAGGGCCGTCTCCCACGGGATGCCGAGTGCGCCGACGACGGTGAACGCGAAGAAGGCGTTCAGGCCGAGACCCGGCGCCTGTCCGAACGGGCGATTGGCGTACAGCGCCATGACGAGCGTCGCCGTCGCCGCCGAGAGGATGGTCACGACGGCGAGCATCGACTGCACCTGCCCCGGCGAGTAGCCCGCGACGACGACGCCGGGTTTCTGGCCCGGAATGCCCGTCATGATGGAGGGGTTCACCACGACGATGTACGACATCGTCAGGAAGGTGGTGACCCCCGCAATCAGTTCCGTCCGTACCGTGGTTCCGTGCGCTTCGAGGTCGAAGAAGTCGGTGAGCGTCTCGTTCAGCCCCATCGGTTGGCGTATCCAGCATGCGAGACTTAATTGTTCGCATGCCACACGGCCGGAGTATGCACGAACGTGTATCAGGGGTCGAACGTCGCCAGCGCGGTGACGGGGGCGTCGGTCCGGGCCGAAGCGCGGTCGACGCCCTCGTCGCCGACGGCGATGAGGGTGAAGACGCCGACGACGGCGGCGTCGGTTTCGGCCGCGATGTCGAGGAGGAGTTCCTGCGTCTCGCCCGACCGGATGAGGTCGTCGACGACGAGGACGCGGTCGCCCGCCGACAGCGCGGAGGCCGGGAGGTAGTAGGTGAGTTCGATGCCAGAGGCGAGTCGCTGGCGCGCCTCCACGAACTCCTCGACGGCCGTCTCCTTCGACTTCTTCGCGTAGGCCAGACGCGCGTCGAAATGTCGCGCCATCGCCGCCCCGAGGCTGATGCCGTCGGTGGCGGCGGTCAACACCACGTCCGGGCGTTCGAAGCCGTACGCACTCGCGGCCACCGGCGCCACGAGGTCGAGAAACGACTGGTCGAAGACGACGCCCGAGTTGTCGACGTAGCCCTCGTCGTCGAAGGTCACGCGGGCCTCGAGTTCCGCCGCGAGAGCGTCGCGGCCCACCTCCTCGACGACCCGGCGGGTTCGCTCGACGCCCGGGAGGACGTGCCCGTTGACGTACCGGTTCAAATCGCCCGCCGGCAGACCCGTCAGGTCGGCGAGTTCGTCGTAGGTGCGGGTCTCTTTGAGCATGCGGAGCACCGCCACCGCCTGCAACTGGAGGGACGCCTTCTCCGCCCGATTCATGCTACCCCTCACGGTCGCACAGGTATGAACACTTCGATAGCTCGGACGGCGAAAGTGACCACGGACGTGGAGCGTCTACGCCGAGTCGGAGAGCAGGTCGCTCGCGGTCACCAGCGCTTCGAGTTCGACGCCGTGGTCGGCGAGGAGTTCGCGGGCGCCCTCCTCGCGGTCGACGACGACGAGGACGCGGTCGACGACGGCGCCGGCCTCGCGGAGTGCTTCCACCGCGTCGAGGGCGCTCTTGCCCGTCGTGGCGATGTCTTCGAGGACGACCACGCGTTCGCCCTCGGTCAGGCGCCCCTCGATGCGGTTGCCGGTGCCGTACTCCTTGGCCTGCTTGCGGGCGATGACGTAGGGAGTCCCCGTCTCGGCGCTGGTGACGGCGACGAGTGGCACCGCGCCGAGGGCGACGCCGGCGAGTTTGGCGTCGCCGACCCGGTCGGCGAACGCCTCGGCGACGAGGCGCAGACAGCGCGGGTCGGTCTCGAAGAGGTACTTATCGACGTAGTAGTCGCTCGTCCCGCCGTGTGCGAGTTCGAACTCGCCGAACTTCACGGCCTCGGCGTCCCGGAGCGCCGCGATGAGTTCCTGATTCGCCATTGGCGTCGCTGGGCCGCGAACCGACATAAACCGGACGGTCCGCGACGCTCACCACGGCTCGGACTTCAGTCCGAGGAGGTACGCGCCGGCGTTGGTGCCCACGTGGAGCAACGGCGTGACCACCACCACCACGACCAGTCGGGGGAGGGTGAAGGTGGCGGCGGTCCACGCCGGCGCGACGAGGGCCGCGAGGGCGAGTGCGCCGACCACGAAGTCGAGCTGGTCGAGGACGGGGAAGGCGGCGCCGCGTTCCCGTCCGCTCCGGCGTTTGAGAAAGGAGGCGGCCACGTCGCCGAGCATCGCCCCCGCCGCGAGGGCCACCGCCGCCGGGAGCGTAAAGGCGGGCAGGTCGAACCCCGTACTCGCCACGGCGCCGGGTCTGACCGCGTTGAGCGCGAGGGCCAAACCGACGCCGACGAACGTCCCCGCGGCGGTGCCACGCCACGTCTTGCCGTCGCCGAGGAGTCGGCGCCCGCCGAGCGTCCGCCCGCCGTCGATGGGGCGGCCACCCCCCGCGAGGACGGCGGCGTTGTTCGGGACGTACGCCGGCAACATCGCCCACAGCGCACCGACGACCAGCGAGACGACCATACGGGAGGTAGTGGGAGGGAGGTGTTAATCTCCGGTGGTTCGCCGGTCGCCGGGAGAGACGCGACGCGGCGACGGGGATAAACCCCGAGCGCACCTACGTGAACCGATGCTCCCGCCCATCGCGCGCCGGTTCGTCGCCGGCGAGACGGTCCCCGTCGCACTCGACCACGTCCGCGCACGGAACGCCGAAGGCGTGAACGTCGTGCTCAACCTCCTGGGCGAACATTACGACCGGCGCGACCGAGCGGACGC
The DNA here is from genome assembly GCA_042216635.1 of Haloplanus sp. Lineage (GTDB taxonomy): Archaea > Halobacteriota > Halobacteria > Halobacteriales > Haloferacaceae > Haloplanus. The sequence goes on along the minus strand of JBDGTR010000030.1, from coordinate 9,454 downwards.
CGACGCCGACGCCTACTGCGCCCTCCTCGACGACCTCGACGGCTCCGGGCTGACGGCGTGCATCTCGGTGAAGCCCACGCAACTCGGCTTGCGCGTCGGCGAGGAGGTCTACCGGGAGAACTACCGGCGCGTGGTCGAGGCGGCGGCCGACCACGACGTCTTCGTCTGGTCGGACATGGAGGCGTCCGAGACGACCGACGCGACCCTCGACGCCTTCGCCGACCTCGCGGCGGAGTTCCCCGGACGGGTGGGCCAGTGCGTGCAGGCGAACCTCCGGCGCACCAGACGCGACCTCGACCGCCTCGCGGACGTGCCGGGGCGGGTGCGACTGGTGAAAGGCGCCTACGACGAACCGGAGACCATCGCGTATACGCGGCGCGCGGAGGTGACCGAGGCGTTCCGGGAGGACCTGGAGTTCTGCATGCAGGAACTCGACGGCACCGTCGCGGTGGGGACCCACGACCCGGCGCTCGTCGCGGAGGCGAAGTCGCTCGCCAGACGCTACGACCGGGACGTGGAGTTCCAGATGCTCATGGGCGTCCGCGAGGACGAACAGCGCGCGTTGGCGGCCGAGGGATACGACGTCTGGCAGTACGCCCCCTACGGACGGCGGTGGCTGTCGTATTTCGCCCGGCGTCTGCGCGAACGCGAGGCGAACGTCGCCTTCGCGCTCCGAGCGGTCGTCGGTCGGTAGGTACGCTGAAGGGGCCGGCGGTCGGACGTGCAGTCGCTAATGTCCTCGTGGAGACGCGACTTCGCCAGCGGGCTGGTGGTCCTCGTGCCCATCATGGTCATCCTGCTCGTCCTCAACTGGCTCTACTCGAAGATAGCCGAGTTGCCGGTGGTCAAGACCCTCCCGCCCTCGTACGGCGTCCCCGTCGCCATCGTGGTGTTTCTCATGCTGGTGCTGTCGGTGGGCTACCTGATGCGGACGACGGCGGGACGACTGTTCGAACGCGGGTTGGACGGCGCGATGAACCGCGTCCCCCTCATCCGGGTGCTCTACAACGCCTCGAAACTCGCCGTCGAGACGGCGCTCAGCGGCACCGAAGACCTCCAGAAACCGGTGCGACTGGAGACGTGGCCGGGGATTCGCATGACCGCGTTCAAGACCGGCCAGACCACCGCCGACGGCGACGTGGTGTTGTTCATGCCCACCGCGCCCAACATCACCACCGGCTTCGTCATCGAGGTCGACCCCGACCGCGTCGAGGAGACGGGCGAGAAAGTCGAGGAGGCCCTGACGCGCATCCTCAGCGCGGGTTTCGCGGAGAACGAATCGCAGACCGGCATCGACATCGCGGTGCAGTCGCCCGCGACCGACGACGAGGACTAGGTCTCGACGAACTCGAACCACTCGGGGTGGTCGTCGGTGCGGCGCTCCACGAGGTCGAAAAAGCGCTGCTGGATGTCGGTCGTGACCGGACCACGAGTACCCTCGCCGACGACGACGTTGTCCACCTTGCGGATGGGGGTGACCTCCGCCGCCGTCCCGGAGAAGAACAGTTCGTCGGCGGTGTTGAGTTCGCCGCGACTGATGGTCGCCTCGTCGTGGACGGTGTAGCCCGCTTCGCGGGCGAGCGTGATGACCGTATTCCGGGTGATGCCGTCGAGGATGCCCTCGGCGAGTCCCGGTGTGTAGATGTCACCGTCGCGGACGAGAAAGAGGTTCTCGCCCGGTCCCTCGGCGACGTTGCCCTCCTCGTTGAGCAGGATGGCCTCGGTGAAGCCGCCGCGTTTGGCCTCCAGACTCGCCAGGACGCTGTTGACGTACGGCCCGGTGGTCTTGGCGTTGGTCGGAATCTGCGAGGAGGCGTACTTCCGCCACGAGGAGATGGTCACCTCGACGCCTTCCTCCAGTGCCTCCTCGCCGAGATACGCGCCCCACGGCCACGCGGCGATGGCGACGCGTTCGGGGCAACTGGAGGGGTTCAACCCCAGCATGTCGTAGCCGTAGTAGGCCACCGGCCGGATGTAACACGATTCGAGGTCCTGCCGGCGGATGAGTTCCTTCGTCGCCTCGGTCAGTTCCTCTTTCTCGAAGGGTATGTCGAGGTTGTAGGGCTTCCCGGAGTCGAAAAAGCGCTCTAAGTGTTCGTCCCAGCGGAAGATGGCGGGACCGTCCTCGGTGTCGTAACACCGCACGCCCTCGAAGATGCCCGTCCCGTAGTGCAGACCGTGCGTGAGAACGTGAACCTGGGCGTCCTCCCAGTCGACGAACTCACCGTCCATCCAAACCGTGTCGACGTCCATCTCGTCGAATCCCATGCAACGAAGTCGGGGGCGAACCGTCTAAAAGGATGAGGGTCCCGCCCGTCAGTTGCCGGCGAACGCGTCAGTCCAGGGCGGCGACGACGGCGTCGCCGTCGAGGAAGGCAAGTCCGTGTCTGCGGGCGTACTCGCGGGCGTCGGATGCCGAGAGCGCGCCGCCCGTCTCGTCGTCGAGCATCTCACAGCCCGCGACGGCGGGCGCGACGCCCGCCTCGTCGGCGAGGGCCAACCCGAGTTCGGTGTGGCCCGTCCGTTCGGCGAGGAGGTCCGGCGCGCCGCGCAGGAGGTGGACGTGCCCCGGGATGCGGAACTCGGCGGCGAAGGCGTCGACGCCGTAGTGGTCGTCGCCGGCCACCTCCCCGAGACGGGAGACGGTGAGCGCCCGGTCGTCGTCGGTGACGCCGGTGTAGCCGTCGCGGTGGTTGACCGTCAACGAAAACGAGGGGCGGGCGTCGTAGCCGAGGTCCGTGTGGTCGTTCGCGGGGTGGTCGAGGACGTCGTGGACGAACGGAAGCGAGAGGCGGTCGGCGACGGCCGCCGAGAGCGCGACGAACAACAGCCCCCCGCCGTCGTTTCGCATCCGACAGACGTCGTCGGGCGTCACCGACGCGGCCGGGTAGAGGAGGTCCGTCTCGCCCTCGCGGTCGTCGAAGTCGTGGACGAGGACCGGTTCGCCGGCCCGGAACGCCGCGACGCCGCGCGCGAGGGCGCCGGTGGACTCGCCGCGCATCTCAGGCCTCCTCGACGTGGATTGTCACGTCGTCGCCGTCGGCGAGTCCGAGGACGTCGCGCAGTTTCTCGGGGGCGATGAGTTCGAGTTGCGTCGCGTCGTGGTGGGTTCGCTCGGGGGCGATGATGTGGGCGCCGGCGTACTCGCCGCCGTTGCCCTCGACGCGCGCGGCGTAACACGTCGCCGGCCCGAAGGTGCGGTCGTCGTCCTCCCAGCCGTCGATGGCCACCGCGTCGAGCGCCCGCATCTCCCCGCGCGTGCGCGCGCTCTCGGCCGTGAGTTCGACGTTGAGCGTCCCCGGGAAGGGTTCGTAGCCGAGTCGGTCGCGGAACTGTTCCATGTAGCCCGGAAGCGAGATGTAGTGGCGGCCCTCGCCCATACCGCTCGTGACGTGGCCGTCGAGGGCGAGCGTCGGCGCGTCCTCGAAGAGGCGGCGGTAGTCGGCGTACTCGCCGCGGAGGGCGGCCTCGCCGGCGTCGGTGACCGTGACGACCTGCCCGTCCGAACCCACCTCGCGGTCGACGAGACCGGCCTCGTCGAGTCGCTGGAGGCGGCGCGAGGCCGTCTGACTCGACGCGTCGAGGCGGTCGGCCAGGCCGGAACACGAGACCCGCACCGGCCCGGACAGCCCCCCGTCGAGCGCCACCCGCTTCAGGGCGGCGAGTTCGTCGTGGCCCACGCCGGGCGCTGGTGCCGTCTCTGCCATAACTCGGCGTTGGCACGCGCCGCGTATAAGCGTACCGAACGTGATACGTATCTCAAAATCGTGATGTTCCGCGTCGGGGCGGACGGCGTCACCTCCGACTCGCGGCTCGCGCCCCCTAAGTACGTCGGTCCGGCGGCGCGGCCGTTCGGAAACCCCTATATCCGGCGACCCGGAACGCACGGGCATGTTCAGGGAGTTCCGGGCCGAGGTGGAGACGGCGACGGCGGACGCCCTCGCCGCACTCGACCTCCCGGCCGACGACCTCGGCATCGAGGACCCGCCGGCGGACGTGTCGGCGACGCTCGCGTCCAGCGTCGCCTTCCGCCTCGCGGGCGAGATGGGCGCGCCGCCGCCACAGGTCGCAAACGAGGTGGCCGACGAAATCGACCCCGACGGCTTCGACTACCTCGCCCGCGTCGACACGCAAGGCCCGTACGTCAACTTCCACGTCACCGACGCCTACTACGCCGACACCCTCGACGCCGCCGGCGACGAGGCGTACGGCCACCTCCCCGACCGCGAGACGAGCGTCGTCGTCGAACACACGAGCGCCAACCCCACCGGCCCGGTCCACGTCGGGCGCGCGCGCAACCCCATCCTCGGCGACGCCATCGCGCGCCTGCTAGACGCCGCCGGCTACGACGTCGACCGCCACTACTACGTCAACGACGCCGGTCGGCAGGTCGCCGTCTTCACGTGGGCCTACGAGACGTTCGACGAGTCGGACCTCCCCGACCCCGAACGCGACCGCGCCGACTACGACCTCGTGCGCTACTACCGCACGGGCAACGACTTCCTCGAAACCGCAGACTCCGAGGCGGTCGAGGAGGCCGAAGCCGAAATCGAGACCATCATGCAGGGCCTCGAAGCGGGCGACGAGGACGTCTACGACCGCGTCGCCGTCGTCGTCGACAACGTCCTCTCCGGCATGCGCGAGTCGCTCTCGCGGCTTCCCGCCGAGTTCGACGAGTTCGTCAAGGAGACGCGGTTCTTGCGAAACGGCGCCGCCGACGACGTGGTCGAGCGTCTCAAGGCGTCCGAGTACGCCGTCTACGAGGAGGACGCGTGGCAGCTCGACCTCGCTCCGTTCGGCTTCGAGAAGAACCTCGTCTTCCTGCGCTCGGACGACACCACCCTCTACACCACCCGCGACCTCGCCCACCACGAGTGGAAGTTCGACAACTACGACCGCGCGGTGACGGTCCTCGGCGAGGACCACAAACTACAGGCCGAACAGCTCCGGGCGGCGCTCGAAATCCTCGGCAACGACACCGACCAACTCCGCTCGACCTTCTACTCGTGGGTGAACCTCCCCGAGGGCGGGATGAGCACCCGCGAGGGCACCGGCGTCGACCTCGACGACCTGCTGGACGAGGCCGTCTCGCGCGCCCGCGACGAGGTGGAATCCCGCCTCGACACCCGCTCGCGCGACGACGAACTCGGCGAGGAAGACGTCGAACGCATCGCCCGACAGGTCGGCATCGGCGCCGTCCGCTTCGACATCGTCTCGAAACAGCCCACCAAGGGCATTACCTTCGAGTGGGACCGCGCCCTCGACTTCGAGGCACAGTCCGCACCCTACGTCCAGTACGTCCACGCGCGGTGTTGTGGCATCCTCGACGACGCCGGCGGCCGCCCCGACACCGTCGACGCGTCGGTCCTCGACGCCCCCGAGGAGCGCGCACTCCTCGCCAAAATCGCCCGGTTCCCGGCGCTCGTCGAGGAGGCCGCCGCCGACCTCGAACCCCACGTCGTCGCCACCTACACCCGCGAGTTCGCGGAGACGTTCAACGCCTTCTACCGCGAGTGCCCCGTCCTCGACGCCCCCGAGGAGCGCCGTGACGCCCGGGTCGCCCTCGTCTTCGCCGCCCGGCACACGGTGGCGAACGCACTCGGCGTCCTCGGCGTCGAGGCGCCCACCTCGATGTAGGCGCCGTGCGTCGGTGGTTCGCGCCGCCCGTTCCTACGCCGGCAACGCTACCGCCGGTGCCGCGATGAGCGACCCGCCGATGGCCGACACGACGAGCGCACCGGCACCGAGCGCGAGCAACAGAAACAGGGCAATCCACCAGAACGGTATCGCGTTCGACTCCGCCATGCGTGAGCGTCGTCACAGCGAGGTAAAAGAACTTGCCGTTCAGCCCAGCAACCACCGCAGGAACCCCGACCGCTCCCCGTCCGAGTCGTCGTCCGCGTCCCCGGCGTCCTCGTCGTCGGCTTCCGACCCCTCTCCGTCTTCCGACCCCTCTCCGTCTTCCGACCCCTCTCCGTCTTCCGACCCCTCTCCGTCTTCCGACCCCTCGTCGTCTCCACGTTGCTTCGACTCGTCGTTCTCGTCGGACCCGTCGCTTGTCCCACCGAGGTCCTCCGCGTCGTCGATGCGAACCTCGTCGGCGTCGGTCGACGGCGACCCGTCCGCCTCGTCGGCGTCTGCCGTAATCGCCACGCCGTCGTCGTCCGCGTCCGCCTCCTCGCTGTCGTCTCCTTCCTCGTCGCCCGCAATCGACACGTCGCCCTCCTCGTCGTCCTCGTCCGCAATCGACACGTCTCCCTCCTCGTCGTCCTCGTCCGCAATCGACACGTCTCCCTCCTCGTCGTCCTCGTCCGCAATCGACACGTCTCCCTCCTCGTCCCCATCCTCGTCGCCGTCGGACGCCACCGACCGGTCGCCCGTGAGGTCGGCGGCGAGTCGGCGGTAGGCGGCCGTGGCGGGCGCGTCGGGGGCGAACGTCGACAGCGGTTCGCCGGCGGCGGCGGCGGCCGCCACCGCGTCGTCTTCGGGTATCGTTCCCCGGAGGACGGTGCCCAGACGGTCGACTGCGTCGCCGACGTCGGCGTTCTCGCGCACTCGCGTCAGCACCGCGCCGGCGACGGGCGTCCCCAGTCGTTCGGCCACCTCGCGGGTCTTGTTCGTATCGCCGAGGGCACTCGGTTCGAGCGTCGACACCAGAAGCACCTCGTCGGCCACCGACAGCGGTTCGACGCTGTCCTGACTCAGGCCGGCGGAGGTGTCGAGGAGGACCACCGCGTCCTCGCCGACGGCCGCGACCAGCTCGCCGAGGCGGTCCGGGTCGGCGCGGCCGAAGTCGTCGAGGGCGGACGACCCCGGAAGGACGCCGAGTCCCGCCGGTCCCTCGCGCAGGGCGTCGGCCACCGACGCCTCGCCCGCGAGGACGTCGTGGACGGTGGCGCCGGCCGATGCGTCGACGCCGAGGGCGTCAGCGAGGTTACCCATCCCGAGGTCGACGTCCACGACGACCGTCTCGTGTCCCCCGGCGGCGAGGGCGGTCCCGAGGTTCACGACAGTCGTCGTCTTCCCAACGCCGCCCTTGCCGCTGGCGACTGCGTACACCCGTCCCATCGTCGTCCGAACCCACCCACGACGACCATATAAATTCTCCCCCGCGAGCGCGGAGCGAGACGGCCGCTCCCACCCACGCGGCCAGTCAAAGGTTACTTAGTCGGGACGGGGCTAGGGGGACCAATGAGTACCGACGCGGAAGCGGCCGACGACGACCGGCGGAAATACGAGTTCCGGAAGGTCATCGAGGACCTCAAGGAGTTCGAGGGGTCGGGGACCCAACTCGTCACTATCTACATCCCGCCGGACAAACAGATTTCCGACGTCGTCGCCCACGTCACGCAGGAACACTCCGAGGCCAGCAACATCAAGTCCAAACAGACCCGGACGAACGTACAGGACGCCCTCACCAGCATCAAAGACCGCCTGCGCTACTACGACACCTACCCGCCGAACAACGGGATTGTCATCTTCAGCGGCGCCGTCGACGCCGGCGGCGGACAGACCGACATGGTGACGAAGGTACTGGAGAGTCCGCCCGAACCCGTCCAGTCGTTCCGCTACCACTGCGACTCCGATTTCCTGACCGAACCCTTAGAGGAGATGCTCTCGGATAAGGGACTGTTCGGGCTGGTCGTCCTCGACCGCCGGGAGGCGAACGTCGGGTGGCTGAAAGGCAAGCGCGTCGAACCCGTCAAGTCCGCCTCCTCGCTCGTCCCCGGCAAGCAACGGAAAGGCGGGCAGTCCGCCCAGCGGTTCGCCCGTCTCCGCCTCGAAGCCATCGACAACTTCTATCAGGAGGTCGCGGAGATGGCCAACGAACTGTTCGTCCCCAAGCGCCACGAGATGGACGGCGTCCTCGTCGGCGGTCCCTCGCCCACCAAAGACGAGTTCCTCGACGGCGATTACCTCCACCACGAGGTTCAGGACCTCGTCGTCGGCAAGTTCGACGTGGCCTACACCGACGAATCCGGTCTCTACGACCTCGTCGACGCCGCACAGGAGGTGTTGGCCGACCAGGAGGTGATGAAAGACAAAGCCCAGATGGAGGAGTTCTTCGAGGACCTCCACGCGGGCGACCTCGCCACCTACGGCTTCGAGCAGACCCGTCGCAACCTCGTGATGGGCGCCGTCGACCGACTGCTCATCAGCGAAGACCTCCGGAAGGACGTGGTGGTCTACGACTGCGACGGGACCGAGGAGTTCGAGGTCATCGACCGCCGGCACGCGACGCCCGAACACGACTGCGAGGGCGGCGGCGAAGCAGAGGTGAAAGACCGCGAGGACGTCATCGAACACCTCATCGACATCGCCGAACAGCGCGGCACCGAGACCAAGTTCATCAGCACCGACTTCGAGAAGGGCGAACAGCTCTACGACGCCTTCGGCGGCGTCGCCGGCATCCTGCGCTACTCGACGGGCATCTAACGCAACAGTTGGGCCAACTGCGGCCGCCGCCGGTCGATGTCGAAGTGCGGGTCGACCGTCTCCGCGTCCGCGAGTCGGTCGAGCGTCAACAACACGTCCGCGCCCGCGCGCTCCGCGTAGGCACAGCAGTCGTCGATGGTCTCGCGGCGTAACGCCAGCGAATCGAGCATTCCGAGCGCCAGCGCCAGCGCCGCCCCCGCCTCGCCGGTGGGAAACTCCGGGACGACGGCCCGCAATCCCTCGAGGTCGACGGCGTCGTCGTCGCAGTCGCTCGGCGCGGTTCGCAAACAGGTCGTACAGAGCGTCGCGCGCGCCCCACCCTCGGGCGCGTACTCGCGGAGCGCCTGTGGGACGTCGAACGGAACGGTCCGTCCGTCACAGGCCGAACAGGACACGTCAGTCGGCGGCGACCGTCTCGGTGTCTTCGCCTTCCGCCTCGGCGGCTTCGGCCTCCTCCTCGGCCTCCTCTTCTTCCTTTTTCGCCTTTATCTTCTTGAGGCGGAAGATTTCCTCGCGTTCCTGTTCCTCCAACTTCCGCTCGATGTACTCCTTGTTCTCGTTGAGGTCGGGCAGGAGTTTGAACTCCAGGGCGTTGACCCGGCGCTTGGTCGTCTCGATTTCGGTGAGCATCTTCTTCATCGCCGTCTCCACCTCGGCGGCGAGGATGATGGTCTCCAGCAACTCCTCGTAGGCGTCGGCCGCCTCGTCGATGCGGGCCGACGACCCCAGCAGGCCGTAGCCGCGCTGGTCGAGGCTCTTTTTGACCCGCGAGGACTCGATTTGCGGGACGACGACGCCCATGATGTTCTTCGACTGGGTCGTGATTTCGGGGTGTTCCTTCAGCGCCGCCGCCGCGCCCCGAACCGCCACGTCGCCCTCCATCGCACGCGCCATGTTGATCTTGCGCTGGGCCGTCTCGTAGTCCTCGTCCAACTGCGAGCGCACGTCGCGGGCCTGGTCCAAGATGTCCATGAACTCCATGATGAGACCGTCACGCTTCTGTTCGAGCGTGTCGTGG
>JBDGTR010000022.1:0-26829 GCA_042216635.1 Haloplanus sp. | reverse complement strand
CTATAATAGTAATCAAACGGATCATAGTGTGTGAAGAGTTCTATGACACGCTCGTTGACCTGCTAGAACGGATTGTAGAAGCCTCTTCAAACGAAGGCGACCTTGTTCTGGACTGCTTCATGGGAAGCGGAACCACTCTCGCCGCCGCCGACAAGCTCAACCGGAATTGGATTGGTATCGATAAAGGGGATGAGGCGTTCAATGTTACCAGAGAGCGGTTGAAGCAGGAAAGCGGGCATTCTCCCTTCGAGACGTACGAAGTCAAGTAGCCTATCCCCTATCCAGAGAACTTTTTATGGCGGGGGCCATTCGTTCCGATTAATGCCCACTTTCGGTGACTTTCAAGACGAAGGGCAAGACTGGATTACCTTCGTTGAAGCAGACTACTACCCCGATTATCTCGAACCTGCTAAGGACAAATATGAAGATGATATGGAGGAGTTCGGCAACCTCATAGAGCGAGCCGATTCTTCGGCTGACGTTCTCCGTATCATCAACCAAGAATGGACTACCACCGATAAACAGCGGACCCAGTTACTCCGTATCTTCCGCCGGTACATTTCCCCCGATACCTCTGTGGAGATGATGAAAAAGAAAAAGAACGAATCGATGGTCATCGACGACTTCGGCCACAAATTCAGGGATATAGAGTCAGTCCGAGAGAACTGGAATAGCCGACCCCAACCCGACGAGACGCTAGCCGCCCTGCTCGACCAGCACTCTGACAGAGGATTCAAGGGCTACTGGGTAGAAGAACAAGTATTCCAATGGTTTGAAGAGAACTTCGGGGACGGGTTCAATATCGAAGGACCACGGGGTGCAGGACGAGACATTGATTTGAACGAAGTATTTGACGAGCGTGTCATAGAACTCTTCACACACTATGATCCGTTTGATTACTATTATAGCAAGTTATTATCTTAGAGCACCGTGCACTAGGTGCACGCAGTTTAAAATTAGTTAGAGACTGCCCTTTCGTTTCCGAATAATGATTTCTCGCACCCGTTCAACGTGATTCGTCTCGGATTGAACGAACGCTGTGAGTATGGCTTCGACGATCTCGGAGCGGCTGGCTCCGAGATCGTCACACTCAGCGACCAGTTCATCCACTTCTCGCACGATTTCCTCGTCAACAGCGACGCCGAACTTCTCTTTCGCCATAGCTAACACAAGCTGAAAACAGCGTGCACCAAGTGCACGGCGATTTCAACTTGTCTAAGCTGATTCAACGATCTATGTGAACTCTTCTATGACACGCTCTTTGACGGATACGACCACCAAACTCCCGCCGACTTTGTTCTATACGGCCCAAGCGGAGACCCCGAATTGGTTGGCTTTGCACGCTACGACTCAGATAGGGGAGGAGCGCAAGAAGACGACCGGACGGGAGGTAACGCAAATACAGTAACAAGAATAACAGAATACAGCGAAGAGAATGACCTAGACCTGAAAATTCTCTTCGTCAACGACGGCCCCGGCTTGTTGCTCGGCAGTATGTGGGACGACTATGCCCGAATTGAGGAGTCCGCCGAGAACGTCAAGGTTTGTACTCTCGAAATGCTTGACGGGCGCATCTCAGAGGATTGGGTTCTCTCGGACCCAGTTAGCGAATCTGACGATGTGATTGATGAAGAGGTCTTGGAAGGGGAAGCTGAACCCTCACCCACGGAAGAGGACGAAGAAAGTCAATCTGGGCTGAATCAGTTTAAATAGTCACTCACCACTCTCCGAAAACTGAATCACAGGATACCAACTGTCCTCTCGAATTTCCACGAAACCCATATGCTCTAACTCATCAAGAGCAATCTCCGTCATCTGATGCTCTCTATCTGCCCTTTCTGCCACCTTCTCAACACCACACTCTTCTTCAGATTGAGTCACCTCCAATAAAGCCGCATACACCGCTACTAAATCCTCTCTCTGTACAAATCCAGTCTCCTCATCATCGTCATTCACCATTTCTACCTCACCTCCGTTACAACGTCTTTTACCGCCGCAATCATCTCCTGTTCAGACTCCACAGTAGTGACTATATCTGAACCAAACAGCCGATACACATCTTCATCAGAATCAAAGGATACCGCAAGATGCTTCGTTTCCTCTGTATGAAGATACAGAGCCGACCAATCTCCTCCTATTTCCTCTCTTGTTGTTCCCACCAAATCATACGCCCATTCCTCATCAGAAGGCGAAGAAGTCGCTAAGAACGGAAATGAGAGGGATACACCGATTCCTTCCAGAACCTCTCTACGCTTCATCGAAGGTCCACCCACACGTTGTCGGCAGGACATTTGATTTGCTTTGCACCCGAGCGTGTCATAGAAGAGTTCACATAGATCGTTGAATCAGCTTAGACAAGTTGAAATCGCCGTGCACTTGGTGCACGCTGTTTTCAGCTTGTGTTAGCTATGGCGAAAGAGAAGTTCGGCGTCGCTGTTGACGAGGAAATCGTGCGAGAAGTGGATGAACTGGTCGCTGAGTGTGACGATCTCGGAGCCAGCCGCTCCGAGATCGTCGAAGCCATACTCACAGCGTTCGTTCAATCCGAGACGAATCACGTTGAACGGGTGCGAGAAATCATTATTCGGAAACGAAAGGGCAGTCTCTAACTAATTTTAAACTGCGTGCACCTAGTGCACGGTGCTCTAAGATAATAACTTGCTATAATAGTAATCAAACGGATCATAGTGTGTGAAGAGTTCTATGACACGCTCTTGCACCCGCCAATATCCCGCCGCCTTTTTTCTGAAATCCTTCTCCCTCATAACAACGCTCACATACGAAAGTAGAGCAACAGCCAAACTCTACCCCTCTATTGTAATTCGAGCAGAACACGCATTCATTCTTCATCTTCCTCACCCCCTTCTTCAGATTCGTCTTCAAATCGAATTACAGGATACCACGTACCCTCCCGCCAATCCACCATTCCTACATCCTGAAAGCCGTGTAGGCGCTTCTCCGTCTCTTGAATGGCCACGCCCGCACGCTCGGCTATATCCCCCACGTCCCACTCCCCATCCTCCCGCACCTCAGAAATATCCAACAACGCACAGTAAATATCCGCATCCAATTCATCCGCCATAACTATTGGAAACCCCCTTGTTGCGTTAGAACATTATCCATCGCCCGAGACCACTCATCAATATCTGACATAACATACTCATAGATTTCATAGAAATCTTTTCGAGCAGTTTCAGGGGAATGGTTCTCAACAGTTATCGATAATTCCCCGATTGAAACCTGTATTTTTGTTCGCTCAGAGTCTTTATCTTCACCTTCTGAGTCTTCAGAATCCTTTCCCGACTCCTCCGAATCATCGATAAACGGATGGCCAGACATTATCTATCACCTCCTCCAAAGAATAGCGACTGAATCTCGTTCTCCTCAATATTTACCAAATCCCCACGAAGAGAATGCCGCATCAGTGATTCCATCTTTGCTTCAGCTACATCCGCAAGCTCTTCCACATTTGAAGTCTCAGATTGAATTTCTACCGACAAATCATACGCACGCATCGAGACTTTCTCAGCGTGATTTCTCCGCCTTCTCTGGTCTGAAGAAGAGTCGTTAGAATTGCTATCGTTGCCACTCTCCGTGGTTTCCTCCTGTTCAGTCACGTTCAAAACCTCCGCTTCAATATTTATTTGCAGGGTAGATAAAGCCTGGATATTATTGCGCTCCGTTTGGATACCATGTAAAGTATGAACACTATATTAACACCTGTTATTAGTTATCTTCTTGTACACCATGTCACTCGACGGTACACTCCACGCCGCCAAAAAGTCAGGGGAGACGACACCGTCTCGTCGCTCGGATTCGGACAGAATCGGCACGGGTGGCGGGGCATTTAATACCGTAGTAGCGCAACGGTCTGACCGGTTCACATGCGACACAGGGGGGGACCGCGTATGAAACGGGGAGAATGGTCAGTTCGTCACGGAGGCCGGATACGGTAGCATGCAGGAGTACGCGGACAGCGAGGAGGCGCTTTCGCGGGACGCCCTGTTTTCGATGCTCCGCAACGAGCGTCGGCGGGAGGTCATCCACTACCTCTCGAATCACGAGGGACCGGTCGCCCTGCGCGAACTCAGCGAGTACATCGCAGGCATCGAGAACGACTGTACGGCGGCGGAGGTGACCTACAAACAGCGAAAGCGGGTCCAGACCGCGCTCTATCAGATGCACCTGCCGAAACTCGCAGAGCAGGGCATCGTGGAGTACGACAAGCGCGCGGGCACCGTCTCGCTGGCGCAGGGGGCCGCCGAGTGCCGTCCCTACCTCGAAACGCGGACGAGTCGGTCGGTGCGGTGGTGGAAGTGGTATCTCGGCGTGGCCGCCGTCGCGTCGATACCGGTGGGACTCGCGGGTCTCGGCGTCGCCCCGTTCGCGGCCGTCTCGGGGTTGGTCTACGCCGCCCTCGCCCGCGTGGCCTTCACCGCCGTGACGCTCGCACAGGTCGTCCGCACGCGATTGTAACGCCGATTCTACGACCGCATCCGCCGCAGGTGCGCCGAGAGCGCCCCGGCCACGTCCGTCAGGTGGGCGGTCCCCCAGACGGCAACGATGACGCCGCCGAGCGTATCGAAGACGAGGTCGAGCATGGTGTCGGCGAGACCGTACTGCGTGAGGACGCTCGCGGTGCCGAGGGCCGTCGCCACCTCGGTGACGGCGAACTCGATGACCTCCCAGAAGACGCCGAAGGCGACGACGAACAGCAGGATGAACACGAACATGAACCGCGAGGGGAGCGAGACGGAGTCGGAGTGGAGTTCGAACGCCCGCGCGGTGGCGTAGCCAACCCCGGCGACCACCGACGACGACAGCGTGTGGGTGAGGTGGTCCCACCACGGAACGCTCGCGTAGAAACTGGTGTCGGTGCCGGGGACGCCGACGGTGCCGAGGGCGTGGAGGAAGACGGCGGCGGTGAGCCAGAGGGTCAACCCCGCGTCCATCGGAATCTGGTAGTCGCGTTCGAGCGTCGCCGGCAGGGTCGTCGCCCCCAGTGCGATGGCGGCGTTGACGACGATGCCGAGGTTGCGCCGGTCGATGCCGATGAACACCAGACCGACGAGCGTCACCTGCATCGCGCGCGCGAGTTGGCGTTCGCGGCGGTCGCTCAGACCGAGTCGGTCGCGGAGGCGCATCTCACTCCTCCTCCCGGTCGGTCGGCGTCTCGCCCACGACCACGTGTTCGGGGAGGCGGTTGCCGGCGTCGGCGCGCCGGCGGAAGTAATACTCGAAGACCACGCCGGCCAGCGCACCCGCCACCGTCGCGGCGACGAAATCCAGCATCATCGCCCGTTCGACCACCCGTTCGGGGCGGCCGTCGAGCAGGAGCGACGTCCCGAGAAACGTATCCGAGAGCCACTTCGCCTCCGCCCAGATGCCCGCCGTCGCCACCGTCGCCACGACGACGAACGCCACGGCGAAGGTGACGTCCATGCGGACGGGCGTGAACACGTCGAGTTCGACGGCGACGATGAGGGCGACGGCGGCGACGGCGACGTAGGCGGTTACGCGCCCGGTCAGCGGAATCCCGCCGAACGTCCGCCCGACGACCACCGCCCGCCCGATGACGGGCACGGACGCGAGCGCCAACACTTCCCACGGCACCATCGCCTCGGGCGCGCGGTAGGCCACCGCCGGCACGACGGCGAGGGCGACAAGCGCGACGGTGATTCCGGTCCAGAGGAGCGCCCCGTCGAGGAGCGACGCCACGGCCATCCCGCTCAGAAAGAGGACGAACGCCCAGCCCAACGCGGCGTTGAGGCGCCGACGGTCGAGTACGTCGCGCAGGTCGCGGTCCGACACCGACATACCACCCGTAGGAGCGGCGGCGTGCAAAGCGTTTCGGCGTCGAGGCTCAGAGCGCGAGGTAGGCAACGGCGTAGGCTAACCACGCAACCGTGACCGCCGCCAGCCCCGTCGTCAGCGCGGACGGCCACGGGGGGCGTTCGACGGCGCGCGAACCCACGAGTCGGAGCCGCGGGAGGAGACCGAGTAGTCCCACGGCGAGGACGGAGAACACGAAGGGGTAGGAGAGGTCGAGCGTCGGCGCGGGGACGACGGCGACGCTCGCGGCGTAGCCCGCGCCGAGGGAGGCCCGCGGGCGGAGGTGGACCGTCGGCCGGACGCCAGCGACGGCGCAGGCGACGAGGACGCCCGCCCAGATGGCCGCGAGTTCGATGCCGAACGCGCCGAGCAGTTGGACCGTCGGGTCGGGCGACAGCGCGATTCGGTGGGCGAACAGCGTCGCGTCGAAGGGGTAACACATGGCCGGCGGCCGGCCCGTAAAGAGGTCGCCGAAGGGGTGCGAGGCGAGACCGAAGAGGGCGGTCACGAAGAAGGTGGGGGGCGCGAGGTCGGTCTTGCGGCGGGCGACGGTGGCGACGGCGCCGGCGACGACGACGAAGGGGACGGTGACGACGACGCCGAGGGGACCGCTCACGAGACCGGCGAGGGCGACGAGACCGGCGGCGAGAGCGAGGGCGCCGGCCCGCGCGCGGCGAGTGCCGAGTGCCCACAGCGTTGCGAGGAGGGCGACGACGGGCGCGAGCACCAGCGAGTGCGTCACCGCGCGGTGGACCAGACTCCCCGTCGACCAGAACGCGCCCGCGAGAGCGAGTGCGCTCACGCCCGTGCCCGCGCCGGCGAGTCGGCCGACCACGCCCACCAGCGCGTAGGTGATGTCCACGTCGGGAACCGTCGCAAACGCCGCCGCGACGAGACCGACGGCGAGGGCGGCGTTTGCGTCCCACCCGCGACGGTGGGCGACGCCCGCGACGACGGCGAACGCGAGGGTGGCGTGGCCCACGAACATGGGCGTCAGTTGCGCGCCGGGAGAGATAAACCGCTCGTGCGAAGCGGTAGCGAGCCGCATGCAATTTCTCGTACGTCAGTACCGGTGGGTCGCCGGGTCGTCTCGGCGACCCACCGGGGCACAGTCACACCGGTACGTCTCGGCCATCGACGCGCGTCCACCGCTTCTCGATGTCGGCGTTGCCCCGGACCACCGTCTCGCCCGCCACCTCGAAGCGGGTCTTTCTGAGTTCGATGGAGCGGACCGTCCCCTCCATGTCGCCGACGCGGACGACGTCGCCCGGCGAGAAGTCGGGGTCGCGCAGGAGGTAGACGCCGGCGACGGCGTCGGCTATCATGTCCGACGTGGCGTACGAGACGCCGAGGGCGACGAATCCGGCGGCGGTTCCGAGCGACGCCGCGATGTCGTCGAGACCGACCACCGAGAGGAAGGCGAGACCGACGGCGAACCAGAGGAAGACGGCGACGACGGTGGTGACGAACTGGCGGTAGACGGGCGACTCGCCGGCGAGAGCGCGGTCGAGGACCAGACGGAGGACGGCGAGGACGACTTTCACGACGAAGCCGGCCAACAGGAGGAAGACGACGCCGGTGACGACGGTCGGAATCGCGGCGACGAGTCGGTGGAGAAACTCGAACAGCGCTCGCTCTACGAGGCCGGACTGCGAGAGGACGCCGAACATCGAGTCGTCGTCAGGCCACCGCCCCGCCCCGGTCGACGACTTCGTGACCCTCGTCGTCGTCGACGCCGACGACCGCCCACTCGTAGGGCGGGTCGAGGCGTTCGAGTCGGTCCCTGAGCGCCCCCGTATAATCCATCCACGTGACGAAACACCGGAGCTGACACTCCGGGCTCCCCCCGTCGGGGAGCAGTTGCGTCGACGTCGACGCGGTGTCCGCGTCGAGCGCCGTTACGTGGACGGTTCGCCACTTGCGTTCGGCCCGGAGTTCGCTCCCGTCGCCGCTGACGGTGTAGCCGAGGCGACGGAAGACGGCTTTCGCCTCTTCCTCAGGTGGCATGGTAACAGGGGCCATGTACGGTCGCACAACGTCGGGTCGGATGATAAGTGTTATCACGGTCGTCACTCGTGGGCGGCGTCCCAGCGGTCGGGCTTGCGGACGTTGCCACAGGCGTTACACTCGACGCGGCCCATGGGGTCCATCGCGGTGTCTAAGGAGTCGCAGTTGTCGCAGTAGAGTCCCCAGCGCCGGTCGTGGTCGGCGGCGAGGTAGGCGACGAAGAAGGGGGCTTTCGACCCGCGTTCGCGGGTCGACGAATCGACGACGACGGCGGTGCCGTCGGGCGCGGTCCGACGGTCCATCAGGTCCGGAACGACTCGCCACAGCCACACTCGGAGACGACGTTCGGGTTCTCGACGTGGAAGCCGGCCGACTGGAGACCGGACTCGTAATCGAGGACCGACCCTCCGATGTAGTCGGCGCTCGCGGGGTCGACGAACACCCGCAGGCCGTGGCTCTCGACGACCGTGTCGTCCTCCTCGGGTTCGCCGTCGAAACGCATCCCGTAGGACAGTCCCGCACAGCCGCCCTGCTGGACGAACAGTCGGAGACCGCCCACGTCGGCGTCCATCCCTTCGCGGTCCATCAGCGAGAGGGCCTGCGACGCGGCGTCGTCCGTCACCTCGACCATCGGGTCCGTCTCGGCGCCGTTCGCGCTCTCGGTGCTCATGCGCGTCGATAGCCCGCCGAAGATGTTAACCCTGACGCCGGGGCGACCGTCACTCGCCGTCGGCGCGGGCCAGTGCCGGGTCGGTCCGAACCACCCGCACGGCGCGACGGCCGGCGCTCCCGAGGAAGTAGCCGGCGACGGCGAGGGGAATCCCGGCGCCGAAGGCGACGGCGCCGGCGAACGCCACCGCGTCGGGCGCCGAGACGGCGTGACGGCCCACGATGGGGTCGGCGACCACCGTCCCGTAGCGGGTGAGCGCCACGCCGAACAGCGGGCCGGCGACCAGCGTCGTCGTGGGAAACAGGCCCGCGTTGGCGGCCGCGCTGAGGGCCGCGACGCCGAGTAGCAGTCCGACGCCGGCGAAGACGACGCCGTGGGGGTGGCGCCCGGACCACGTCCCCGCGACCCACCGTTCGAGCGGGGGGTATCCGGTCGTCGCGGCGACCCACCACGCGGTCACGAACGCGGCGAGGACGCCGAGACCGACCAGCGCGACGGAGACGGCCCGACGACGGCCCAAGAGGAGCGTCGTCACCGGGTCGCGGAGGCGGGCGGCGACGTCGCCGAGGGCGGTTCGCGTCCGGGCGGCGGCGCTCCGGAACTCGTCGCGGAGGCGACTGGCGGAGCGCCGGAGACCGGACCCGACGCGGTCGGAGGCGGTGCTGACGTACTCGAAGCGTCGGTTGGAGGGACGCATAGCGGTGGACGTGCGCGTCGTCGTCGGGCACCCCAATCAGTGTTGCGCCGTCGCCTACTCGAAGCGCCGGCGCACGCTCTCGGCGTGGGCCTCCAGCCCCTCGGCTTCGGCCAGCGTGGTGACCGTCTCCGAGAGGTCGGCCAGTGCGTCGTGGTCGAGTCGCTGGACGGTGGTCGAGCGCAGGAACGTATCGACGGAGAGACCGCCGAAGCGCTTCGCGCCGCCGCCGGTCGGGAGGACGTGGTTCGTCCCCGAGGCGTAATCGCCGGCCGCGACAGGGGTGTACGGCCCGAGGAAGACGCTCCCGGCGCTGTCGATGCGGTCTAAGAGCGCCTCGTCGTCGTCGGCCTGAATCGAGAGGTGTTCGGCCGCGTACTCCTCGGTGAAGAGGACGGCTTCGGACATCGACCGCGCGAGGTAGACGCCGCTCGCGTCGTTTTCGAGGGCGGTCTCGATGGTCTCGCTCCGCGCCCGGTCGGGCACCTGCGCGTCGAGTTCGGCGACGACCGACTCGGCGAGGTCCGCGTCGTCGGTGACGGCGACGACGGAGGCGTGGGCGTCGTGTTCGGCCTGTGCGACGAGGTCGGCGGCGACCAGTCGGGGGTCGGCCGTCCCGTCGGCGAGGACGAGCACTTCGCTCGGACCGGCGAGGAAGTCTATCTCCACGTCGCCCCGGACTTCGGCCTTCGCGGCGGTCACCCACCGGTTGCCCGGGCCGACCACCTTCTGGACGGCGTCGACGGAATCGGTGCCGTAGGCCAGTGCGGCGACGGCCTGCGCGCCGCCGACGCCGTACACCGCGTCCGCGCCCGCCTCGTGGATGGCCGCGAGCGTCGCGGGATTCATCTCCTCTGCCGGCGGCGTCGCCACGTCGACGTGTTCGACGCCGGCCACCTTCGCGGGCACGACGCCCATCAGCGCACTCGACGGGTAGGCCGCCGACCCCCCGGGGACGTAGACGCCCACGCGCGAGAGCGGGCGGAACCGCCGGCCGAGTTCGCGGCCGTCGAAGTCCGCGCGCCAGTCGGCGGGCATCTGTCGCTCGTGGAACGCGCGGACGTTCTCGGCGGCCGTGCGGATGGCAGACAGCACCTCGTCGTCCACTGCCTCGTGGGCGCGTTCGGCCGCGTCCGTCACGTCGAGGTTGCCCGTCTCGACGCCGTCGAACTCGCGGCAGAACTCGCGGACCGCCACGTCGCCCTCGTCGCGGACGCGCGCGACGATGTCGCGGACGTCGCTCCGGGCGTCCTCGACGCCGGCGTCGCGGTCGAACAGCGCCGCCCGTTCGGACGGGCGGAGTTCGGCGATTTCGCGTACCTCCATGCCCGGGGTTCGAACGGCGGGCGAAAATGGGTTCCGGTCCGGGCCTGCGGCGGGTCGACGGCGCCGACCGTGACGGACGGACGCGAAGGGAGTGAACGCGAGAACGGAGACGGAACGCGGCGCGGGACAGAGTGCACGTAGACATCGAATCGAAATGGGGCGAAGGTGAGGGACGTCGGGGGTGCGAGACGGCGGGAGTGCGGGACGGCGGGAGTGCGGGAGCGCGGGGCGGTGAGAGTGCGGGACGGGAGCGCGGGACGTCGGGGGTGCGGGACGGCGGGGGTGCGGGGAGCGAGCGGGGACGGGCGGGGACGCCGGAACCAGCCGTCGCCGTCGTCACTCCGGACGGTTGTAGGAGTGCCCGACGACGAAGGCGACGGCGTTGACGGCGACCATGCCGGCGAAGCCGGTGGGGTGGTCCGTCACCGCACCCGTCATCAGCAACGGGAGGTAGGTGAAGGGGAGGAGCGTCGCCACCCAGAAGGCGACGAAGCGAACCGGGAGGGCCGCGAGGGCGGCGAGCGTCTGGATGGAGGCTTCGGGTGCGATGCGGGCGACGTCGTCCGTGGGGAGGGATTCGGAGGTGGACATGGTGACTGGCTCCATCTCACCATCTGTCTGCTACCCCCATATAAGGGCCAAATCGTTGCCGCGTCTTCAGTCGAATTTGCACCGTTCGCGCCCGAATCCGAGCGTTCACCACGTTTTACGACGCTTCGAAAAACCGTTAGAACGTTCATCGAGCGCAGAGATTGCTCGAAACCCGACCTGGACTGGTGCGGCTCACACCCCGCCGCGCCGTAACCGAAAGGGGTTACGAAACCGCCGGTTCGCCACTAATATCAGTTTCTCGACAGTAGTTTATATCCCGGTCGACAATCGGGAGTCGATGTCGACGAGGTTCGTTCGGGTCTCGGACGTGCGCCTCCGCGTCGCGTGGGGCGAAGTGACGGGAGCGGTGGGCGATTCGGTGACCGTCCTCCCGATAGTCGTCGCGGTAGCGACGCTGACGAACCTCTCGCTCCAACGCCTCCTGCTCGGCTTCGCGCTCTTTCAGGTGGTCTGGGGACTCTACTACGGTCACCCGCTGTCGGTCGAACCGATGAAGGCGCTCGCGGCGCTGGTCATCGCGGGCGGCCTGAGCGGCGGGGAGTACGTCGCCGCCGGCCTCATCGCGGGCGTCGTCCTCCTCCTCGTCGGACTCACGGGGTCGCTCGCGCGACTCGCGCCCTACGTGGGCGAACCCGTCGTTCGCGGCATTCAGGTGGGCGTCGCCCTCGTTCTCCTGCGGACGGGCGTGACCACGGGGCTGTCGAACCCCGCGCTCGCGGCGCTCGCGGCCGTCGTCGCCGTCGCCGTCGTCGCGCTTGGCTACCGGAACGCCTCGGCGCTGGTGGTCCTCGGCGTCGGCGCGGCCCTCGCGCTCAACGACGGCGGCGACCTCTCGCCGCACCTCCCCGCGTTCCGGGCGTTCGACCCCTCGACGCTCGTCTTCTCTCACCGCGCCGTCGGCGCCGCTCTCGGCCAACTCGCCATGACCGTCGGCAACGCCGCCGTCGCCACAGCGCTCCTCGTCTCCGAGTATTTCGACGGCGACGCCACGCCCGACGACCTTGCGACGAGCATGGGCGTGATGAACCTCGTCGCCCTCCCGCTCGGCGCGATGCCGATGTGTCACGGGAGCGGCGGTCTCGCCGGCAAGTACGCCTTCGGTGCGCGGACCGCCACCGCGAACCTCGTCCTCGGGACCATCTATCTCGTCCTCGCTGTCGTCGCCGTGGACGTGGTGGCCTCGTTCCCGATGGCCGTCCTCGGCGTCGTCCTCGTCCTCGTCGCCCTCCAGCTTGGGCGCTCGGGACTCGACACCGACGACCCCCTCCTGACCGGCGCCGTCGGTCTCCTCGCCGTCCTCGTCAACGTCGGCGTCGCGTTCGTCGTCGGCGTCGTGGGCTATCACGCCCTCGCGCGCGTCCGGGCCGAGTGAGACGACGCGGTCACCGGCGGACGGTTCGGGGACGTCCGGCGACCATCACCACGCTTCCCGTCTCCGGGTCTCGCAACACGAGCGTTCCGTCCTCGTGGGTCTCCGCCGGAAACTCGGGGGCGTCGGGGACGCCGTAATCACTCGGCGTCCGAAAGTTCACCGCGAGGCTCCACTGGCGCGCCAGCATCGACTCACCCGTCCGTCCGGCCGTGTATCGACGCCCGGCGGTCGCGGAGGTGCGTCGGCGACCGACCGTTCCGCACCGCCATCGCCTCCGCGACGATGCTGTGGGCGATGCCGTACGGCGTTCCGTTCCCGAGGTCGAGTCCGACCGGCGTGTAGAGACGGTCGAGTTCGGCCGCCGAGACGGTCCGGCCCTCGCTCTCCCACTCGTCGGTCATCTGCTCGAAGCGCTCGGTCGGTCCCATCAGCCCCACGTACGGCACCGGCGAGCGGAGCAGTTCGTCCACCGCGATGCTGTCGTCGACGAAGTTGTGGGTCATCACCACCGCGTACGTCTCGGCGTCGAGGCGGAGTTCGTCCCGAATCTCGGCGGGCGACAGCGAGCGCACCGAATCGGCCGCCGGGAAGCGGTCGGCGGTGGCGTCGGCGCCGCGAAAGCCCGCGACGGTCACGCGGAAGTCCACCTGCGACGCCAACTCGGTCACCGGCGCGACGTCGTGGCCGGTGCCGAAGACCACCAGTTCCGGCGGCGCGGTCACCGCGTCGACGAACACCTCGACGCTCCCCGCCTCGTCCGCGACGGTCACCGTCTCCGAGCGGTCGCGGTCGAGACGGTCGGCGGCGGCGTCGGCGAGGGCGTCGCTCGGCCACGACGACCACCCTTCGGGCCGCGCCTCGCCGACGCCGTATGCGCGGTCGCCGACCGCGAACTCGGGGTGGTCGCCGCCGACGACGGTGAAGACGACGGCGTCGGTCCCCGCGTCGTAGGCGTCCACGACGCGCCGGTAACCCTCGTCGAGCGGTTCGACGAGGATGTCGATGACGCCGTTACAGCCGACGCCGAGTCCCCACACGTCGTCGTCGCCCGTGAGGTCGAACGTCTCCAGACGCGGGCGGCCGTCCTCGCGGACCGCCGCCGCGAGTTCGACGACGGTGTCCTCGACGCATCCGGCCGTGATGCTCCCGACGCCCGACTCGCGCGTGACGAGCATCTTCGCGCCGGGGCGCCGGTAGGCGCTCCCCTCGACGCCGACGATGGTCGCCAACACCGCCTCCTCGTCGGCGTCGAGCGCCGACTCCACGGCGGCCATCACCTCCGTCTCCGGAACGCTCCACTCGCGTCCGTCGGTACTCGTGCTCATTGGTC
The DNA here is from genome assembly GCA_042216635.1 of Haloplanus sp. Lineage (GTDB taxonomy): Archaea > Halobacteriota > Halobacteria > Halobacteriales > Haloferacaceae > Haloplanus. The sequence continues at coordinate 12,986 of JBDGTR010000022.1, read as the reverse complement.
CTCCATCGGTCGATGCTCCGTCGATACGGTCGGTCGTGTCGTCTCTGTCATGATTCGGCGCGTCCGTGTCGCCAGTCGTGTTGGTAGCCGAGCGCTCCGCCCGGTCCCCGTCGCTCCAGTTGCCGGGCCATGTCCTCGACGTCCGCCGGGTCGGCGAACGCGAACAGTGCGTCGACGTGCGGGAGCGCCGCCGCCATCCCCCTCGCCGTCGGTTCGTACGTCGTCGCGGCCGCGAGCGGGTTCAGCCAGAACGTCCGCCGCGCCCGCCGGTCGAGCCACGTCATCCCCGCTTCGAGCGCTGAGACGTCGCCGGTCTCCATCCCGTCGCTGACGACGAGGACCGTCGTCCGCCGGTCGACGGCGGTCGGGTAGCGCTCGCGGACCGTCGTCAGCGCCGCACCGATCTGCGTCCCGCCGCCCCACGCCGCCTCGGCGCGTTCTAGCGCGCGGAACGTCGCCGCCGGCGTCGGCGCGGCAAGCGCGTCGCTCACCTCGGTCACGTCGGTGTCGAAGAGGAACGTCCGAACGGAACTCCACTCCGCCGTCAGCGCCCGGAGGACGCGAACGAGGAAGTCGCGGTCGACGGTGTCGAGTACCGACCGACTCACGTCCACGAGCACCACGCCGCTCACCATCGACGCCGTGGGCGCACGCTCCGGGACGTCGAGAATCGCTCCGCCGGTGGCGTGGCTCTTTCGCATCGCCCGTCGGAGGTCCGGCCGCCCCGGCGCGCCCGGCGAGGACCGCCGGCCGGTCGTCCCCCTGAGCGCGGCCGTCAGGCGACGCACCGCCGCCTCCGTCTCGTCGTCGTCGGCGAGCGACGTGGCTTCGACGCGTTCGCCCGTCCCGACGGGGCTGAACCGCGCCGTCTCCCCGGTCGACGCCGCGTCGGCCCCTTCGTCGGTGCCGACGTTCCACGAGACGCTCCCGGCGTCGCCCTCGGCGTCTTCGTCGTCGCCCTCGGCGTCGGCGGTTTCCGCGTCGTCGGGGTCCGGCGCCCGGTCGGGCGTCGCGGGCGCCGCGAGGTCGCCGTCGACTCCCGAGAGGGGGTCGTCGTCCCGGTCGAGTGCCTCGTCGATTCGACTCCAGAACCGCTCGAAGACGCGGTCGAAGGTCTCGACGTCCTCGGGTCGGGAGACCAGCGCCGCGCGCAACGCCGCGCGCGCCTCGGCCTTGGCGTCGAAGCCGACGACGCCGAGGGCCGTCGCCCCCGTGAGGGCGCCGTCGGCCGACACCTCAACCCCGGCGGCTCTGAGGTCGCCGAGGAAGCGAACGAGCGCCGTCCGCACCGCGTCCTGCGTCGCGTCGAGTCCGTCGTCGTCGGTCGACGTCATTATGCGGTGTCCGTCTCCGCGTCGGCGTCGGCTTCCTCGTCGCCCGCACCGTTCGCGCGCGCCTGCGCGACGGCGACCAGTTCGGTGAGGAGGTCGTCGTCGACGCGTTCGACGTCCTCGACCTCCTTGAGCAGACAGCCGAGCGTGGTGCGTATCTCGACGGCGGTGAGCGCCTCGTCTGCGTCGCCCTCGCGGAGCGTCGAGAGCGCCCGCGCCCAGTCCAGCGTCTCCGCGACGCCCGGGCGCTTGAGCAGTGGCTCCTCGCGCAGGCGGGTCGTGACGCCACAGACCGCCGACGCGACGGCGTCGTCGAGGGCGGGCACCTTCCGGCGGACGATGGCGCGTTCCTTCTCGAACGACGGCGGTTCGACGTGGAGGTAGAGACACCGCCGTTTGAGCGCGTCGCTCAACCCCCGCGTGCGGTTCGAGGTGACGACGACGATGGGCGGCCGGTCGGCGCTCACCGTCCCGAGTTCGGGAATCGACACCTGAAAGTCCGAGAGCACTTCGAGCAACAGCGCCTCGAACTCCTCGTCGGCGCGGTCCACCTCGTCCACGAGCAACACCGGCGGCACGTCCCCCTCGGACCGGAGCGCCCGGAGAAGCGGTCGTTCCAGCAGGTACTCCTCGGTGAACACCGTCTCCTCCCGGTCGCCCGACTGGACGGCGAGCAACTGCTTGGTGTAGTTCCACTCGTAGAGCGCGTGTTCGGCGGTCAAGCCCTCGTAACACTGGAGGCGGACGAGTTCGGTGTCGAACCCTTCGGCGAGCACCTTCGCCAGTTCCGTCTTGCCCGCGCCGGGTTCGCCCTCCACGAGCAACGGCCGCCCGAGTTTCAACGCGAGCAACACCGTCGTCACGATGTCGTCGTCGGCGACGTAGTCGGCGGCGTCGAAGGTCGCCTCCAGTCGCTCCGTGGTCAGGTCGGCGAACGGGTCGTGCGTGTCGTCTAACATCGTATGAATGGTATGCATCAAAAGGTCAGCGGGGAGGTTGGAAGAAAGCCGGGGATGCCTACGGTGAGACCGCCAGCGGGCCTACGCGGTCACCACCGCGCCCGCTTCCTCGGCGGCCTCCTTCAGCGCGCGTTCGGCGTACGCTTCGAGGAGTTGGGCCCGGAACTCGGCCGACGCCTGCAGGTCGTCCATCATCATCATCTCGTCGAGGTCGTCGGCGGCGCTCGCGGCGGCCGCCTCGACCGTCTCGTCGTCGAGCGTCTCGCCTTCGAGGGCCGCCTCGACGGGGTCGAGGCGGACGCCGTGGTCCATGATGCCGTTGGCGGCGACGCCGACGTCCTCGACGAGTGCCGAGTCGACGGTGAGCGACACCGCGACGCCCACCATCGCGTAGCCCGAGGAGGGACTTGGCTTCTTCGCGTAGGTGCCGATTGCGTTCGGCTTCGCCGGGAACTCGACGCGCGTGAGCAGTTCGCCCTCGGCGACGTCCGTCGAGTACATGCCGAAGAAGAAGTCGTCGGCGTCGACGCGGCGTTCGCCGTCCGGTCCCTGCACGACCATCGTCGCGTCCGCCGCGAGGACGGCCGCCGGCAGGTCCGAGGCGGGGTCGGCGTGGGCGACGTTGCCGCCGATGGTGCCCCGGTTGCGCACCTGCACGTCGCCGACTTCGTGGGCGGCCTCTGCGAGTACCGAGACGTTCTCCTGGACCGTCTCGGAGTCCGCGATGGTCGCGTAGGTGGTCAGCGCACCGACGGAGACGGTGTCGCCCTCGCTCTCGATGCCCTGCATGGCGTCTATCTCGCCGATGTCGACGAGGACGTCGGGGTTGGCGAGCCCCGATTTCATCGTCGGGAGGAGGCTGTGTCCGCCCGCGAGTATCTCCGCCTCCGGGTTCGCTTCGAGCAGTTCCAGTGCGTGGTCGACGCTCTCTGCGCGTTCGTATTCGAATTCGTCGGGGAACATCAGTTCTCACCTCCGGCGTCCTCGATGGCGCGCCACACCTTCTCGTTGGTGAGAGGCATGTCGATGTGGTCGACGCCGAACGGCTCCAGGGCGTCACAGACCGCGTTGACGACGGCCTGTGGCGCCGCGATGGTGCCGGCCTCGCCGACGCCTTTCACCCCGAGGGGGTTGACCGGACTCGGCGTACACGTCGAATCCGTCTCCATCGACGGGACGTGTTCGGCCTTCGGGACGGTGTAATCCTGCATCGACCCCGTCACCAACTGGCCGTTGCTGTCGTACTCGGCGCCCTCGTAGAGCGCCTGTCCGATGCCCTGTGCGACGCCGCCGTGGATCTGCCCCTCGACGATTTTGGGGTTGATCTGGTTGCCCACGTCGTCGACGGCGACGTAGCGCTCGATGTCGATTTCGCCGGTGTCGGGGTCGACCTCCACGATTGCGGCGTGGACGCCGAACGGGAAGACGAAGTTGTCCGGGTCGTAGAAGGACGTGGCTTCGAGTCCCGGTTCCATGTCGTCCGGCAGGTCGTGGGCGAGATACGCCTCCGTCGCCACCTCGGCGATGCCGAGAGAGCGGTCGGGGGCGCCGGCGAGGTGGAACTCGCCGTTCTCGAACTCCACGTCGTCGGGCGAGGCTTCGAGTTGGTGGGCGGCAATCTCGCGCGCCTTCTCGACGAGTTTCTCCGAACTCTTGACGAGTGCGCTCCCGCCGACGGCGGCGCTCCGACTGCCGTAGGTGCCCATGCCCTGTGGAATCTCGTCGGTGTCGCCCTCGACGACTTCGACGTCCTCGTAGTCGACGCCGAGTTCGTTGGCGACGATCTGGGCGTAGGTGGTGTCGTGGCCCTGTCCGTGTCCCGAGGTGCCGACGTACGCGGTCACCGTTCCGGAGGGCTGGAACCGGACGAGCGAACTCTCCCAGAGACCGGCCTGTGCGCCGAGTTGGCCGGCGAGTTCCGAGGGCGCCAGCCCGCAGGCCTCGATGTACGCCGAGAAGCCGAGTCCGAGGTATCGGCCCTCCTCGCGGGCTTCGGCCTGTCGCTCGCGGAACGCCTCGTAGTCGAGGTGGTCGAGCGAGAGGTCGAGGGTCTTCTCGTAGTCGCCGCTGTCGTACTGGACGGCGACCTCCGTCTGGTAGGGGAACTCCTGTACGAAGTTCCGCCGGCGGAACTCGGCCGGGTCGACGTCGACCTCCTGTGCGGCGAGTTTCATCATGCGCTCGACGACGAACGACGCCTCGGGGCGGCCGGCCCCACGGTAGGCGTCCACCGGCGGCACGTTCGTGAACGCGCCGTCGACCGAGCAGTGGATGGCCGGGATGTCGTACTGCCCCGAGAGGAGGGTGCCGTAGAGGTAGGTCGGCACCGCCGGCGCGAACGTCGAGAGGTACGCGCCGAGGTTGGCGGCCGTCTCGACGCGCAGGCCGAGGATGTCGCCCTCGTCGGTGAGCGCAATCTCGGCGTGGGTGTCGTGGCCGCGACCCTGTGCGTCCGTGAGGAACGTCTCGGTCCGCGTCGCCGTCCACTTCACGGGGCGTTCGATCCGTTTTGCCGTCCACGCCACCAGCGCCTCGTCGGCGTAGTGGTGAATCTTGCTCCCGAAGCCGCCGCCGACGTCCGGCGCGTGTATCCGGAGTTTGTGCTCGGGGTGGTCGATGACGCCCGACATCAGCAGGCGATGAAGGTGCGGGTTCTGGGAGGTCATGTGGACCTCCAGTTCCTCGTTCGAGGGGTTGTAGTCGGCCACGGCGGCCCGCGGCTCCATCGCGTTCGGAATCAGGAGCTGATTTTCGAGGTCGATTTCGGCGACTGCGTCGGCGTCCTCGAAGGCGGCGTCGGTCTTCTCGGCGTCGCCGATTTCCCAGTCGAAGGCGGTGTTGTCGCCGGCGTCGTCGTGGAGGACCGGCGCGTCCTCGTCGAGGGCGTCGCTCGGGTCGGTGACCGCGTCGAGGCGGTCGTACTCCACGTCGATGCGGTCGAGGGCGTCGTGTGCGACGTAGCGTTCCTCGGCGACGACGACTGCGAGGGCGTCGCCCTGATAGCGGACGCGTTCGCCCGCGAGCATCGGGTGGTCGACCTGTTCGAGCGAGTCGAGCAACCATCCGGTCGGGAGGTTGCCCGGGACGTCGACGTCCTCGGCCGTGTAGACGGCGAGGACGTCGTCCATCTCCTCGGCCTCGCTCGTGTCGACGCCCTCGATGCGGGCGTGGGCGTGTTGACTCCGCTTGATGGCCACGTGGGCCATCCCCGGCAGTTCGATGTCGTCGGTGTACTCCGCGTCGCCGGTCAACAGCGCGGGGTCCTCGCGGCGTTCGATGGCCGACCCGAGGATGTCGGCGGCGTCGACCTCGTCGGGGTCGAAGGACTCGACGCCCACGGTCACTCACCTCCCCCGTCTGTCACGGCCTCGCCGCGCATCTTCTCGGCGGCGTTCTCCACCGCGTTGACGATGTTCTGATAGCCGGTACACCGACAGAGGTTGCCCTCCAGTGCCTCCCGAATCTCCTCTTCGCTCGGGTCGGGGTTCTCTTCGAGCAACTGCGTCGCCGTCATCATCATGCCCGGCGTGCAGTAGCCACACTGAAGGCCGTGTTCCTCCTGGAAGCCCTCCTGAATCGGGTGGAACTCGCCGTCTTCGGCCAGTCCCTCGACGGTCGTTATCTCTGCGCCGTCGGCCTGCGCCGCGAGCATCGTACAGGACTTCACCGCCTTGCCGTCCACGTGGACGGTACAGGCGCCGCACATACTGCTCTCACAGCCGACGTTCGGCCCCGTATAGTCCAGTTCGTCCCGAAGGACGTGGATGAGAAGCGTCCGGGGTTCGACGCTCAGTTCGTGTTCGGTTCCGTTTACCGTGAGTGAGATGTCTGTCGTCGGCATTGTTTCGTCAGGTCGATTGGTGGGTCGCGGGTGCCATCTACAGGAGGCCCCGGATGCGGTCGGTCAGTCCCGAGGATTCGTCGCCGACGTCGGTCAACTGACTCTGAATCTGTTTGAAGAAGCGACCGACGACGCGGTTGGCGACCGGGTTGATGACGCGCTGGCCCATCTGGGCGACTTTGCCGAACACGTCGGCCTCCGTCCACCACTCCACGTCGACCCCGTCGTCGGTTTCGACCAGTTCCATCCCCGAGTCCATCTCGAAGGACGAATCCTTCGCGCTCCCGTGGCCCGAAGCGTCCATCTCCGGGAACTCCTTGCGGTCGATGGTGACCACCGTCTCGAATCGGGGCTTGACGCTTCCGACGCCCACCTGCACCAGGGCGGCGTAGTGGCCCCCCTCTTCGAGGGCGCGGTCGGCGACCGTCTCGGGGTCGGCCTCGGGCAACGTCTCCGGGTCGTCGCCGCCCGCCTGCGCTTCGAGTTCGTCCCAGTCGACGTCGTCCGGGTCGTCGACCTCCACGAGGAACTGACAGCCCGGCAGGGCGTTTTTGACCATCACGGGGTCCGACAGCGCGAGCCAGACCTCCTCCGGGGTCACGTCGGTCAGACTGAACGTTCCGTCGAACTCCATCGATTAGCGCACCTCTCCGGCTACCGCGTTGTTAAGTGTCTCTGTCATCATTGTCAATCTACCGTGGCAGTAACCAATACTATTATCGTAATAAACCTAGGGGAATTCATTGTAACAGAAACTAGTTACGTACGGCGAATGCGCCGAGCAATATCTGCCGGAAAGTTACGGGTTTCAGTCACGTCCGGCGAGAAACGAAATCATAATTGGCAACGTACAGTGACTGCTTTCGGTCCCCTCGGGAGGGCCGGCGCGTGACCGCACTCCGGTCGCGCGCCGAGGCGGTGGCGACCCTGCGCTCCCTCCGCGAGGACGCCCTCGCCGGGCGGGCGACCACGTCCGTCCCCCTCGACGCACTCGCCGGACGGACGCTCGCGGCCGACGTCGTCGCCGAGGACCCCCGACCGCGACACAACTACGCCACCATGGACGGCTTCGCGGTCGACGCCGGCGACGACGCCCCGCGGTCGGTTCGGGACGCCGCGCTCACTCCCGACGACGACCCGGTCGACCACGTCCCCGGAACGGCGACGCCCGTCGCCACCGGCGCACCCCTCCCACGGGGGGCGAACGCAGTGATTCCCCGCGAGGACGCCGTCCGCGACGGCCAGACGGTCGATTCCTCACCGCTGGACGCGTGGACCAACGTCGTCCGCCGTGGGAGCACCTGCGCGGCCGGCGAACGACTCTTCGAAGCCGGGACCGTCCTCGCGCCACGGGACGCCGCCCTCCTCCGCGACGTGGGCCGGTCGTCCGTCCCGGTCGCCACCCGGTTCTCCGTGGGCGTCCTCGCCACCGGCGACGAAGTCGACGCCGGCACGCAACCGGACCGCGACTCCGAGGCGCTCGCCGGTCTCGTCCGCCGGTGGAGCCACGAACCCACCGTCGAGGGGACCGTCCCCGACGACCGCACGGCCGTCGCCGACCGACTCCGCGAGGTGGCCTCCGACCACGACGTGGTCCTCACCTCCGGCGGCACCAGCGTCGGCCACGGCGACGTGACCGTCGACGCGTTGACCTCGCTCGGCACGCTGGTCTGGCAGGGCGTCGCGCTCAGACCCGGGCGTCCCGTCGCCTGCGTCCGCCTCGACGACTTCGACGCCGTAGCCTTCGCGCTCCCCGGCAAACCCGTCGCGGCCCACACCGCCGCCGTCGCCGTCCTCGCGCCGTTCTTCCGGGGGCGCGAGGCGACGGCGACGCGCCCGGCGACGATGGCCGACTCGCTCACCCTCCCCGACGCCCCCGTCGAGTACGCCGTCCCCGTGGCTCTCGACGACGGCGTGGCGACCCCGTTCGGCGCGCCGGCGTCGCCCGTCCACCTCTACGACGGGCGCTACCGACCGGGCCGCGTCGCCGCGTGTCCCCGCGTCCTCCGCGCCGACGGTCTCGTCGTCGCTCCGTCGTCGCTCGACGCGGGCGAACGGGTGGACGTGGTCCCCTACCCCGAACTGGAGGGCGCGTGAGCCTCCCCGTTCGCTCGCCGCCGTTCGCGGCGGCCGACGAGGGAAGCGACCCCGTCGCCGGCGTCCTCCTCGCCGCCGGCACGAGCAGTCGCTTCGGCGACGCCAACAAACTGCTCGCCGACGTGGCGGGCGACCCCGTCGTCCGCCGGGCGGCCCGGACGCTCATCGAGTCGCGGGTCGACCCCGTGGTCGTCGTCGTCGGCCACGAGGCCGACCGGGTGCGCGCGGCGCTGTCCGGTCTCGACGTGACCGTCGTGGCGAATCCCGACTACGCGGACGGACAGGCCACGTCGGTCCGGGCGGGGATTCGCGCCGTCAGTGAAGCGGGCGCCGACGCGGCGGTCGTCGCCCTCGGCGACATGCCGTTCGTGCGCCCCCGGAGCGTGGAGTTACTGGTCGCGGCGTACCGCGCCGACGCCGGCGACCCACTCGCGGCCGCCTACCGGGGCGAACGCGGCAACCCCGTCCTCTTCGGCGCGCGCCACTTCGACGCCCTCCGGGCCGTCGACGGCGACGTGGGCGGGCGTCGTCTCGTCCGGGAGTCCGGGGGGAGCGCACTGGTCGAGACCGACGACCCCGGCGTCCGCCGCGACGTGGACGAACCGACGGACCTCCCGCGGTCAGAGGAGTAGGTCCCCGCCGGTCGCCGCTTCCACCGAGCATTTCCTTCCCCCCGTCGAATCGCCGCCATGCGCGCCGCCGCATTCACCGAACTCGTCGGACCCGAGGGAGTGAGCGTCGTCGACCGCCCGACGCCGGACCCCGGTCCCGGCGAGGCCGTCGTCGACGTGGAGACCTGTTCCATCAACCGCCACGACCTCTGGATACTGGAGGGCGACTCCGCGATGGTCGAGACGGACGACCTCCCGTTCGTCAGCGGTCTCGACGTGGCCGGCGTCGTCGCCGCCGTCGGCGAGGGCGCGGGCGTCGAGACCGGCGACCGCGTGGTGCTCTGTCCGAATCAGACCTGTGGCACCTGTCGGTTCTGCCGCGAGGGACCGGAGAATCTCTGTTCGTCGTTCTCGCTCTATCACGGCGGTCTCGCGGAGTCGGCACTCGTCGACGCCGACCGCCTGCTTCCTCTGCCGACGGGCGTCTCCCCCACCACGGCCGCCGCCCTCCCCACCGCCTACGTCACCGCCGAACGGATGCTCCGTCGCGCCGAGGTGGAACCGGGCGACCTGCTGTTCGTCCCCGGCGTCACCGGCGGCGTCGGCGTCGCCACCGTCCAACTCGCCGCCCTGCGGGGCGTGCGCACCGTCGGCACCTCCTCGTCGGCGGCGAAACTCGACCGCCTCGCGGCCCTCGGTCTTCACCACGGAGTGCGGGGGACCGACCCCGACGAACTCCGCGAGGACGTCGCCGCCGTCGGCACGCCCGACGCCGTGGTGAACCACCTCGGCGGTCCCTACACGGACCTCGGTCTCGACCTCCTGCGGCGCGGCGGGCGGATGGTCGTCTGCGGGCGCACCGCCGGCACGCGCTCTTCGTTCGACGTCGCCGACCTCTTTCTCGGCCACAAGCGCGTCGTCGGGAGCACCATGGGCACCCAGACCGACCTCGAACGACTGGTCTCCCTCGTCGCCGGCGGCGACCTCGCCCCCGAAATCGACGCCACCTACCCCCTCGACCGCACGGGCGACGCCTTCGCCGCGATGGCCGACCGCGAGACGGTGGGCAAACTCGTCGTCACGCCCTGACGGACGACTGGCCGTCTGAATGACCGCGAGGAGAAGGATTAACCGCCACCCCGTCGCTTGACCGGGCAGTGACGCTCACCGACACCCTGCGCGCGACGGTGGCGGACCTCCGGAGCGAGGGCCGCGCGCCGTTGCTCCTCGCCGTCGCCGGGTCGTGGTTCCTCGCCCTCGGCATGCGACTGGTCTTTCCCGCCGTCCTCCCCTCGCTCCGCACCGAACTCGGCATCGACAACGCGACGGCCGGGGCGCTGGTGACCCTGCTGTGGATGGCCTACGCCGTCACGCAGTTTCCCGCCGGCCTCCTCGCCGACCGCGTGGGCGAACGGCGCGTCCTCGTGACGAGCATGGCCCTCGGCGCCGTCGCCGTCCTCGTCCTCGGCGGGACGTCCGGTCTGTGGGGCGTCGTCGCCGGCGTCGTCCTCTACGGTCTCGGCACGGGCCTGTTCGCCACGCCCCGGGTGATGGTGGTCTCCGACGCCTACGCCGACCGCGCGGCGACGGCCCTCGGCGTCGTCTTCGCCTCGGGCAACGTCGGCAACACCCTCCTGCCCGCACTGGCTGGCGTCCTCGCCGCGTCGGTGGGGTGGCGGGTGAGTTTCCTCGCCGCCGCACCGCTGTTCGTCGTCGCCGCCGTTGCACTCCGCACGGCGCTCCCGGACGGCGCACCCGACGACCGACCGGCGACCGACGGCGGCGAGAGCGTCGCCCGGACCGTCGTCGCGTCGGCGGCCGAACTCCGGCGCCGACCCGTCCAGTTCGCCACCGCCGCGCTCCTCCTCTTCGCGTTCGCCTATCAGGGCGTCGTGGGCTTTCTCCACACCTACCTCGTCGACGTGAAGTCGCTCTCGCCACGGACCGCCTCCGTCCTCTTCGGCGCCTTCTTCGCCAGCGGTCTGGTCGCCCAACTCGCCTCGGGGACGCTCGCGGACGCCTACGGCCGGCGGCGACTCCTCGCCGGAACGCTCGCGGTGACCGTCGCCGCCCTCGTCTCGCTGACGGCCGTTCACGGCCTGCCCGCACTGGTCGTCGTCGTCTCCCTCCTCGGCGTCGAACTCGGCTTCTGGCCGGTGCTCAACGCCTACGCCTACGACGCCCTCTCCGCCGGCGCCCGCGGCGGCGGGTTCGGCTTCGTCCGCACCGTCTACCTCTGTGTCGGCGCGACCGGACCGCTGGTCGTCGGCGCGGCCTTCGACGCCGACCGCTACGACGCCGGCTTCCTCTTTCTCGCCGGCCTGTTCGCCGTCGTCCTCGTCGTCTGCGGGTCGCTCCCACACGTCGACCGCGACGCGGACGCCCCCGGCGTCGCCGACGACTGACCTACGCGAGACGGTCCGCGAGGTCCTCGAAGTCGCTGACGACGAGGTCCGGGTCCGCGCCGAGGCGTTCGCGGGGCGCGCCCTTCTCCGGGCGGTTCATCCACGCCGCGTGCATGCCCGCGTGTTTCGCCCCCCACACGTCCCGCATCGTCCCGCCGGAGGCGTGGAGCACCTTCCCGATGGGCGTGCCGGTCCGCGCGGCGGCGTGACGGTAAATCTCCGCGTCGGGCTTGTACGTCTCCACCTCGTCGGCGCTGATGGCGTCCTCGACGACGCCCTCGACGCCCGCCGCGTCAACGAGGTGACCCAGCATCTCCGGGTCGCCGTTCGAGACGATGTAGACGGGGTAGCCCGCCTCGGCGATGCGTTCGATGCCCGAGCGGACGTCCTCGAAGACCGCCAGTCGCTCGACGTACACCTCGCGGCGAATCTCGTCGCGCACCGCCTCGGGCACGTCGTAGCCGTGGCTCTCCAGTGCGTAGGACAGTCCCAGTCCGAGCAGGTCGTAGAACGGCCGATAGGCGTCGACGTCGTTTGCGACCATCGTATACTGGATGGTCTGTGAGCGCCACAGCCCCGAGACGGCGGCCGCGTCGTCGCCGATGCCGTCGACGTACTCCCGGAGGACCGCCTCCTGTGAGTCCACGTCCACCAGCGTCGTATACGAATCCACCGTCACCGTCTCTACGTCGAATGCGACCATGGGGAGGGGGTCGTGGGCGCGACGCCTAAGCGTGTGGGTCGCGGCTCAGACGTACGGAATCACTTCGTCGCCGACGAGTTCGAGGCTCTCGCGGGCGCGGTCGTAGGACAGCCCCGGCCAGTGCGACCGGAAGACGACGTGACTCGCGTTCAACTCCTCCTCGTAGCGCTCGATTTCGGCGCACACCTCGGCGGGCGTTCCCAACACGAATCGGTCCTCCGCGAGTTCGTCGAAGGGGCGATGGAGGTCCGTGTCGTCTTCCATCGCCTCGTCTTGGCCCCAGTCGATGTAGCGCTGGTACTTCTCCCAGAGGTGGTCGCGCGCGACGTCGACGGCCTCCTCGTGGGTCTCGGCGACGAACACCTCCCTGAAGACGGGGACGGCGTCGTCTTCGCCCCGGTCGGCGCGCGCGGGGTCGTAGACCGACCGCTTTTGCTCGGCGATTTCGCCGATGGTCGCGTGGGGGTTGACGAACCACGCGTCGGTGCGCCGCGCCGCGCGTTCGACCGCGCGGTCGGCGTTGGCCGCCATCCACACGTCCACGTCGGCGCGGACGGGGATGGTGGCGTCCTCGACGGCGTAGAACTCGCCCTCGTAGGTGACGGCCTCCTCGGTCAGCAGGCGCGTGGTGAGTTCCAGGCCCTCGACGAGTCGGGGCACCCGTTCGCGTTTGGGCACGCCGAAGGCGTCGAACTCCACGTCGCGGTAGCCCGCGCCGACGCCGAGGACCGTCGGCCCGTCGTGGAGGGTGTCGAGCGTCGCCACCCGTTCGGCGAGGTCGACCGGGTGGTGGAAGGGGAGCAAGACGATGCCCGCGCCGAGTTCGACGCCCGAGAGGTCGTCGGCGAGATGCGAGAGGAAGGGGAACAACTGGAGTTGCGTGAACTCCGAGAGGTAATGCTGACCGGCGCTGACGTGGTCGAAGCCGACGTCGGCGGCCGTCCGCGCCAGCGTCACCGTCCCGTCGCGGAGTTCCGTCGCCGTCCATTCGTCTTTAGCTAAGACTCACACCTCGGTTGTGTAGCGGTAGCGAGCGTCT
>JBDGTR010000053.1:0-27065 GCA_042216635.1 Haloplanus sp. | reverse complement strand
ATCTAAGCGGTCGCACACACCCCGTTTTTTCGCCGCCACCGGCGAGCGACGCCGTCGGTCAGTCGGAAACCCTAATTCACTGCCGGACGGCTACCCGAGCATGCTCGCGTCGACGGCGGACCTCCTGCGCTTGCTGGCGGTGCCGGCGCTCGGGTGGGCGGCGGTGCGAGACGTCCGAACGCGCCGCCTGCCGAACCGGCTGTGGCCGCCGCTGGTCGCCCTCGGCGTCCTGACGCTCGCGTGGGACGCCCTCGGGCACGTCCCCGTCGCCGGCGTCGACGACCGCCTCTTTCTGATTCGGGTCGGCGTCAGCCTCTGCTTTCTCGTCCCCGTCGCCTACGGTCTCTGGTGGGTGGGCGGCTTCGGCGGCGCAGACGCCAAGGCGCTGATGACCGTCGCCGTCCTCTTTCCCACCTACCCCGTCTACTACCTGCCGTTCGGCGCCTACCCCGCCGTGCGCACCACCCTCGGCGTCTTCTCGATGACCGTGTTGACCAACACCGTCCTCCTCGGGGCGGCCTACCCGCTCTATCTGGGCGTCCGAAACGCCCTCGCCGGCGAGCGCTCGCCCGTGATGTTCGTGGGGCGGCGCACCGCCGTCTCGGCCCTGCCGAGCGAACACGGGTGCCTCTTCGAGACGCCCGAGGGGTTCACCCGGAGCGGTCTCGACATCGACGCCTTGCGGATGTACCTGCGGTGGCGCGGGACGACGCTGTCGGCCCTGCGTGCGGAGACGGCGCGACACCGCGACCCCGCGAGCGTCGGGGAGACGCACGACCCGACCGACGGCGCCGTCGACGAGGACGACGGGGTCGGGGCGGCGAGCAACGAGGAACCGTCTGCGGACGGCGGCGACGGCGACGACCCGACCGCCGCCGACTACGACGACCCGTGGGCGGCCGAGCGATTCCTCGACGAGATAGAGGGAAGCGCCTACGGGACGACGCCGGAGACGCTCCGTGCGGGCCTGCGGGTCGTGACGACCCGCGAGGAGGTGTGGATTTCGCCGGGGATTCCCTTCCTCGTCCCCATCTTCGTCGGACTGGTCGTGGCGCTCACCTACGGCGACCTGTTGTTCTCCCTCCTCGGTGCCGTGGGTGCGGTGTAGGGACAAGACCTATCGGGCGGAGGCGCCCACTCTCCGCTATGACCGTCGACGTGGACTTCGGCGACGACGGACTCGTGCCGGCCGTCGCACAGGACGCCGACTCCGGGGAGGTGTTGATGCTCGCGTACGTCTCGCCGGCGGCGCTCGAACGCACGCGCGAGACGGGGCGAGCACACTACTACTCCCGGAGTCGGGACGAACTCTGGGAGAAAGGCGCGAGTAGCGGCCACACGCAGTCGGTCCGCGAGGTGCGGGTGGACTGCGACCGCGACGCCCTCCTCTATCTGGTCGACCAGACGGGCGGGGCGTGTCACACCGGCTACCGCTCCTGTTTCTACCGCACCGCCGACGGCGAGACGGTGGGCGAACGCGTCTTCGACCCCGACGAGGTCTACGACGACGAATGAGCGAGACGACCGACCAACGGGGTGCCGCCGACCCCGAGGCGACGGCCGACCGTCTCGTGACGGACCTGCGCGAGGCGCGGACGGCCCTCGCGGACGCCGAGGCGGCCGTCGAAGAGTACGGCGAGTCGACCCTGCGGTCGGTCGCGGCGGCCCACCGCGAGGCGACGGGGTTGCTCGACCGCTACGAGGACCGCGCGACCGGCACCGGCGACTTCGGCGCCTACGTGGAGTTTCAGGACGCCTTCGTGGAGTTGGTCGAGGGGTTAGACGACGACCTCCCCCGGCGTGAGGCCTTCGAACGCGCCAACGACCACGTCGACAAGCGCCGCCTCGACGAGGACGACTTCGACCGCGCCCGCGAGGAACTACAGGTGGCGGCGGAGCTCGCGGCGCGACTGGAAGCGCGCGCGTCGGCCCGCGACCGACTCGAACAGGCCAAAAGCGCCGCCGAGAAGCGACACCACGAGTTCGGCGAGCGAATCGACCGACTCGAACGCCTCCGGCGACTCGGCGAGGCGGACCTCGACGCGCCGGTCGAGCGACTCCGCGACCCCGTGGAGTCTTACGACGAGGCCGTCGCCGCGGCGTGGGAGGCGTTCCTCGCCGAGGCGAGTGCCCGCGAGGCGTTCGAGGTGGTGGCGGCGACGGAGAACTACCCGCTCGTGGATTTCCGCCAGCCACCGCCCGAACTCCGGGAGTACGTCGAGACCAAGCCGGCGGGCACCGAGTCGATTCCGACGCTTCTGGAGTACGCCGACTACTCGACGTCGAAACTCGACCACTACGTCGATGACCCGGCGGCGTTGCAGACGCGGGTGGCGGTCCACCGAACCTACCTCGAACGCCTCGACGCCGGCCCGCTTTCGGTGTCGTGGCCGCCGCCGTCGGCGGCGACGCTCCGCTACCGCGCGTCCGAACTCGTCTCCGTCGTCGCGCGGTTCGCCGACGACGAGGTGGTCGCGGCGGCGCGTGACCTCCGGAACTTGCCCGACGAGGTGGAGTACGAGCGGTTGCGCGAGGCGGCCCTCGCCCGCGACGAGTTGGACGAACGCGAACGCGAGCGACTGGCGAGCGGTGCGGTCGAGACAGAACTGGCGGCGGTACGGCGGGCGCGCGAGCGTCTGGAAGCGGCGCTCGACGGCGACTAGGTGAGTGCGTCCCGCGCCGCGGCGGCAAGCCGTTCGGCGCGGGTGGCGTCGCGCGCCTCGGCGTAGATGCGCACTTTCGGTTCGGTGCCGCTCGGACGGACGAGCACCCACGCGTCGCCGTAGTCGAGTCGGTAGCCGTCGGTGGTGTCGAGGGCGGCGTCGGCGGTGGTGGCGTACTCCTCGGCGGCGGCGAGGAGTCGGTGGCGTTCGTCCGCGGAGTCGTAGCCGACGTTATCGCGGACGAGGTGGTAGTCGGTGTAGGGGGCGACCACCTCGCTGGCGGGCGCGTCCGCGAGGAGTTCGAGGAACTTCGCGGCGGTGTAGGCGCCGTCGCGGACGAGGCGGTGGTCGGGGAAGAAGACGCCGCCGTTGCCCTCGCCGGCGACGGGGACGCGTTCGCCCGACCGCCGGAGGTCGCGGACGCGCGTGACGATGTGGGTCGAGCCGATGGGCGTGACGTAGAGCGTGGCGTTCGCGGCGTCGGCCACGTCGACGAGGCGCTGAGAGACGTTGACGGCGGAGACGACGGCGTCGCCCGCGCGGAGTTCTGCGGCCGCGAGCGCCGCGAGGGACGCGTCGCCGTCGACGAACGCACCGCGTTCGTCTACGAACACCGCGCGGTCGGCGTCGCCGTCGTGGGCGATACCCACGTCGGCGTCGGCGGCGCGAACCAGTCGCCGGAGGTCGGCGAGGTTGTCGGGGACGGGTTCGGGGTCGCGGCCGGGGAAGCGCCCGTCGGGGGTGGCGTTGACCGTCACCACCTCACAGCCGAGTTCGCGCAGGAAGTCGGGCGAGACGGTCGCGCCCGCGCCGTGGCCGGGGTCGAGTGCGACGGTGAGGTCGGCGTCGGCGATGCGCGCTCGGTCGACGCCGGCGAGGAGGTCCGCGACGTAGCCGTCGGCGGCGCCGTCGACGCGGCGGACGGTTCCGACGCCGTCCCACGACGCGAACGCCGGGGCGTCGGCGACGTGGTCCTCGACGCGTTCGTAGGCGTCGACCGAGAGTTCGATGCCTCCGGCGTCGACGAGTTTGATGCCGTTGTACTCCGGGGGGTTGTGCGAGGCGGTGAGCAGGAATCCGGGGACGCCCTCGCGTTCGCAGTAGTGGGCGACGCCGGGCGTCGGGACGACGCCGAGTCGGTCGACGTCCAGACCGGCGCTGGCGAGGGTGCCGGCGGCGACGCTAGCGAGGGGGTCGCCGGAGGTGCGGGTGTCGCGCGCGACGGCCACCCGGTCTGTGCCCCACGCGGCCGCCGCCGCGGCCGCGACGGTCGAGACGAGGGCAGGCGTGAACTCCTCGCCGACGACGCCCCGCGTTCCGCTCGACCCGAACAGTTCCATCGAGAAGGAGTGGACGCGCGGACCACAAATCCGTTCCGACGTGGGTCGCAGGGTTTAGGCCCGCGCCCCGCCCACCCCCGGTATGGCCTACTTCCCCACCTTCGAGGTGGTGCCCGCCGTGGACATGCAGGACGGCGAGGTGGTGCAGTTGGTGCAGGGCGAACGCGGCACGGAGACGCGCTACGGCGACCCCGTCGAGGCCGCACGGCGGTGGGTCGATGCGGGCGCGAAGACGCTCCACCTCGTGGACTTAGACGGCGCCTTCGAGGGCGAACGCGCGAACGCGCCCGCCGTCGAGGCCGTCCTCGACGCGGTGGACGTGCCGGTGCAACTCGGCGGCGGCATCCGCACCGCCGCCGACGCCGTGAGCCTCCTAGACCGCGGCGTCGACCGCGTCATCCTCGGCACCGCCGCCGTCGAGAACCCCGACGTCGTCGCCGAGATAAGCGCCGAGTATCCGGAGAGCGTGGTGGTGAGCCTCGACGCGAAAGGCGGCGAGGTGGTCGTCTCGGGGTGGACCGAGGGGACGGGACTGGACCCCGTCGAGGCCGCGCGGCGGTACGAGGACCTCGGCGCGGGCGGCGTCCTCTTTACCGACGTGGACGTGGAGGGTCGCCTCGCGGGCGTCCGAACCGACCGCATCGAGCGACTGGCCCCCGCCGTCTCCATCCCCGTCGTCGCAAGCGGCGGCGTCGCAACGCTGGACGACGTGCGGGCGTGCCGGGAGGCGGGCGCCGCCGCCGTCGTCGTCGGCACCGCGCTCTACGAGGGGAAGTTCACGCTCGAAGACGCGATGGAGGCGTAGCGACACGGCGGGCGGATTCGGCGCGTCTCCCCGTCGCCGGTCACCGACCGAATCGGGCCGCACGACAGGCGCAACCGACTTACGCCACCGCCGAGAGAGGCGACTATGGACCGGACCGCCAGCGTCTCCCGGGAGACGGCCGAGACGACCATCGACCTGACGCTCGACGTAGACGGCGCCGGCGACGCCGACGTCGAGACGGGCGTCGGCTTTTTCGACCACATGCTCGAGTCCTTCGCCAAACACGGACTGTTCGACCTGACGGTCGCGTGCGACGGCGACCTCGCAATCGACGACCACCACACCGTCGAGGACGTGGCCATCGTCCTCGGCGAGGGGTTCGCGGAGGCGGTGGGCGACAAGCGGGGCATTCGCCGGTTCGCCGACCGCCGGGTGCCACTCGACGAGGCGGTGGCGTCGGTGGTGGTCGACGTGAGCGGTCGGCCCCTCTTTCGCTTCGACGGCGAGTTCTCACAGGGTCGCGTCGGCGAGTTCACGAGCGTGATGGCGACACACTTCGCGCGGTCGCTGGCGGTCAACGCCGGCCTGACGCTCCACGCAGAAATCGAGGGAGAGAACGCCCACCACGAGATAGAGGCGCTGTTCAAGGCGCTCGCACGCACCCTCGACGACGCGACGCGACTCGACGACCGGCGCTCGGACACGCCGAGTACGAAAGGCGAACTGTAGGCTCACTCCACCGTGGTCGGCGTCTCGACGCGCGCGGTCATCTCCTCGGGGACGAGGCGGTAGACGGCGAAGGGCACCTCCTTGGGCGGGCGGCCGAAGATGTCGACCATGGGGATGTGAACCCGGTCGAGTCCCTGAAGCGTCTCGGTGGCGATGTCGGTCTCGGTGCTCTCCTCCAGTCGCCCGGTGGCGACGACGCTCTTCCATCGGTCGTCGTCGCGGCCGTAGACGACGACGGTGACCGGCCGGTCGAGGAGGACCGCCTTCTCGCTGTCCGGCCCGACGGAGAGGCGGAAGTAGAAGGTGGTCTCGCGTGCGTCGTAGCCGAAGGAGACCGGAATCGAGTGGGGCGGGTCGTCGGCGGGCCGCGAAAACGAGAGGACGCCCGTCCCGCCGGTGCCGAGGAAGTCGTCGCGGTCGGGCGCGTCCATCTCGACGGATTCGGGTGCGGTCATACGCCCACTAGGGCGCGAACGGCAAAAAGGAGCGCCACGGTGGAGGGGACGACCGACCGCCCGACTTCGCGGGGAGACTCAACTGTTGTCGTACCGGCGTTCGACACGCGTCGTTACTTATTTGTCGGCGGCGCGAGAGACGGCGAGCATGGAGTGGGTCGAAGACCTCGACAGCAGTACCGCGAAGCTCGTCGCCATGTATCTGGACCGCGCGGGCAACGCCACCCCGGACCGAATCGCAGAGCGACTTCAGCTTCCGTTGATGACCATCCTCTCGACCCTCCGCAACCTCGACGACGCGGGCGTCGTCCGGTATCTGGACGACACCGACCGGGTCGTCCTCGCCGACCGCCTGCCCGACGCCGACGACGCGGCGGAGTGGGCGGTCGAGGACGCGCCGTAGCCACGGAGGCGCCGGAACCACGATTCGTCGGCGGTCGCCGCACCTTTTATGCCGGACGCCCTACGGGCGATAGACCCCGCCCATGCCGAACGAGTTCGACGCCATCATGGAGAAATTCGAGGGAAGCCCGAGCCAACAGGAGGTCATCCGCCTGTTGCTCGAACGGGGCTTTTCCGTCAACGACGAGGGACGGGTGGTTTCGGGCGGCATCGAGATACCCAACACGGGCATCGCGCGGGAGATCGGCGTCGACCGCCGGGTGGTGGATTCGACCACCGACGCCATCCTCGCGGACCCCGAACTCCGGCGCATCTTCCAGAACATCACCTCGATTCCGAGCCTGATGGACCTCGCGCCGGTGTTGGACCTCGCGGTGGTGACCGTCTGGGTCGAAGACGAGAGCGAGTCGGGCATCGTCGCGGACGTGACCGCCGCCATCGCCGCCCGCGACATCTCCATCCGGCAGATCGTCAGCGAGGACCCCGAGTTCGCCACCGACCCCAAACTCTACGTCGTCACCGACGGTCCCCTTCCGGGCGACCTGCTGGTCGAGATACGCGACCTGCCGTACGTCCGGCGCGTCGAGTTCTGATGGCCTACCGCACCGTCGCCGGCCGCGCCGAATCCGGCTTCGAGGTGAACGGCTCGGAGTTCGTCGGCTTCGTCGCCCCCGTCGAGAGCGTCGAGCGAGCGGAGGCGTTCGTCGCCGACGTCAACGAGGCGTACCCCGACGCGCGCCACGTCGTCCCCGCCTACCGCGTCCCCGCCGAGGGGGCGAGCGGCGACGACGCCATGCTCCGGGAGTGGTGTAGCGACGACGGCGAGCCCTCGGGTTCGTCGGGCAAGCCCGCGCTGAACGTCCTCGTCCAGCGAGACCTGCGGAACGTCGTCGTCGCCGTCGTCCGCTACAAGAACGGGCCGAACCTCGGGGTGGGGGGACTGGCGCGCGCCTACTCGCGGGCCGTCTCCGAGGCCGTCGACGCCGCCGGCGTCGTCGAGGAGCGACCCCACGAGCGCTTCGTCGCCGCCGTCGAGTACGACGACTCCGGCACCGTCCGGGGGATACTGGAGAGTGCGGACGCCGAGTTCGAGGCCGACTACGGCGAACGCGCCCGGTTCGAGGTGCGGGTGCCCACCGCCGAGGCGGCGGGTCTCCGTGACCGCCTGCGGAGTGCGACCAGCGGGCGGGTCGACCTCGACGCGGCGTGAGCCGCCGACGTGTACGTGCGAACGCGACGTCCCGCCCCGAGACCGGCGGGACATTTAACAGGAGATGAGCGAAAGCCGGAGGCGAGCGGCGTCGAAAGGAGATGTCGATGGAAGACTCCGGCGGGTCGTCCGCCGACGGTCGGGCGTGGGAGCGACGAGGGGTGGCCATCCCGCTCGCACTGGTGGCGGTGACGGTGGTCTGTGGGACCGTCGGAACGTATCGGTATCTGACGACCACCTACCGAGCCGTCCCGGCCGGTAAACTCCTGTTCGACTCGTTGCTCACGTCGTTCGGCTTCCTCGTCTTGAACAGCGGCCCGTATCCGGTCGGCGGCGGGGGGACGCCGCCGTTGGTCTACCTCGGACGCGCGACCGGCGTGCTCTTTTTCTCCTACGCCGCGCTCGTCGGATTCGGCGCGCTGTTCGCGGAGCAACTCAAACCGGTCCGCGTCCGGGCGTGGCACCTCCGCGACCGACTCGGCGGCGAGGGGTTCGTGGTCGTCTGTGGTCTCGGACGCAAGGGCTACCAACTCGCCAGTCGCCTCCTCGCGGACGGCCGCGACGTCGTCGTCGTCGACGCCGGCGCCGAGGCGTCGCGGGCCGACGACGTGAGCGACCGCGGCGCGGTGGTGTTCCGGGCGGACGCCACGCGGCGGCGGACGCTCGGCCGACGGGCCAAGGCGCATCTGGCGGCCGAGGTGTTCGTCAACTGCGGGAGCGACCGGACGAACGCCGAAGTCGTCAGGACCCTTTCGAACTGGCTCGACGACCGGCCGACGCCCCACGAGTACGTCGAGTGTCACGCCCATCTGGCGGCGCGACGACAGCGCCACTTCGTCCACGACCAGTTGGGCGACCGGGCGGACCTGCGGGTGCGGACCTACGATACGGCGACGGTCACGGCCAGAGAACTACTGCGGCGCCGACCACCCGGCCGGTTCGGGACGAACCCGGACGCCGAGCGCGTACACGTCGTCCTGTTCGGGTGGGGGCGACTCTGCGAAGCGCTCGTCTTCGAACTCTGTGAGCGGATGCATTACCTCTCGGACCACGAACGGGCGATAACCGTCGTCTGTCGGGACCCGGCGGCGGCGCGGGCGGAACTGTACGACGACTACCCCGCGCTCGACCCGAACCGCTGGGACGACCCGGACGTCGCGGCGTTCGTCGAGTCGCTGTTCCCGGACCTCTCGTTCGTCCGACTCCCCGCCAACGAGGACGTGTTGCTCTCCGACCGGTTCGGTCTCTACGACCGTCTCCGGCCCAGAGACGTCCTGACCGTCGTCGTGGCGGACGAAGACGGGTTCCGGTCGGGGGCGGCAGTCTCGACGATGCTCCCGCGTCTGGAGTCGGTCGAGCGCGAACTCGGGGTGGACACGACGGTCCATTACTTCGCTGAGACCGCCGACGACGACGCTCGGCGCCGGGACGAACTCGGCGTGCGAATCGAGTCGCCGGTGGTGGATACGGAGCCGTTCGGTCCGTTCGTCGAGCGGTGTACGCCGACGACCGTCCGAGGCGAACGGCGCGACTGGACGGCAAAGCGGATGGCGCTGTTTTTCCATCTGCGGTACGCCTACGGTCCGGCAGTGGACGACCCCACGGAGACGGACCGGGCGCTCGCGGAGCGGGTGTCGACGCCGCCGCCGGACGGACGGGGCTACCCGTACGACGTGGTGAGCGACCTCTGGGAGCGCGCGTCGGCGACGCAGGTAGCGGAACTCGCCGAAGTCGTCTGGCGCGGTCTCTCGGGGACCGACCGCGAGGCGAACCGCCACGCCGCAGACCACGCACCAATCAAACGCCGACTCGCGGCGTCGCTCGACGACGCCGACGAGGAGACGGTCGTCCGACGACTGTCGGCGACGGAGCACCGCCGGTGGTGCGCCGAGAAGTTCCTCGACGGCTGGGAGCCGCTTCCCGAAGCCGAGGCGGCGAAGTGGAACCGCGACGCCGAGGCTCAGGCCCGCTTCCGGGAGCAGAAGTACCACCTCGACCTCCGGCCCGAGGCGGACCTCCGGCGACTCACCGACGGCGAAGCCGAGAAAGACGACTCGCTGGTTCGATTCGTCCTCGACCACGCCGACACAGCAGCGAGGCCCGGGCGCGAGTGACCCACGGACCGCACCGTGGAAATTAAGCGACGCGAACGCGATGGCGCTCACATGGGGTCGGTGTTCGTAGAACCGCTACAGGAACGCGACCGGGTCGGCGAAGTCTTCGTCTCTCACGTCACGGAGGACAAAGGGCGCATCCGAGAGACGTTGCTCGACGAGTTCGTCCGGGAGGGGGTGCCGTACTTCCTCTCGGACGAGGACATCGAACCCGGGCAGAACTGGCTCGACCGACTCGAACAGGCGACGAGCCGAGCGAGTTGCGGGGTGGTCGTCCTCACGGAGAACAGCCTCAACTCCCAGTGGGTGTGGTACGAAGCGGGAATACTCGAAGGGATGGGCAAACCCATCTACCCGTTCGTACTCGACGACATCGAGATGGAGCGCGTACCGGAGTTCGTCTCGCGCAAGCAGGTGAGCCGTGACGTCTCGGCCCTCCTCGGAACGCTCGAAGAGGAGGTGCGGGAGTTCGGCGAGATAGCCGAGGCGACGGCCCTCGACCCACAGAGACTCCGACGAGTCACCATCACGATGACCATCGATACGGCGGAGTATCCGGCGTCGCTGGTCGAATCGCTCTCGTTCGGCTACCAACTCATCGGCTTCGACAAGCCCTCGCAGGCGAGTTCGACGGACGTCGACCGGGTGGAACTCCTGTTGATGCCGATAGACGCCGACTCCGTCGTCAGGGAATCCGACGCGGTGAAAGTCGAGTACTCGGTGCCCCTCCACGAGACGTACGGCGTGGAGTTCAAACCCTACGTCCACGTCGAGAACACGGCCGACGTCGACGCCGTGCTCTCGATGCTCCGGGAAGACGTCTTCCGCGACGCGAGCCAGAGCGCCTCCGGGGAGCGCCAGCGAGTCTACTTCCTGCTCCCCATCGACCTCGGCGAGGACGAACCGCCGGAGGAGAGCGGAAACGTCGTCCCGGACGGCGACGGCAACCTCAACAACTGGTTGTATCCGCAGTGAGCGCCGCCCGTCGCCGAGGGTTTTAATTCGGACGGGGCGTAGGCCCGGACGTGGCAGACACGACGGGCTACGAGCGGTTCTTCCCCTACGCGGACCCGTATCCGAACCAGCGCGAGGCGATGGACCGCATCGCCAACGCCCTCGCGCGTGGACAGGACGTGTTGCTGGAGGGGGCGCCGGGGACGGGCAAGACGCTGTCGGCGCTCGTCCCCGCACTGGCCCACGCCCGCGAACACGACCGGACCGTCGTCATCACGACGAACGTCCACCAGCAGATGCGCCAGTTCGTCGAGGACGCCCGCGCCATCGTCGAAGAAGAGCGCATCCGCGCCGTCGTCTTCAAGGGCAAGGGGTCGATGTGTCACGTCGACGTGGGCTACGAGGAGTGTCAGAGCCTGCGGGAGACGACGCGGACCCTCGTGGAGAAAGAGCAGGAACGCGACGAACTCGCCGACCGGAGCGAGGCGCTGTTGGACGAGATTCGAGAGGGGACGGAGGGCGCGGCGGACGCCCGCGACGCCGTCGCCGCCGAACTCGACGAACTCGACGAGGAACTCGCGGAGTTAGAGGGGGCAAACGTCTGTGAACATTACCGCGCGAACCTCGTCCGCGACACCGACGACTTCTATCAGTGGCTCTTCGACGACGTGCGCACGCCCGAGGAAATCTACGCCTACGCCGACGAACGCGGCCTCTGTGGCTACGAACTCCTGAAGGAGGGCATCGAGGGGGTCGACCTCGTGGTCTGTAACTACCACCACCTGCTCGACCCGACCATCCGCGAGCACTTCTTCCGGTGGCTCGACCGCGACCCCTCCGAGGTGGTGACGGTCTTCGACGAGGCGCACAACGTCGAGTCGGCGGCCCGCGACCACGCGAGTCGAAGTCTCTCGGAACGCACCGTCGAGAGCGCCCTCTCGGAACTCGACGACGCCGACGACTCGCGGGCGGCGAGCGCGCGCAACGTCGTCTCGGCGTTCCTGACCGGCCTGCGGACGGCCTACGACGACGCGCTGGGTTTCGGCGAGCGCGAACAGGTGGGCGAGAACTGGCACGACCTGAGCGTCGCCAACGACGACCGGCGCGACGACCTGACGCTTGCCTTCCTCGACGCCTACGAGGGGTCGGGCATCGACACCGAAGTCGACCTCGCCCTCCAGTTCGGC
Organism: Haloplanus sp.; assembly: GCA_042216635.1. Classification (GTDB taxonomy): domain Archaea; phylum Halobacteriota; class Halobacteria; order Halobacteriales; family Haloferacaceae; genus Haloplanus. Next base: position 15,245 of record JBDGTR010000053.1, on the reverse strand, counting down.
GAGGCGTTGGACGAGGAGTACGAGGAGGCCTACCGTCGCGGCGAGACCACCACCCGGCGGGAGTGTGCGACGCTTCAGGTGGCGTCGTTCGTCTCGGCGTGGCTGGAGGAAGGGACGGACCTCGGTCGGCACCCCATGGTGTCGGTGCGCCGGGACGCGGGGACCGAGGAGGTGTACGGTCGGGCGGAACTCTACACCGCCATCCCCCGGCAGGTGACGGAGGGTCTGTTCGGCGAGGTGGCCGCGAGCGTCCTGATGAGCGCGACGCTCCGCCCGTTCGACGTGACCGAGGACGTCCTCGGTCTGGACCACCCCGTCACGCTGGCCTACGGGCTAGAGTATCCCGAGGAGCGCCGGCGCACCTTCGCCGTCGAGGGACCGGCGCTCTTTGCGAGCGAACGCGACGACCCCGACACCCAGCGCACGGTGGCGGATACCCTCGCCGACGTGGTGCGGTTCACCCCCGGGAACGCGCTCCTGTTTTTCCCCTCCTACGGCGAGGCCGAGCGGTACTACGAGCGACTGGACCTCCCGAACGCCTACTTGGACGAGGCGGGCACGCCCACGGAGGACCTCCGCCAGCGATTCGTCGCCGACGACGACGCCGCCTGTTTCACCTCGCTGTGGGGCACCCTCGCCGAGGGGGTGAGCTTCGACGGCGACGACGCCCGGACGGTGGTGGTGGTGGGCGTCCCCTACCCCCACCTCTCGGAGCGCCTCGAAGCGGTGCAGGCGGCCTACGACCGCGTCTACGACGACCGGCAGGACGCGGGGTGGCGCTACGCCGTCGAGATTCCGACGGTCAGGAAGACCAGACAGGCCCTCGGTCGGGTCATCCGCTCGCCCGACGACTTCGGCGTGCGCGTCCTCCTCGACAAACGCTACACGCGAGCGAGCCGCGACATGGGGAAATACGGCGTCCGCGACGCCTTCCCGCCGGAGGAACGCGACGAACTCATCGACGTGGCGCCGGAGAAACTCAAGTTCGCGGTGTTGAACTTCTACGACGATGTGGACGCCTACGACGGCGCCCCGCCGACGCCGTGAGGGGGTCGGCGACGTGGGGCGCCGACGACCCTCTGACGGCGGGCGCGTTCGACCAGACCCGACAGTTTAAACGCGGGGACGCGCCAAGGACCGACGATGAACCCCGCGGACGTGGCCGGACTTCCCGCCGGCGTTGCGGAGTTCCTCCGCGAGGAGGGCATCGAGGAACTCTACCCGCCACAGGCAGAGGCCGTCGAGGCGGGCGTCGCCGACGGCGCCAGCCTCGTCGCCAGCGTTCCCACGGCCAGCGGGAAGACCCTCGTCGCGGAACTCGCCATGCTGTCGAGCGTCCACCGGGGCGGGAAGGCGCTCTACATCGTCCCTCTGCGGGCGCTGGCGAGCGAGAAGAAAGCCGAGTTCGAGCGCTGGGAGCAGTTCGGCGTCGACGTGGGCGTCTCGACGGGCAACTACGAGTCCGACGGCGAGTGGTTGGCCTCGCGCGACGTCATCGTCGCCACGAGCGAGAAGGTGGACTCGCTCGTTCGCAACGACGCGCCGTGGGTGGACGACCTGACCTGCGTCGTCGCCGACGAGGTTCACCTCGTCGACGACGCCCATCGCGGGCCGACGCTCGAGGTGACGCTGGCGAAACTCCGGCGCATCAACCCCGGCCTGCAGGTGGTGGCGCTCTCGGCGACGGTGGGCAACGCCGACGAGGTGGCCGACTGGCTGGACGCCGAACTGGTCCAGTCGACGTGGCGGCCAATCGACCTGCGGACGGGCGTCCACTACGGCAACGCCATCACCTTCGACGACGACGAGCAACGCGAGGTGCCGGTGGGGAGCGGCGAGCGCCAGACGTCGGCGCTGGTCGCCGACGCCCTCGACGAGGACGGGTCGTCGCTGGTGTTCGTCAACTCGCGGCGCAACGCGGAGGCCGAAGCGCGGCGGTTGGCGGGCGTGACCGACGGCTACCTGACGCCCGAGGAGCGCGACGACCTGCGCGAACTCGCCGAGGAGATTCGCGGCGTCTCGGAGACGGAGACGAGCGAGGACTTGGGGAACGCCGTCGCGGGCGGCGCCGCCTTCCACCACGCCGGGCTAGCGCCCGAACACCGCTCGCTGGTCGAGGACGCCTTCCGCGAACGGACCATCAAGGCCATCGCGGCGACGCCGACGCTGGCGGCGGGGGTCAACACGCCGAGTCGGCGGGTGGTCGTCCGGGACTGGCGGCGCTACGACGGCGAGTTCGGCGGGATGAAACCGCTCGACACGCTCGAAGTCCACCAGATGTTCGGCCGCGCGGGGCGGCCGGGACTCGACCCCTACGGCGAGGCGGTGTTGCTGGCGAACGACCACGACACCGTGGAGGAACTGTTCGAGCGATACGTCGACGCCGAACCCGAACCGGTCGAGTCGAAACTCGCGGTCGAACCGGCGTTGCGGACCCACCTCCTCGCCACCGTCGCCTCCGGCTTTGCGCGCACGCGCTCCGGCTTGCTCGACTTCCTCGACCGCACGCTCTACGCCACCCAGACCGACGACACCGGGCGTCTGGCGTCGGTGACGGACTCGGTACTCGAATACCTCGCGGCCAACGACTTCGTGGACCGCGACGGCGACGAGGTGGTTGCGACCGGACTCGGCCACACGGTGTCGCGGCTCTATCTCGACCCGATGAGCGCGGCGGAAATCGTCGACGGGTTGCGGGAGGCCGACGGCGACCCCACGCCACTCGGTCTCTACCACCTCGTCTCGCGGACGCCCGACATGTACCAACTCTACCTGAAGTCGGGGGACCGCGAGACGTACACAGAACTCTGTTACGAGCGCGAAGGGGAGTTCCTCGGGCGCGTCCCCTCGGAGTTCGAGGACGTGCGCTTCGAGGAGTGGCTCTCGGCGCTCAAGACGGCGAAGTTGCTCGAAGACTGGGCGAGCGAGGTGGACGAAGACCGCATCACCGAGCGCTACGGCGTCGGCCCGGGGGACGTACGCGGGAAGGTGGAGACGGCGGAGTGGTTGCTCGGCGCGGCCGAGCGGTTGGCGGTCGAACTCGACTTGAACGCGGCGACGGCGGTCCGGGAGGCGAAAAAGCGCGTCGAGTACGGCGTCCGCGAGGAACTGTTGGACCTCGCGGGCGTGCGCGGCGTGGGGCGCAAACGCGCCCGCCGTCTCTACGAGGCGGGCGTCGAGTCGCGGGCGGACCTCCGGGAGACCGAGAAGTCGGTCGTCCTCGGCGCCCTCCGGGGGCGCCGGAAGACGGCCGAGCGGATTCTGGAGAACGTGGGGCGCCAGGACCCCTCGATGGAGACGGTCGACAGCGAGGTGGCGGGCGAGGGACCGGCCGCCGAGTTCGCCACCGCGAGTGAGAGCGACGAAAGCGACCAGGCGAGTCTGGGTGATTTCGAGTGAGGGTAATCGAGGGCGTCGCGGCGGTGGAAGACCTCGATTCGTTCCTGTCGGCGGTGACGGGCGTCGCCGACGACCACGGCGTGACGGTGCAGGTCTTCGACGCGCGGTACGTCGTCGACCGGGAACACCTCGAACGCGCGGTGGAACGCGCCGACCGCGCCATCGCTCGCGGCGAGAACGTCGCCCGGGAGCGGTCGGTGGAGATACTCTGTTACGCGGCGGGGCGCCGGCAGATCGAGGAGGCGTTGACCGTCGGCGTCGAGGAGGGCCGGACGCCGGTCGTGGCGGTGGTGGACGACGCCGACGGCGACGCGGCGCGCGAACGGGCGGCGAGCGAGGCGGTGGCGGCGCTTCTCGACCCCGCCGAGACGCTGGGCGCGTTCGACGCCGAGCGCGTCCGGTCGTTTTTCGACGTCTCGGACGCAGAACTCGGCGTCGTCGACGGCGACCTCGCGGCACTCGTCCACGAACGGGTGGCACTGCTCGACGTCGAAAAGTGACGGACGGCGGGGCGCAAGATTTGCCGTACGAAGCGGTGATGCGGCCGATTCGACTCCAAGAAATACATAGGGGAGGGGGGAGAATGGGGAAGACACCATGCCAGCCGACGAGGACGCACCAGACGTGCCGACGGACATGGCGGTCGCACAGGCGACGGAGACACGACCCATCGACGAGGTGGGCGCCGACATCGGACTCGGGACCGAGGACCTCGACCCGCAGGGCGAGGGGATAGCGAAGGTCCGCCGCGAGGCGATTCGGCGCGAACTCGACGGCGCCGAGGACGGGAACCTCGTCCTCGTGACGGGGACGACGGCGACGCCGAAGGGCGCGGGCAAGACGGTCACGACGGTCGGACTCGGGCAGGCGCTCAACCGACTGGGCGAGAAGAGCGTCGTCGCCCTGCGCGAACCGTCGCTCGGCCCGGTCTTCGGCATCAAGGGCGGCGCCGCCGGCGGTGGCTACTCGCAGGTGCTCCCGATGGAGGACATCAACCTCCACTTCACGGGCGACCTCCACGCCCTGACGACGGCGCACAACCTCCTGTCGGCGACGCTCGACACCAAGGTCCACTACGGCAACGAACTCGACGTGGACGTGACGCAGGTGGACTGGAAGCGCGCCCTCGACATGAACGACCGCGCCCTGCGCGAGGCGGTCGTCGGTCTCGGCGGGTCGACCAACGGCCCGCCGCGCGAGGAGGGCTTCCAGATAACCGCCGCCTCCGAGGTGATGGCCGTCCTCTGTCTCGCGGAGGACCTCGAAGACCTCAAGGAACGCCTCTCGCGGATGGTCGTCGCCTACGACGCCTCCGGCGACCCCGTCACCGCCGAGGAGTTCGGCGTCACCGGCGCGATGGCGATGCTGTTGAAAGACGCCCTGCGGCCGAACCTCGTCCAGACGACCGAGGGGACGCCCGCGTTCGTCCACGGCGGACCCTTCGCCAACATCGCCCACGGGACGAACTCCTTGCTCGCGGACCGCCTCGGACTGGCTCTGGGCGACTACCTCGTCACCGAATCCGGCTTCGCGGCCGACCTCGGCTTCGAGAAGTTCTGTGACATCGTCTCCCGGCGCGGCGTCTCGCCCGACGCGAGCGTCCTCGTGACGACGGTGCGGTCGCTGAAGTACCACGGACTCGACATGTGGCCGGTCGACTACGACCGACTGGAGGAACCCGACCCCGAGGCGGTTCGGGCGGGGACCGAGAACCTCGACCACCACGCCGACATCATCGACCAGTTCGGCGTGCCGTTCGTCGTCGCCATCAACCGCTTCCCGACGGACACCGACGAGGAGATTCAGGCCATCGTCGACCACTGCGAGGAACGGGGGTATCCGGTCTCCGTCTCGACGGCCCACGCCGAGGGCGGCGCGGGCGCCGAGGACCTCGCGGAGAAGATTCGCTCGCAGGTCGAGTCCGGCGCGGCCGACTTCGAACCGCTGTACGACCTCGACGCCCCCCTGCACGAGAAGATTCGCGCCGTCGGGACGGAGGTCTACGGCGCCGCCGAAGTCGAGTTCACGGGCGACGCCGAAGACGACCTCGACCGGTTGGACGAACAGGGGATGACCGACCTGCCGGTCTGTCTCTCGAAGACCCAACACTCCACGACGGACGACCCCACGCGCAAGGGCGCGCCGGAGGGCGACTGGACGCTCACCGTCCGCGAGTGTTATCCCAGCGCCGGCGCTGGCTTCGTCGTCGCCCTCACCGGCGACGTGTTGACGATGCCCGGTCTGCCGGCCGAACCCGCCGCCGAGGAGATGGACGTCGACGTCGACGGCAACGTCACCGGCCTGTTCTGAGCGGGCGGAACCGGCACGTCCCGGCTCGTTGCGGGCTGTAACGTCGTGTTAGGTCGTGAGGACGTTCCTGATGACAGTATAAAGCCCCAGCATACATTGGCGGAAGACATAGGCGCGTCTACCCGCAGAGTTAGCGTGTCCATCGGCATCCCCGAGGCACCCCCTACCACCCCCCTACCGCCGGTGGACGGATTCGACCCGACCGCCGTTCGTCCGACGGGCGAACGCCGACGGTCGGGACGCGACGCGGCGGCGGCTTTTTGCGGCGGCGGCGTCAACGACATCCGTGGACGTGACCGTCTTCGGCCCACTGCGGAGTGCGACCGGCGAGAAGGATGTGACGGTGGCGTTCGAGGGCGGCACCGTCGCCGACGCCGTGGCGGCGTTCGTCGCGGCCTACCCCCGGGCGCGGTCACACCTCCTCGACGCCGACGGCGCGGTGCGCCCGAGCGTCCGCGTCTCGGTCGACGGAGAGCGCCGCGTCCTCGACGCGCCGTGTCCGGGCGACGCCGAACTGTCGCTGATGCCGGCGATGCGGGGCGGAGCGCCCGCCCCGCGCAGGCGTGCGACCGGCGAAGATTCGTGCAATCCCCACGCTTAACCGGACGAGCGGCGGGCATGTGTGTATGAGTGACAGGGATCACCTCGTCGTCGCGGGGAGCGGCCGAGTCGGGCGGCGGGTCGCGGAGAGTTTCGCCACGCGCGGCTACGACGTGACCGTCGTCGAGAAGGATTCGGCGGCCATCGACGCCGCGGACGCGAGCGAGCGCATCACGTACGTCGAGGGCGACGCGACCCGGCCGTCGCGGCTCAGACAGGCCCTCACCGACCGGACGAACACGCTCGGGGCGTTGACCGACGACCAGGCGGCGAATCTGGCGATCTGTATGGCCGCCACGCGGTTGCGCCCGGACATCGAGACGGTCGCCCGCATCGAGGCGGCCGACGGCGACGAGTACACCGAGTTCGTCGACCGGGTGTACTTCCCCGAACGGGCGAGCATCAGGGCGGCCGTCAACGCGTTGACCGGGAGCAACGTCCGGACGCTCGAAGGCGTCACCGGTGACCTCGAACTCCTCGACGTGCGCGTCGACTACGACGCCCCGGCCGCCGGGTCCGTCGTCGAGGAGGTGCTCCCGGAGGGGTCGCTCGTCATCGCGGAGGCGAGCGGCGACGTGACCGTCCAGCACTCGACCACCCTCGTCGCCGGGCGGCGGTATCTCGTCGCCGCCGACAACGACGTCGTCGCCGAGGTCATCCGGCAGTTCCGGGGCGACGCGGGGTCGGCCTATAGTAGAATTTGAAAGTCAGTGCCCACTCGACCGGGTGTCGGTCCCCCGGTCGATGTGAACATCGTTTCAAATTCTACTGTAGAGGTCGTACTGTGCGCGGACGTGGGGAGCCAACCCCGTGGCTTCGAGGCGGTCCATCGGCGCGAGCATGGTGAGTTGGACCACGCCGGGGAGGCGCGCGATTTCGACGCCGCCGGTGAACGTACACCGCCCGCGCACCTCGCCCTCGCTCATGTCGAGGAGGTCGCCCGCGCGAGCGAAGGCGTTGTCGGTGGCGTCGTTGATGGTCGCGCCGGAGCCGACCACCTGGATGGGGGCGGCGTCGACCACCTCCTCGACGTCGTACGCCTCGGCGAGTTCGCGGCCGGCCGCGCGTTCGGCGTCGTCGTAGGGGCGCGCGATGGGCGGGAGGTCCTCGGCGTTCGGGAGGAGGAGCGGTCCGTCGATGTCGAGTCCCTTCACCACCTCGACCGTCAACTCCGTCCGCCCGCTCACGTCCGTGGTGTGTAAGGAGAGTTCGCCGTCGCCCTGATTCGCGTGGAGGTCGCCGACGTAGAGACCGGCGCCGTCGACTTTCACCGGGCAGACGAGCGTCGCACCCGCGCGCACGTCGTTGGAGTCCATGTGGCCGTCGGTGCGGTCGGCGAGGGCGTCCTCGTCGGGCAGTCCCCAGTCGTGGTCGGCGCCGATGAGGAACTGCCCGAAGTCGCCGGCGTTGTGCGAATCCGGGAGTTCGACCGGCGGCGTGGTGCCGATGTTGCCGACGAACGGGCGGAGGTGGCCGAGGGTGCCGGGCATCTCGCTCGGTTTATAGAGGAGGATGGGGTGTTGCCGGGAGTTCTCGGGGAGCGCCATCGCCTCGTCGGCGCGGTGGGCGAGGTCGTCGGCGCCGGCCTCGCCGACGGTCAGGCCGACCGAGCGGTCGTCGTCGAAGGCGACGGTGTAGCCGTACTCGAAGCCGAACGAGGAGGCGTTGGCGCCGCAGTTGGCACAGCGAATCGACTCCTCGCCGACGCCCTCGACCACCGTCGCGGGCCAGCGCTCGCCACACTCCGGACAGCGGTGGTCGACGAACGGGTCGTCGCCGAAGGCGCCCTCGCGTTCGGCCATGCTCCCCGTCGCGGTGGCGACGCTCGTCACCTCCACGTCTTCGATGCGGACGACCAGCGCGTCGCCCACCTCGGCGTTCTCGACGCGAATCGGGCGCGTCACCTCGTGGCCGCCGCGGAACTCGGGGGTTATCATCGGTCCCCAACACGCCGGCGGCGTGTGCGTGCGGACGGTGCCGCCGTCGGCGACGGTGCCCGCCCACTCCTGTTCCGGGCCGACCAGTCCGAGCGTGTATTCGTCTACGTCGAGGACCTGTTGGACCTGTTGAGACATACAGTGAGTGGTTTGGTACCAATGGCCAAAAGCGTTCCCGGCGGGTGCGGGCGGCCGGGGGACCACCGCTCACCGCACGGCGTCGGCGACGCGGCCGAGAGCGACGCGGAGGCCGCCGGCGTCGCCGGCGACGACGCGGTGCCAGACCACCAGCGCCGAGGGGAGGACGAGCAGGGAGGAGAGATAGGAATAGAGGATGGTCAGCCCGGTCAGCAGGCCGAACTGGCCGAGGATGGGCGTGAGTGCGAGGACGAGGACGCCGATGCCGGTGACGGTGGTGAGCATGCTCCCGGTGAGGGCGCCGCCGGTGCCGCGAACGGTGACTTCGAGGGCGTCGTAGACGTCCGCGCCGTCGTACTCCTCGGCGAAGCGGTGGACGAGGTGGGCGGAGTAGTCGATGCCGAGACCGATGCCGATAGAGAGGATGGTGCCGGTCAGCGCGTTGAAGGGGACGCCGAGGGCGCGCATGGTGGCGGCGATGCCGGCGATGGTGACGAGGATGGGGACGGTGTTGACGATGCCGAGCGATGGCCGGCCTTCGAGGACGCCGTAGACGAGCACCAGAAAGACCGCCGAGGCGACGAGTGCGACGACCAGTGCGACGAACGCGGAGCGCGCGATGACGTCGGAGACGGCTTTCAGGACGACGACGCCACCCGTCGCGGTGGCCTCGAAGCGGAGGCGGCCGGCGACGGTGCGGGTGTCGGCGGTGACGGCGTCCTGTGAGGCGTCGGCTTCGACGGCGTACTCGATGCGGGCGCTGGTGTAGTCGTCGGTGATGTACCGGAGCGCCCGGTCGCGGGCCGGCGAGTCGAGCAGTGCCGCGTAGACGACGGGGAGGTTGTCGTCGGGGATGCCGTTGTCGTTGCGGTCGTTGCGCGCGACCAGCGCCGCGAACTGCGGGTCGCGGTCGGCGTACGACCGGATGACGGTCACGATGCTGGTCTCGCGGGCGTGACCGCCGTCGTCGACGAACGAGGAGGGGGGATTCTCACCCGCGCGCCAGAGGGCTTCGAGCGCCCCGTCGTGTTGTAACGGTCCCTCGACGTAGACGGTGGTGGTGTCCCGTTCGCCCGTCTGGAAGTTGTCTTCGAGGAAGTTCGTCGTCCGGGTGACGGTGTAGTCGTGGGGCTGGAGGCTCTGTGGCGCGTACTCCAGATACGCGGGCGTCTCGGCCGGCGGGAGGAAGTCGTCCTGTGAGAACTGGCTGTCCACGCCGGCGCCGTACTGGGCCATGACCACCGTCGAGAGGAGGACGACCACGAGAAACGCCTTCGGCGCGACCCGGCCGATGGAGACGCCGACGGGGAGGACGCGCCCGAGAAGCGAGTCCTCGGAGCCGAGGGGGGTCGACCCGAAGGCGGGGACGTGCAGGCGGGTGCGCAGGTCGTCGACCAACTCCTTGGCGGCGGGGAGGAAGACGCCGAAGATGACGAACGTAAAGACGATGCCGACGCCGGCGACGATGCCGAACTCGCGGATGGGACCGAGACTGCTCGTCAGGTTCGCGGCGAAGCCGATGACCGTCGTGCCGGTGACGATGAAGAAGGCGACGAGCAACTGGTCGACGGCGGTCCGCATCGACTCGCGGACGCCGTAGCCCTCGACGCGTTCCTCGCGGTAGCGGTTGATGGCGTGGATGCCGAAGTCGATGCCAACCGCCAACAGGAGGGGGGGAACGGCGATGAGCAACTGCGTGAACGCGATGCCGGCCAGTCCCATGAAGCCGAACGTCCAGAGGACGGCCATCGCCAGCGACACCATCCCGAGGAGGAGGTCCACGGGGTCGCGGTAGGCGATAATCAGAAAGAGCAAGATGAGCGCGACGGCCGCCGGGACGACCAGTTTCAGCGAGTCGTTGATGACGTTGGCGAACTCGGCGGAGGTGATGCCGCCGCCGAAGACGGTGATGTCGCCGCCGACAGACGAGACGACGTAGCGGGCGTGGAGCTGGACGTCGGTGAGTTGGTCGGAACTCCCGCCGCCGGGACCGCCGCCCCCGCCGGTCGCGTGCAGGGAGTGGGTCACGACGCCGATGGTGGCCGTCGCCGACGCCGACCGGGGGTTGAAGTCGGTCGAGAGCAGGGAGCGAAAGCCGGGGTCGGCGGCGTTTTCGCGGACCGCGCGGTCGATTTCGCCCGGCGTGGCGTCCTCGACGGCGTCTATCTGTTCGGGGAGCGTCGCCGCCGTGGGGTCGAGCGTCGACGCGACGGTCCGGGCGGCGCTCCGGGTGGCAGAAACCCTGAGGTTCGGATTCGCCGCGAGGCGGCGTTGGGCGCGCAACATCCGCAACAGCGCGGGCTTCGAGAGGACGTTCGGATTCGACTGGACGAGTTGGGTCGTCCCCGTCTCGGGGTCGAAGGTGACGCGCTCGAAGTTGTCGTTGACGGCTTCGAGGGCGGTCTGTGCGGGCACGTCCTCGGTGAACTGGTCGGTGCCCGTCTCGGTGCCCCCGCGACCGATGCCCGCCGCGAAGATGGCCGTGACGACGAGACAGGCGACGATGACCGTCTTGGGGTGGTCGACGACGAACGCGCTGAGGCGCTCTGCGACCGGGAGCGCGTCGGGGTCTTCGTTCGCGTCGGGGTCGGCGTCCGCGTCGGAGTCGGCCGCCACGGCTCAGTCCCCGTTGCGACGCCACCAGACGACGCCGCCGAGAACGGCGAGTGCCGCCGCGCCCATCCCGAGCGTCGAGAACGGGAGCGACTCGACGAACCCCGGACGCTCCTCGTGAACCACGTCGACGGGGACGGTGTAGGTCTTCGAGACCCGGGTGTCGCCGTCGGGGAGTTCGTACTGGAAGTCGAGCGAGACGGGGTAGGTCTTATCGAGGGCGCCCGCCCCGGCGCCCATGCCGACGGTGAACGTCTTCGACTCGCCGGGTGCGAGCGTGGGCACCAGCGCCTCGTCGTCGTCGCTACTCAGGGGGTCGCGGACGAACGCCTTCGCCTCGACGTTGCGGAGGGGTTCGTCGCCGTTGTTGGTGACGCGGACGTCGAGTGCGCGGGGGCGCCCGGCGACGAGCGTCCGGTTGACCGCCGCGACGGTGAATCGGTCGCGCGAGGAGTCGATGGTGACGGTCCGCTGGAGGGGGTCGCTCAGGCGGGTGTTCCCCCGCTCGTTCCGGTAGCGAACGCTGAAGTTGGCCTGCTGGGTGCTCTCGGTGGCGGCGTCGCTCACCTCGACGTCGAAGTGGAAGGCGGCGCGTTCGCCGGGGTCCAGATCGGGGAGGGCGTACTCGGCGGTGTCGACGGTGACGTGGGGGTTGTTCGACGCGAAGCGCACGACGGGCGCGTCGACGGGTCGCGGGCCGTCGTTGACGACGGTCCCCGAGACGGTGCCGTCCTCGCCGGCGCGGAGCGTGGCGTTGACGTCCCCGAGCGAGAACGACTGCTCGGCGGCGGGTCGAAGCCCCACCTTCAGCGGTCGGGAGGTGCGGGCGATGCCGTCGGGGTCGCGGTAGTCGACCGTCGCCGAGAGGGCGTACTCCCGGACGGTCGCCTCGTCGCTCAGCGCGACCGTGTATTCGAGCGTCCGTCGCTCGCCGGGGTCCCACGACCCGACGTAGGCGGTCGAACTCGTCGACCCGGTGCCGAAGCGGAGTTCGTCGCTCGACGACCGGAGCGCGACGGTGGCGTCGCTCGCGGGTTCGGTGCCGACGTGTTCGACGGTGACCGCGAGCGACCCCCGGTCGTCGACCTGCGCCGAGGACGCGGTGTCGACCACCTCGAACCGGGCGTCGGAGCGGACGCGAATCGTGACGTACCGGGTCACGTGGCGTTTGAAGTCGTGGTAATCCGTCTCGTAGGGTCCGTAGAGGACGGCTCGCGTATAGGAGTAACTCACCCGAATCGGGACGCGGTAGGTGCCCGGTGCGGTCCCCTCGGGGACGGTGATGGAGACGGGGTCGACGGGGGTGGTGCCCCGTGGAACCTCGCCGACGGCGATGGGACCGGCGTCCACCTCGATGGGGACCGACCCGTCGCGGATTTCGAGGACCATCCCGCGGGCGGTGGTCACCCGCTCTTCGTATTTCGCCTCGCCGCCCTTGTCGATGCGGCCGTCGTTGGAGACGACGAGGTTCAGATCGGCTTGCTGGCCGGCGTCGAACTCGGCGGAGGACGCGAACAACTGAACGTCGGGTTGGCCGAGCACCTGCCCGTCGACCTGTGCGGCGGTGGCGACGGAGGCGGGACCGGCGAGGGCGGCGGCGACGACGACGACGGCGGCGACGAGGGAAAGCGGGCGACTGGTCACGCGGCGCTCCGCTGGTCGGACGCGCTGTCGGAGGGCTCTCGGAGGAACATCGTACGGGCGTTCTCGGGGGTGCGCGTCCATATATCTTCTCCCCGGACGCGGAACACGACGTTGAAGGGCGTCCCGCCCCAACGTCCGGGCGTGACGGGGCCAATCGACGCCACCGGAGACGACGCCGAAGTGGACGACCTGCCGACGGTCTCCTGTGAGCGGTGCGGCCGCGAGTGGACGCTGTCGTACGAACTCGACGAACTCCGCGTCGGCAATCAGGCGCTCGAACAGTTCGCACTCGACCACGAACGCCACACCGGTCACTTCCCGGACGGCGTCGCCACGTGGCGCGCGCGGTGTCGACACTGTCCAGACGGCGTCGACCGCCTCTCGGCGGAGGCCGCCCGGCGGTGGGCGAAGACCCACGCCCGCCACACCCGCCACGACGTGGCGGTCCGCGGCGACGGCGAGGAGACGGTCGTCGAAGCCGACGAAAACGGCGACCCCGACGGCACCGAGGACTATAGTAGAATTTGAAAGTCATTGCTCACTCGACCGGGGACCGGTCCCCGGTCGATGTGAAAATCGTTTCAAATTCTACTATAGCGCGGGTCGCTCTCCCAGCGGTACTCGCAGGCGTCGCAGTCGGCGAACTCGGTGTCGCGCCGGGTCTCGGGGACGAAGGCGAACGACTCGATGGTCGCCCCGCAGTCGGGGCAGACGGCCGACTCGGCGGTCGACACGTCCTCGAAGACGGTGTCACAGGCGGGGCACTGCGACTGGCCGGCGCCGGTCGACTCGATGCGCCCGCCACGCTCCGGGCAGACGTACCGGCGGGTCGGACCGTCGCCGCCGACCCGCATGGCCGGGTCGTCCCAGTCGATGTCGGTCCCGGCGCCATCGTCGCCGCCCCGAAGCCGGTCGAGTACCCGCGAGAGCACGAGCGAGGAGCGACACCGGGGCGACATAGCGCCACCCCCACGACTTTTCTCCGTCGGTCCCCTCTCGCCGGCGTGATTCCGCTCGTCCACGACTTCGAGGGGGAGACGGTGGTGGTCTTCGGCGGCGGCCGCGCCGGCGCGCGGAAGGCCCGCCGGTTCGCCCGCGAGGCGCGCGTCGTCGTCGTCAGCCCCGAGTTCGCCGACGCCGACTTCGGCGCCGCCGACCGCGTCCGCGCCGCACCGACCCCCGCGGACGTCCCGGACTGGCTCGACGCCGCCGACCCGGCGCTCGTGGTCGCCGCGACCGACGACGAGGCGTTCAACGCCGCCGTCGAGCGTCACGCCCGGGAGCGCGGCGCCCTCGTCAACCGCGCGGACCGCCGGGGCGGGCGGGACGCGGGGAGCGTGGTCGTCCCCGCGACGATTCGAGAGGGGACGGTGCAGGTGGCCGTCGCCACGGGCGGCACCGCGCCCGCCGTGAGTCGTCGCCTCCGGCGCGAACTCGAAGAGACCGTCGCGGGCGCGGGTCTCGTCGCCGACGTGACCGCAGCCCTGCGCGAGGAGTTCCGCGCGGGCGACCGGTCGCCCGCAGAGCGACGCGCCGCCGTCCGCGCAGTCGCCGAGTCGGTCGCCGTCTGGCGGGCCGCCGAGACGGGCGACCGCGACGCGGTGCGCGCGGCCGCAGAGCGCGCCGTCGCCGACGCCGAATCGACCGGGGACGCCTGAGCGTCAGGAGAGCCGGGGGTAGGACTGCCGGCCGCCCGTGGAGTTGCGCGCGACGAGCGTCGCCACCGCGAGCGTACCGTCGGTTTCGTCGTACTGGCGCGTCTCCTCGCGGTAGCCCAGGACGGTCAGGTCGAGACACGCCCGGAGCAGGTCGTTCGAGCGGTAGCGATACCGGTCGCTCGACGGTCCCACGTCGACGGCGTCGCTCGACCGGAGGTGGTGTTCGTAGAGCAGGACGCCCCCCGGCGCCAGCGACTCCTTGATGTCGGGGAGGACGTCGAGTGCGGCGAAGAAGTTCACCGTAATCACGTCGTAGGCGCCGGGTTCGAAGTCGAAGTCGGCCACGTCCGACCGAATCCAGTTCACCTCCAGTCCGCTCGCGTCGGCCCGGCGTTCGGCGCGTGCGAGGGCCTCGTCGGAGACGTCGACGGCGTCCACGTCGTAGCCGTAGGCGGCGAGAAAGCGCGCGTTCCGGCCCGTGCCGGTAGCGAGGTCGAGCGCACGACCCCCGGGGAGCGTCTCGACGCGGCGCGCGAGTTCGGGCATCGGGTCGTCGGGCAGGTCGAACTCGTCGTCGTCGCGGTACTTCTCGTTCCAGCGCTCTCTGTCGGAGGTCATCGCTCGCACGGTCGGGCGAGCGGCAGGTAAATGTGGGGTCGTCGACTCTCGCGCCCGTCGTCACCAGTCGACGCTCAACGTGCCGTCGCCGTGTGGGTCGGGCGCGACTTCCTCGTCGGTGCGGCGGTCGACCACGTGGATGACCCCGCGGCCTTTCTTCGCCGGGCAGGCCGCGGCGGCGCGGACGTTGTGGTCGAGGTCGGACTCGCCGAAGTAGTAGGTCTTCGGACGCGCGAGACCGGTGTCGAGGTCGAGGTCCCAGTTGTCGGACACCTCGGCGCACTTCCCGGTGCCGATGCAGGCGTTGGCCTCGAAGACGAGTTTGTAC
>JBDGTR010000014.1:0-27619 GCA_042216635.1 Haloplanus sp. | reverse complement strand
AGGGTTCAAGGTGCCTCCGGCGAGGGTATATGAATCCCGACCCCGTTCGTGGGAGCGATGCGACGCGTTCGCGGACCGTTGCTCTCGGTCGACGTAGGCACGCGCGAGTGGGGAACAGAACGGGCCGACGAGGTGTTCGAGGCGTTCGTCGGCGGGCGGGGCGTGGGGACGCGCCTCGCCGCCGAGCGGATTCCGTTCGACGCAAATCCCTTCGGCGCGGAGAACCGACTGGTGTTCGCGGCGGGACCGCTCCAGACGGCGGCGACGAGTTTCGCCGGCCGACTCTCGTGTACGGGGCTGTCGCCGCTGACGGACGGACTGCTCTCCTCGAACGCCGGCGGGTTCCTCGCCGGCAACGTCGTGGCGACGGGCTATCCCGCCGTCGAACTCCGGGGCCGGAGCGACGAACTCCTCGCGGTCCACGTCCGCGAGGGGGGCGTCGAGTTCGAGACGGTCCCCGACCTGTCGGGCGCCGAGGTGTCGGCGGTGACGGAGTGGGCCGAGCGGCGACACGGACTCGGGAGCGACCACGTGGCGTGCGTGGGACCGGCGGGCGAGAACCGGGTGCGCTTCGCGGCGGTGATGACGACGGACCACCGGGCGTTCGCGCGCGGCGGACTCGGCGCGGTGTTGGGCGCGAAGGGGGTGAAGGCGCTCACCTTCGACGGCGACGCGGCGCCGGAGGCGGATTTCGACGACGCGGCGGCGGACGTCGCCCGCGACGTCCACCGCGAGGCCGCCGAGAGCGACAGCGTGATGCGCGAACAGGGGACGGCGAGTCTGACGACGTTCGCCAACGAGGTGGGGGCGTTGCCGACGCGGTACTTCGCGGCCCGGTCGTTCGAGGGGGCGTCGGCGGTGAGCGGCGAGCGAGTCGCCGCGAAGAAGACGCGTCGAGGGACGTGTTCGCGGTGTGCGTTCGCGTGCAAACTGCCGACGCGGGACGAGGAGACGGGCGTGGAGACGGAGGGACCGGAGTTCGAGACCATCATGGCCTTCGGGAGCAACTGCGGCGTGGCGGACCTGCCGGCGGTGATGGCGGCCAACGACCGCTGTGACGAACTCGGTCTCGACGCCATCTCCTGTGGCGACGCCGTCGCCGCGTATCTCGCCGCCGAGGACGCCTTCGGCGACGAGGAACTGATTGCGGACCTCGTGGAGCGAATCGCCCACCGCGAGGGGGTCGGCGACCTGTTGGCGGAGGGCATCGACCGCGCGCACGACGAACTCGGCGTCGAGAACTGGACGATGAAGGGCATGGAGTTCGCCGCCCACGACGGGCGCGCACTCGACGGACAGGGGTTGGCCTTCGCCACCGCCAACCGGGGCGGCGACCACCTCTACGGGAGCCTCTACGTCTACGAGTATCCGCTGGTCGACCGCGAGGAGGCACTGCCGGCGGACGGACTGGCGGGCAAGCCGGCGAAACTCGTCGAGTGCGAGAACCGAAACGCGGCGCTGGATTCGGCCATCGCGTGTCGGTTCTCGCGGGGGACGCTCACCGACGAGCGCCTGCGGACGTTGCTCGGCGCCGAAGAGGGCGAGATACAGGCCCTCGGCGCCCGCGTGGTCGACCTCGAACGCGGGTTCAACAACCGCCGCGGCGTCGACCGCGCGGACGACGACAACCTGCCGTACGACCTCGACGGACTCGCGGCGGCGCTGGACGCGTATTACGACCGGCGCGGGTGGACGGAGACCGGGACCGTCCCGGAAAAGCGAGTGACGCGACTGCTCGGCGGGGCGGGATAGTGTGTAGTGTGAGTCAGGACTGCTTCCAGTCCGGTTCCGACCGCGGTGGGGTGAGGACGCCGATGCCGACGGCGGGTTCGTCGCCCCGGTTCTCGGCGCCGTGGAGTTCCTCGCTCGTGAACAGGTAGGAGTCGCCCGGCCGGAGTTCCACCTCCTCGTCGTCGGTGATGGCCGTGAGCGTCCCCCGTATCATGTAGCCTATCTGTTCGTTTTCGTGTCGGTGAACGGGGAGACGCGCGCCGGGTTCGACGCGCCAGTGTTTCATCGATGCCCGTTCGCCCGAGGCGAGGTCGGCGAGGTAGACGCCTTCGGCGACCTCGTCGTCCGCGCTTGCGTCGTCGTTGATGCGCCTCATGTGCTGTCCTCGAAACCGACATGCGAGGGTTCGCTAATAAAGGTTCCTTAGAAAGTTTTATACTAATGGGCTGTTAGCCGTGTGCATATGACAGGACGACAGACGGTGCGGGTGTTCCACCTGCCCTTCTCGTTCATGCTCCCCCAGCGAGTCGCGGCGGAGAACGGCTACTTCGCGGACGAGGGGTTGGACGTCGAACTCGTCGAACGCGACCGGACCTGCGTGACGAACAAGTACATCCCGGCCGAGGAGACGCTGACCGGCGACAACGACGTGGACCTCTATCCCATCTGCAAGTGGGAGAGTCTCAAGCGGACGTGGGACTTCGACGACGGGCGCATCGTCGCCAAGGGGACGTTCGCGGACCAACCCTACGCGGTGTTCGTGCGGCCGGAGTCGGAGGTGGAGTCGCCGGCGGACCTTGCGAACACGCCCGTCGGCGTCAACACCCGGACGGGACAGGAGTACACCGCCATCCGCGCACTCGAAGAGCATATGGACGAAGACGAGGTGGTCATCGAGGGTCACGGGATGCCGACCGACCGCCTGCGCGCGCTTCGAGACGACGACGTCGAGGCCGTCACGCTCCTCGACCCCCACATCACGCTCGCCGAGGAACTCGGCTTCCAAAAGATACTGGAGTTCGAGAACCACATGGGCGTCGTCGGCGCCGAGGGACTGGAAGGCGACACCCTCGATGCGTTCATGGCGGCCTACGGCCGCGCAGTCGAGGAAATAAACGCCGACCCCGACGCCTACCGCGAGCGCTACCTCGACATGCTCTGGAAGGACGCCGAAGTGGCCCCTGACCTCTTCGAGTCCGTCGACATGGAGGCGGTCAAAGAGTCCATCGAGGTGCCCGAGTACGAGGTGCCCGACCTCGCCGACCGCGAGGAACTCGACTACCACCTCGACTGGATGAAACGCCGGCGCCTCATCGACGACGACGCCGACATCGACGCCATCGTCTCGCCGCTTCGACGGTCGGCCGACTGACCGCTCCCGAGACCGAAGCCTTCCATGCGCGACCACATCGACGCCCAGCAGACGGCGTTCGACGCCTACCACGACGACCCCGGCGACCTGCCGGTGATGCGCGCCCGCTTCGAACACAACGGGAGTCCGCGGTATCTCCTCTACACCATCAAGCGATTCGGCTTCGACCGCGACCACGGCTTCCACCTCGACGTCCGCCTCGTCTCCGACGCACTCGAAGACGGCATCGAGACCGTCGAGGCACAGTTACAGGAGGGCGCGGCCGACCTCATCGACATCGACTACATCTCCATCGCCAGAGAACGGGCCGAGGGCGCGGACATCGTCGCGTTCCACCCCTACGGCCGGACCGTCGGCGGACTCGTCGCCCCCGAAGGCTCGGACGTCGAGGGGCTAGAAGACCTCTCGGGCCACCGCATCGGCGTGGTCCGGCGTCTCGACAAGAACTGGATTCTGACGCGGGCGGCCTGCCGCGAGTTCCACGGCTTCGACCCCGACGAGACGGCGACGGTAATCGAGGCCGACTCCAGAGACGGTCTCACCGAGATGATTCGGGAGGGAACGGTCGACGCCGGCTTCCAGTTCTGGCCGCTCGTCCCCGAACTCACCGACGGACCCTACGAGGAGGTACTGGCCGTCTCCGAGGTGGTCCAGCGACTCGCCGGCACCGACGCCAGACTCCCCGTCGCCACCTTCCTCACCGGCGAGTCGTACCTCGACGAGAATCGGGAGACGGTGCGGGCGTTCGCCGACGCCGCCCGCGACGCGGTCGACCGACTCGTCGCCGACGACGACCTGTGGGTCGAACTCGGCGAGACGCTGATGCGGGCCGACGACCCCGACACCGTCCGGGTGGTGCGGGAGGGGTGGCGGGAGATGGTCGTCCGCGACTGGGACTGCGAGAGCGTCGAGGGCATGCACCGCCTGTTCGACCACCTGAGGTCGGTCGTCGGTACCGACGCCCTCGGCGTCGGCGAGATTCCCGACGGCACGCTCCGTCCCGAGCCGTAGTCGACGGAGTTACTTATAAACCTTCCAAAGGAAAGTTTAACAGGATACAGTCGTACCGTGCGGACATGCCGACCGACGACCACACCGCGACGCACCGCCGTCGAGGCACGCCCGGCGAGACGACCACGCCAACCGACCCGTCGAGTGAGCGAACCGCCGCCACGGCCGACCGATGAATCGAGGACAGGTCGAGTCCCAGCAGGCGGCCCTCGACGCCTACCACGACGACCCCGGCGACCTGCCGGTGATGCGCGCCCGCTTCGAACACAACGGGAGTCCGCGGTATCTCCTCTACACCATCAAGCGATTCGGCTTCGACCGCGACCACGGCTTCCACCTCGACGTCCGCCTCGTCTCCGACGCACTCGAAGACGGCATCGAGACCGTCGAGGCACAGTTACAGGAGGGCGCGGCCGACCTCATCGACATCGACTACATCTCCATCGCCAGAGAACGGGCCGAGGGCGCGGACATCGTCGCGTTCCACCCCTACGGCCGGACCGTCGGCGGACTCGTCGCCCCCGAAGGCTCGGACGTCGAGGGGCTAGAAGACCTCTCGGGCCACCGCATCGGCGTGGTCCGGCGTCTCGACAAGAACTGGATTCTGACGCGGGCGGCCTGCCGCGAGTTCCACGGCTTCGACCCCGACGAGACGGCCACGCCCGTCGAAGCCGGGTCGAAAGTCGAACTCACGCGGATGATTCGGGAGGGAGAGGTCGACGCCGGACTCCAGTTCTGGCAGATCGTCCCCGAGATAACCGAGACCGGCCCGTTCGAGGAGGTCCTGCCCATGTCCGAGCTGGTCCAGCGGCTCTCGGAGACGGAGAACAAACTGCCCATCGCCGCCTTCCTCACCAGCGAGTCGTATCTGGACGACCGCACCGAGACGGTGCGGGCGTTCGCCGACGCCTACCGCGACGCGGTCGACCGACTCGTCGCCGACGACGACCTGTGGGAAGAGATAAGCGAGCAACTGATGAGCTACGACGACCCCGAGGTGATTCGCGCGGTGCGAGACGGCTGGCGGGAGATGGTCGTCCGCGACTGGGACCGCGAGAGCGTCGACGGGATGTACCGGCTGTTCGACCACCTGAAATCCGTCGCCGGCGCGGAGGCGTTGGGCATCGCCGACATCCCCGAGCGCACCTTCGAGGTGGAGCCGTGACGGAGACGGTCACCTTCCAGTTGAACTGGGAGCCGAACGGCTTCCAGTCGCCGTACTTCCTCGCGCGCCGCGCGGGCTTCTACGAGGAGGAGGGTCTCGACGTGCAGTTCGTGGAGGGGCACGGCTCGCCGTTCGCGGCCGAACAGACGGCCAAGGGGCGAAGCGACCTCGGACTGGCCGGCGGGAGCGCCGTCCTCTCGGTGCGGAGTCGGGGACTCGAACCGCTCGCCGTCGCCGCCGTCAGCCAGAAGACGCCCGCGACCATCTACAGCCTGCGCGACGTCTTCGGCGAACCGTTCACCGACCCCGAGCAACTCCGCGGCCGGACCGTCGCACCGTCGGCGACGAAGACGCGCATCCTCACACTCCAGTTGCTCGAAGAACGGGGCATCCGCGAGGATGTGACGGTGAAAGACGTCCAGAAACACACCCACCACCGCGTCCAACACCAGTTGCTCGACGGCGACGTGGACGCGGCGGTGGGCGTCGTCACCAACGGACAGGAACTCGAACGCGAGTACGACCGCGCGGCCGACGAACTCCTCATCGGGAACTACCTCGACGTCTACGGCATGACCGTCGTCTCGAACCCCGAGTTCGTGGACGCGAATCCCGAGACGGTGCGGTCGTTCCTGCGCGCGACGGCGCGGGGATGGGAGGCCGCCACCAACGACCCCGACCGGGCGGTCGACGCACTCGTCGACCGCAACGCCCAACTCGAACACAACCGCGCGGTCGAGCGCCTGAAGTTCCTCGCGGCCGCCGAAGACCTCCAGTTCACCGAGTTCGTCCGCGAGGCGGGGTGGGGCCACCACGACGGCGACCGCTGGCGCACCCTCGGCGAGACGCTGGCCGAGACGGACCTCCTGGAGTCGCCGGTCGAACCCGACGCGGCGTGGACGAACGACTACCTCGACGAGTCGGACCCGGTCGTTACCGACTACGCCGCCCGAATCGGCCGGTAGGCCCTACCACGCGTCGCCTTCGAGACGCCACAGCGCCCGGTAGAGGTCCCAGAGGTCACAGTCGAGGCGGTCGACCGCCGACCGGGCGGCGTCCAGATACGCGCGGTAGTCGGCCGCCGACACCGACTCGGGATACGCCCCGGAGAGGTCGCCGACGGCGGCGAGTGCGCGCCACTCGCGGGGACCGACGGCGAGATACCGGTCCGGGTCGAGGAAGGCGAGGAAGGCCGACGCGACGGCGGTGTCGACGCCCGCGAGCGACGTGAGCGCCGCGAGAGCGTCGTCGAGACCCGACGCCTCGGACGCGCGTGCGATGGCGTCGGCGATGGACTCGTAGTCGTTGTCGTAGAACGCCTCTTCGGCGGTGCGCAACTCCGCGTCGGGCGCGTCGCCGGAGCGTCGGCGGTAGTACCACCGCACCACCCACTCGGCGTCCCGGCGGCCGAAGTCGCCGGCGGCGAGGGCCGACGGGAGCGTCGCTATCTGTTCGCGTTCGACGGTGTCGAACGGCTCTCGGTCTTCGTACTCGGCGACCAACGCCTCGACGCGCGCGGGGGTGAGTTCCGTCTCGGTGTCGTCTCCGTCGGACATACGCGTCCGTTCGTCCCCCGACGGGTGAACGTTTTCCTCCGCGCGCGTCGTCGTTTCGAAGTAGACATAACGGCGGGCTGAGCGGGGTTGTCGGCCGTACCCACGTGATGCGATGACAACATTGATGGTTGGGCGTCACGGTTTTTTCTACATAATGTCATCAGAATCCAGCGGTGAGTCCGACGGGCCGAAAAAGACCATCTGTCCGTACTGTGGCGTCGGGTGCGGGATTCAGATAACCAAAGACGACGACGGCGAAGTCTCCTTCCGGCCGTGGGCGGACGCCCCGGTCAACGAGGGGAGCATCTGCATCAAGGGTGGGGCGGCCACCCAGTCGGTCAACCACGAAGACCGGCTGACCGACCCGCTGATTCGCGGCGACGACGGCGAACTCCGCGAGGTGTCGTGGGACGAAGCCTACGACCACATCGTGGGCGAGATGGAACGCATCCGCGACGACTACAGCCCACAGGCGATGGGCTTCTATGGCTGTTCGAAAGCCATGAACGAGGAGAACTACCTCATCCAGAAACTCGCCCGGCGCTACGGCACCAACAGCGTCGACACCTGTACGCGGATGTGCCACTCCTCGACGGTGTACGCGCTCAAAAACAGCCTCGGCGAGGGCGCGATGACCAACAGCATGGCGGACCTGGAGGAGGCCGCCGACGTCTTCTGGATTCAGGGCGCCAACCCCGGCGAGCAACACCCCATCGCCAACAGCCAGTACTTCCGGCAGGCGGTCCTGGAGGGCGCGACGGTCATTCAGGTCGACCCCCACGCCAACAAGACCACGCGGTCGTTCGAAATCGACGACACCGACCGCCACATGCACCTCCAGCTCGAACCCGGGACGGACATCCCCCTGCTCAACATCGTCATCAAGACGATTCTCGAAAACGACTGGGTCGACGAGGAGTTCATCCAAGAGCGCACCGAGGGCTTCGACCACCTGAAGGAGACGCTCGAGGACTTCGACAAGGAGGAGGCCGCAGAGACGTGTGGCGTTCCCTTAGAGGACATCGAACTCGCCGCCGAGAAGTACGCCAAGGCCAACAACGCCGCCATCTTCACCGGGATGGGGATGAGCCAGCACACCTGCGGCGTCGACAACGTCCAGAACGAGATCAACCTCGCGCTCATCACGGGGAACCTCGGCCGCCCCGGGACGGGCGTCAATCCGCTTCGCGGCCAGAACAACGTCCAGGGCGCCTCGGACGTGGGTGCGATGCCGAACGTCCTGCCGGGCTACCGCGACGTCTCCGACCCAGAGGTGCGCGCCGACGTCGAGGAGGTGTGGGACTTCGAGATACCGTCCACGCCGGGTCTGACCAACGTCGAAGTCTCCCACGAAATCGGCGACACCATCCAGGGGCTCTACATCATGGGCGAGAACCCCGTGATGAGCGAACCCGACAGCAACATGGTCGAAAAGCGGATGGAGGAGCTGGACTTCATGGTCGTACAGGACATCTACCTCACGGAGACGGCGGAGTACGCCGACGTCATCCTGCCCGCAACCTCGTGGGCGGAACGCGACGGGACGGTCGTCAACACCGACCGCCGCACCCAGCGGATGCGCGGCGTCGGGAAGGTCCTCCCCAACACGAAAGACGACCTCGAAATCCTCTGTGACGTGGGCAATCGGCTGTTCGGCGACGGAAGCTTCGACTTCGAGGACCCCGAGGAAGTGTTCGAGGAACTCCGGGAGGTCGCGCCCATCTTCCACGGCATGACCTACGACCGCCTCGGCGAGGAGGGCGTCCACTGGCCCTGCTACGAACCCGGCGACGAGGGTGACGATTACCTCTACGAGGACGGCTTCACCACCGAGAGCGGTCTCGGCCACGTCGAGGGCGTCCGCCACCAGCCGCCGAAAGAACAGCCCGACGAGGAGTACCCGCTCATCCTCACGACCGGCCGCATCATCGAACACTACAACACCGGGACGATGAGCCGTCGGTCGGATACGCTCACCCGCGTCGAACCCGAGAACTTCGTCAACATCCACCCCAACGACGCCGAGCGCTACGGCGTCGAGGACGGCGACTACGTGACGCTCAAATCCCGCCGTGGCGAAATCGAGGTGAAAGCCCGCGTCTCCGACGACATCAAGGAAGGCACCGTCTGGACGACGCCGCACTTCGCGGACTCCTCGGGCAATCGCCTCACCAACGACGTGCTCGACGAACGCGCGAAGATTCCCGAGTACAAGGCCGCCGCCGCCGAAATCGAGGTCAGCGTCGACGCCGACGCCGACTCGTCGGACGCCCCCGCCGACGACTGATCGCCGCCGCCGCGATTCGACTTCTCACTGGTCGCCGACGTCCTCGATCAGTCGCGTATCGCACGCCGAACACGTCGCCGTCAACACGCGTTCGGATTCGGTACAGCACGTCTCGACCGTCTCCGTTCGGTCCTCGTGGAGTTGGCCGTCACAGAGCGGACACCGGTCGAGATACTTCCGGAGGTCACGGAGCGCCGCCACGCGGGCGTCGGCGTCGAGTTCGGCCCACGCCTCGTCGCCGGCGAGCACCGCCGCCGCCGCCGCGTCGGCGAGGATGGCGGACTCCGAGAGCCACTGTCTGAGGCCGCCGTCGACGACGAAGGCCGTCTCGTCCATCTTCGACGCGTCCGCGACGCCGAGGAGCGTCGCCACGTCGTCTTCGGCGACGCCGTCGGCACGCATCGTCTCGATGCGGTCGCGCCACGCCGAGGCGAACGACCCGACGAGACGGCCGCCCTCGGGCGTGGCGCGGACGGCGACGCCGTCGAGGGGGTCGAGCGTCTCCGGGAGTCGGAGTTCCTTCCCGAACAGTTCGAGGACGCGCGGCGGGAGATACCGCATCGTCAGCGTCGGCGTTCCGGGGACGAGGTAGCCACGGAAGTAGACGGCACCGAGCGAGACGGCGAGGGCCGCGAGCGCACCGACCGGGCCGAACAGTGCACCGACGACGGCGGCGACGACGACGCCGATGATTACGTTGACGACGGTACAGGGGAGACAGCGATTCTCACCGGTGTACTCCGGGCGGCGCAACCGGTCACCGACCGAGCCGAGTGACCCACTCATCGCTCACGGGTAGGAGACACACCGCGAAAAAAGGCGGGGACGAAGGCGGCCGACCGGTCGGTCGTCGTCAGTCGTCGTCGTTGCGTCGGAGCGTGCCGTACGCGGCGGCGCCGAGTGCGGTCACGGCGGCGCCGACGCCGAAGCCGGGACCGCCGCCCGAGGTGGGCGTGGCCGTCGGCGTCGAGGTGGGCGTGTCGGTGTCCATGCCGCCGCCGCCACCGTTGTTGCCGCCGCCCGAAGTGGGCGTCGGCGTGGCCGTCGGCGTCGCGGTGGGCGTACTGCCGCCGGAGACGTCGAACTGGCCGCGCTCGTTGCGGTGGTCCTCACAGTAGTACTCCGCGAGGTCGCCGGTCGCTTTGAACCGAACGGTCTGGGTCGCACCCTGCTGGAGCAGGTAGTTCGAGCGGGTGACGACGCTCCCGTCGCTGTTGGCGACCACGAGGTTGTGACGCCCCGCGAACTCGCCTTGCGTGCTGTTGGTCCACTTGATGGCGTACTGTTTGCCGGCCTCGACTTCGAGCGTCGGGTTGTTCTTCCCGGCGATGCTCGAAGGGGAACGACCGACCCATCCGTTGCTTGTCATCTCCAACTCGAACGTCTGGGACTGGGCGGACGCCGAACCGACAGCGCCGACCAGACCGGTGCTCGCTGCCGCCGCGCCGATCAGGAAGTTGCGTCTAGTCGTCATGGTGGGTACGTGTATCGGGGGTCTGATAAATATTGTGGGTCCGAAGTCGTTACTCGCTGAGGCTGAAGACGGCGACGGTGGCACCGCGACGACCGCCGTGGAGCCAGCCGCTGCCGCCGACCTGCGTGGCGACGTACTGCTTGCTGGTGCCGGGGTCGTACCAGCTCATGCTGGACGAGCAGATGGGGGCACCGAGCTGGAACTGCCAGAGACGGTCGCCCGTCTCGCCGTCGAAGGCGACGAAGTTGCCCTTCTGGGTACCGGCGAACAGCAGGCCGCTCCCGGTCGTGATGGAACCGCCCCAGAGGTAGTCGTCGTCCTGAATCCATTCGCGCCAGACGCGCTTGCCCGAGACGGGGTCGATGGCGACGATGGCGCTGGTCTGGTTGTTCCAGCCCTGCGGGGGCGTGACGTCCGGCCAGTCGTTGAGACCGCCGCCCCAGTACGTCTGACCCGCCTCGTACTTGGCTTCCTCCCAGAAGATTTCGTGAGGCGCGTTCTGCTGTTTGACGTACACGTAGCCGGTCTCCGGGCTGTACGATGGGGGCTGCCAGTCGTTGCCACCCTGCGCACCGGGAACGAACGCGACCCGCCGGTTCTCTTTCGAGTGCGGGATCATGTTCCACATGTTGAGGTGCTGGATGGTGGCCTCCGACCGCGTCAGGAGCTTGCCGCTCTCGGCGTCCATCGTGTACACCCAGCCGACCTTGCCGGGACTGATGACGACGTCGTGGGTCTCGCCGTTGATCTCCTTGTCGCGGACGAGAATCTTCGGCGCGGAGGAGTCGTAGTCCCAGATGTCGTGGGGGCTCTCGCCGTAGTGCCACTCGAAGGAGCCGTCGTTGGCGTCGAGTGCCAGCGTCCCGATGGTGTAGAGGTTCGGGCCGGGACGGACCGTGCCGTCGAAGTCCGGACCGGGGTTACCCATCGGCGAGAAGAGCAGGTCGCGCTCCTCGTCGAACGCACGCGTCATCCACGTGGTGCCGGCGCCGTGTTTGTCGGCGTCGCCGGCCCACTGCTCGGGCGGCGTCGTGTTGAACTTCCAGTTCATGTCGCCGTTCTCGGGGTCGAGAGAGGCGACGAAGCCGCTGACGCCGTACTCGCCACCGGCGGAGCCGGTGATGAGCTGACCCTTGTAGATGGTCGGCGCCCACGTCGCGGAGTAGCCGATTTCGTGGTCGCCGGTCGACTTGTACCAGACCTCTTTGCCGGTGTAGCGGTTGAGCGCCACGACACCGGAGTCGAGGGTGGTCATGTAGACCTTGTCGCCGTAGACGGCGAAGCCACGGTTGTTGGCGTCACAGCAGAGAAGCAGTCCCTGCGGGTTCGCGTACGTGTAGCTCCAGAGGACGTCACCGGTGCGGGCGTTGATAGCCTTCGCGTGGTTCGGCCCGTTGGTCTGGTACATGATCGGCGGGTCGCCGGGGACGACCAGCGGCACGCCTTCCATGCTGGAGGCGACGCCGGACTGCACCAGATACTCGAGTTCGAGGTCGCCGACGTTGTCCTTCGTGATGACGTCGGCCGTGGTGTGGCGCTGGTTGTTATAGCCACCGCCGTAGGTCAGCCAGCTCTCCGCGTTCGAGCTGGTGTTGGAGATCATCTCCTGGGTGACGTCCTTTTTCGGGATCTGGTCGACGTCGTGCTGGTGGGTGACCGACTCCTCGGGCACGTTCTTCAGTGTGTACCCGTCGTCGACCTCCACCATCTCGATGTTCTGTGCCGCTTTTACCGCTTCGTCGTGTTCGTGAATGCTCGCCATATTATGCACCTCCCGTGCGCGGTGCGCGCATGTCGTCCGTGATACGCATCACGTCGTTCGTCAGGTCTTCCTGGCCGACGATCATCATCGCGGCGCCAGCCGAGAGCGCAGCGGTCAACTGCGCGTCGTCGAGTTCCTGCGCACCGGCGAGGTCCTCGGCCGCACTGGAGAGCAGGTGGAGTCCTGCGTACATGGTCTTCATGTCCCAGTGGTTGTCGTCGAGAATCTGGTCGGTGAGCAGAACCTCGTTCTGCCAGAGGTAGGTGTCGAGGTAGTCCGTCCAGAGGAGAACACCGGCCGACGCTCGCTGGTGGAGCGGGGCGATGTTCGCCGGGTTGAAGCCCTCGACGCCGGCCGGGATGTTCTTCGTCGGAACCCACATGGCCAGCCGTTCCTTGTTGTTGACGACGTTGACGACCATCGCCGTCAGCTCCTCCTCGGAGTAGCCGAGGTCGGAGAGCGCCGACGCCAGCGCACCGGTGCCGATGAGGTTGCGCGCCGTCGCGGCGATGTGCTCGGGCGTGAACTCGGGGAGGTGCTCCTCGACGCTCTCGAAGAAGCCGACCTCCACGAGGTGTTCGTGGATGTTCCATCCGGGTTCGGCCGTGTCCTGATAGGCCGTACTGTCCTGTGCGGGGACGCCCATCGAGCGCAGCTCGTCGAGCTGGCCGATCTGGGCTTCGAGAGCGGCGAGCTCGCTACTCAGAAGCGTCGCGTCGAGCTCCCCGGTGAGGTCACTTCGGATGGCCTCACCCATCGCGGCGAGTTCGGCACCCGTTTCCCCGTCCATTTCTCCCCTGAGCTCTCCCAGGGTGAATTCTGTACCCGCAGCCACTGCACCAGTCAGCCCGAGGACCTTGAGGAACTGTCGGCGGTCCTCTTGGTCAAGCTCAGGCATTCCGTTTACATATTGTGACATGCCATACCACTCCGTCCGTAGGATAGGAACTCTCTCTCTTTAGCTTTGTGATATAGTTCCTATTCACGAGGTAAAATTGAATGTCTATAAATCGGGAAAATAATAGTGAGGCACCGTTGTCGAGCGAGTTCGGGGGGTCTATCCCGGGTTGGCAGTAATTGCCAGCGATTATCGGACGACGATACGCCCGACCATGCCCGAACTCGCGTGGGGAATGCAGACGTAGACGTACTCACCGGCGGTGGTGAACTTGTGGCGGAACGTCTCGTCGGCGGTGAGCGTCGTGCCGACGTTGCCGTCCTTGAAACTGGTGAACGTCTCGGCCCCGTCGGGGAGTTTACACTGGGAGTTGTAGTCGGGGTTACAACAGACGTTGTGGCCAGCGGATTTGGCCACCCACTCGACGACGTCGCCTTTCGAGACGCGAACCGCGTCGGGGTCGAAGACGAGGTTTCCGCCCGGTCCGACGTCGATGGTCGTATCGGCCGGTTCGCTCGGTGTGGACGTCGCCGTCGGCGTCGGCGTCGACGTCGGCGTCGACGTCTCCGTGGGCGTCGGCGTCGGCGTGTCCGTCCCCTCACCACCGCCGCCACCGCCACCGCCGCCGCCCGAACAGCCCGCCAGGACGACTGCGGTGAGGGTACTTGCGAATTTGCGACGCGATAGGAACTTACGCGGCTGATTCGAAGCCATCGCCTCGAATTCACCGGGTTCGGTATATTAAAGTTGATGAATTTACGGCAGGAATCCCCCCGAGACTGTCCACGACGTGTCATCGACGGCGAACGTCCGCGCCCGCAGTTTATATACACGGTCGCGCCAAGATACGAGCGTGCGAATCAGAGAGTTCCCCGTCCTCGGCGACGAGGACGACCCGACGGTCGAGGCGTTCGCCGCCGGCGTCGACCGCGAGGCGGCGCGCGTCCTCGCCTATCTGGTCGGCCGCGAGGAGTCCGACCGCTTCGCCGGGCAGGCCGCCTCGCGGTTGGCGGTCCGCGTCGGGGTCGACCTCGGGCGCGAACGCGTCTCCGAGGTGCTCTCGACGCTGACCGAACGGGAACTCGTCGTGGAGACGACCGTCGACAGCGAGGCGCCCGGTCGCCCGCCGAAGGGGTGGCGGGTCGACGCCGACCGCGACCGGACGCTCGACCGGGTGCGTCGACACCACTCCCGGGCGCTCCTCGACCGGGCGGCCGACGTCGCCTCGACGCTCGGCGACGACGTCGCCGTCGACCCGGAGAGCGACGACGACGCCGTCGTGGAGGTGGGACTGAACTGGGACCCCAACGGTCTCCACGCACCCCTGTTCGTCGCCGCCGACCGCGGCGCGTACGCCGACCACGGCGTGGACGTGAGCTTCACCGGGTGTCGAGGGTCGCGCGCCGCCCTCGCCGCCGTCGCGGAGGGCGACGTCGACGTGGGACTCACCGGTGCCGCGACGCTCCTTCGCGCGCGCGAAGACGGGCACGACGTGGTCCCGTTGGCGCTCTACTATCAACGCGCGATGGTCGTCCTCTATACGACGCGGGCGACGTTCGGCGAACCGTTTCGGAGCGTCGAGCAGATTCGCGGCCGGCGGGTCGCCATGCCGCGTGGCTCGGAGACGGGTGCGCTCGGGAGACTGTTCCTCGCGCAGGCGGGCGTCGTCGACGACGTGACCGTCGTCCGCGCGGACGGGGAAGAACACGCGGCGCTCCTGGACGGCGACGCCGACGTCGCCACGGGCGTCTTCACCGACCCACTCGAACTCGAAGCGGCGGGTCACGAGGTGGACTCGGTGCTCGTCGCGGACCACTTCCCGGTGCCGGGACCGGCGTTCGTGGTCCGCCGGGAGACCCTCCGGGGGCGGGCGCCCGCCCTCCGTAACCTCCTCGAAGGGACGATGGCCGGGTGGACGGCGGCGCGGGGCGACCCCGAGGCGGCGGCGCGGTGTGTCGTCGCCGGGAGGGAGGCAGTCGCCACGGACGGGGCGGCAAATACCGGCGGCGAGACGGCCGACGAACGCCGGAAGTTCGAACAGGCCCTCGCCCGGTTCGCCGACAGCGACGCGGTGCGGAAAAACGGCTGGGGGTGGCACTCCCCGGAGACGTGGCAACGGCTCAGAATCGCCCTCGGGCAGGCGAACGTCCTCGAACGGACATGATACGGGTCGAGGACCTCACCGTCACCTACGGCGACCTCTGTGCACTCGACGGCGTCTCCCTGACCGTCGACGACGGCGAGTTCGTCACCGTCGTCGGCCCGTCGGGGTGTGGCAAGACCACCCTCCTCCGGGCCGTCGGCGGGTTGGAGACGCCGGCGACGGGCACCGTCCGCGTCGACGGCGACCCCCCGGAGACCGCCCAGTCCGAGGGCCGACTCGGCTTCGTCTTTCAGGACCACACCCTCCTGCCGTGGAAGACGGCACTGGAGAACGTCACCTTCCTCAGACGGATGGCGGGGAAGGAACCGGACCCGGAGGGAGCACGGGACCTGCTTGCGACCACCGGACTCGACGGCTTCGAGGACGCCCGCCCGTCGGAACTCTCCGGCGGGATGAAACAGCGCGTCGCCATCGCCCGGGCCATCCACCTCGGCGCCGACGTGTTGTTGATGGACGAACCCTTCGGCGAACTCGACGAGATAACCCGCGACGAGATGGGCGTCGAAATCCTCAGGCTGTGGCGCGAGACGCGAAAGACGGTGGTGTTCGTCACCCACAGCGTCCCCGAGGCGGTGTTTCTCGCCGACCGGTGTGTCGTGGTGGCCGCCGAGGCGAACGGAGACGGCAACGACCCCGGGCGCGTCGTCGCGGAGTTCGAGGTGGACCTGCCGCGCCCGCGAGACGAATCGGTCTTCGGCACCGAGGCCTTCGGCGCGCAGGTCGCAGAGGTGCGCCGAGCGCTCCACGGCGAGCGGTCATGACGCCGACCGAACGCCGCCCGCTCTCGTCGGTGGCGCTCCCGGCGGCGGCGCTGGTCGGCGCCATCGCGGTCTGGTGGGCCGTCACCGTCGCCTTCGCGGTGCCACGGTTCGTCCTCCCGCCGCCGACGGCCGTCGCCGCCCGTCTCGTCGGGAACCCCGCGCTCTACGTCCACCACGCGGTGGCGACGCTTCGGAAGGTCCTCGTCGGCGGCGTCGTCGGCGTCGTCGCGGGCTTTGCAATCGCGCTGGTCGTCGCGTTCGTCCCGGTCCTCCGGCGGGCGCTCTACCCCTACCTCGTGGCGGCGCGCGTCCTCCCGAAGATAGCCGTCGCGCCGGTGTTGCTCATCTACGTCGGCGTCGGTTTCGTGACGGCCGTCGCGTTCGTCGGACTGGTCGTCTTCTTCCCGATGGTCATCAGCACCGCCGCCGGACTCGACCGCGCGCCACGGGCACAGGTGGACCTGCTCCGGTCGGTCGACGCCGGTCCCGCCCGGACCTTCCTCGCAGTGCGCCTCCCCCACGCCCTCCCGGACGTGTTCGCGGGGCTGAAACAGTCGGTGACGCTCGCCGTCGTCGGCGCCGTCGTCGCCGAGTGGATTCTCGCCAACGACGGCCTCGGCTACCTCGTCCTCGTCGCCTCCGAGAACGTACAGGTCGACGTGATGCTCGCGTCGCTGTCGGTGCTGTTGGCGATGGGACTCGGTCTCTACGGCGTCGTGGCGCTCTGTCAACGGCGGCTGACGTGGCAGGTCTAGGCCGTCCAGTCGAAGCGCCGTTCGAGCGTCGCGGGCAGGAGATAAAAGACCAGACCGAGCGCCGCGAGTGCGAACAGCGAGGCGAAGGTAGTGCTGGTCTGGAGATACCGCGAGGTGTGAAAGAGCTGATACCCAAGCCCCGATTTGAGCGTGAGAAACTCCGCGACGGTGGTGCCGACGACCGACAGCGCCGCCGCGAGTTTCACGCCGGCGAAGACGCTGGGGGCGGCGGCGGGGACGCGCACGCGGAGGAACGTCCTGGTCGGCGAGGCGTCGACCGAGCGCGCGAGGTCGGTGTACTCGCGCGGGACCGACCGGAGACCGTCGACCGACGCGATGGCGACGGGGAAGACGGTCATGGTCGTCACGAGGAGGGCGCGCGCGAGGAGGCCGTCGCCGACCCAGAGGAAGACCAGCGGTGCGATGGCAACGAGCGGCGCGATGCGAAGCGCGACCAGATACGGGTGGACGACGGCGGCGGCGGTGCGCGACCCGACCATCAGGAAGGCGAGTGCGAGACCGAGTGCGACGCCCGCGAGGAGACCGATGGCGGCGGTGAGCGCCGTCGTCGCCGCCGCCGCGAGGAGCGTCTCGCGGGCGGCCACGGCCGCCGTCACGACGTCCACCGGCGAGGGGAGGACGACGGCGGGGACGCCCGTGGCGACGACGAACCACTGCCACGCGGCGACGACGAGGACGGCGACGACGGCCGGCGGGCCGGCGCGTGCGAGGAGGCGACGGTCGAGCAGTCGCTCGCCGACGCCGGGCACGACGGCCGAGAACCGCCGGTCGCTCGTCGCCATCTCAGTTCGAGACGACCTCCGCGTAGGCGCCGACGTACTTCGAGTCGGCGTCGAGGTAGGCGTTGGTCCAGACCGAGGCGGGGTCGACGCTCCCGCCGAGGAGGTCGGCGTCGTTCAGGGCGTCGTGGGTGACCTGCCACGGTTCGGCCCGACTCCAGCCCCACCCCTTCCGTTCGACCGTCTCGGTGAGCATGAACGACTGGGCCATCGTCGTCCACTTTCGGCGTTGCTGGTCGCGGGACTCCGCGAGGGCGCCGTTGGCGTCGACGAGGAGACCGGTCGCCGCCTCGGGGTTGGTCTGTGCCCACGCCGCGCCGCGGGCGGTCGCACGGAGGAACGCCCGGACGGTCTCGGGGTTGGCGTCGGCCCACTCGCGTTTCGCCGCGACGACGTGGCCGTAGGAGGGGACGGTGTCGGCGATGCGGACCGAATCGACGTCGTAGTCCTGTGCCTCGGCGCTGATGGCGTCGCCGAAGACGCCGCCGGCGGCGTCTATCTTGCCCGCGAGGAGTTGCTGGACGGTGTCGTAGCCGGTGTCGACCATCTCCACCGAGTCGAGGACGCCCGCGCGTTCGAGGAAGAGTTTGGTGAGCACCCGAACCATCCCCGGGCCGGTGCCGACGCGTTTGCCCTCGACCTGCGTGGGGTCGGTGAGTTTCCCGCCGAACGTCTCGCGGGTCGAAAAGAGGACGGCCGGGTTCTTCTGCATCACGACGCCGACGGACTGCGGCGAGAGACCCCGGCTGTTGACGTTGAGCACCTGGTCGCTACTCGAGATGGCGAATTCGGTGTTGCCGAGACCGGCCTGTTTCGCGGAGAAGTCGGAGCCTTTGCCGGTCTCTATCTTCGAGAGCGTCAGCCCTTCGGCCTCGTAGAACCCCTTCGCCTTCGCCGCGAAGTAGGGGACGTGGAGACCGCTCGGCTTCCAGTTGAGCAGAAGCGACGCTTCGGCGTCGAGGGACGCGCCGGTCGAACCGGTCGTGGTGGTCGGCGTCGGCGTCGCCGACGACGTCGACTCGCCAGTGCCCGCGTCGGTGCCGCCGCCACCGAGACACCCGGCGACGCTCGTCACCCCCGCCGCCGCGAGAAACGCCCGTCTCGTCGGAGCCATGGTAGTGGCTCTGTATCGGGGAATGGTCTCCTTAAAAATTCCGGTGGAAGGTTTATACGTCTCAGCTACCGAACGCCGATTTCGTCCTCGGAGGGCGACCACTCGAACTCCAGTTCGAGTTCGAGTTGGCGGTGGGTCTCGCCCACGAACTCGACTTCCACCTCGATGGGTTCGTCGAACTCGAAGGGGATCTCCCACTCGCGGGTGGAGATAGTGAGTCGGGGTTCGGACTCTATCTGGTCCGCGAGGTCGCGCAGAAACGCGGCCGTCGACTCCCGCGAGAGACGGACCTCGCGTTCGAAGTAGCCGTCGGTGACGGTTCGCGGTCCGTCGTTGGCGTCGGGTAGGTCGGCCATGGTCGTCCTAGAGAGGAGAGAGGTAAATAGTGTGCGCTCTAAGGAACCGAGGACAGATGTCTCTGTTCGACGTTCTCGGGAGCAAGGCGCGCCTGAAGATACTCCGCGAACTGGCGACCGAGCCTCGATACGTCTCGGAGTTGGCAGACCGGGTCGGCATGGACGGCAAGACGGCGGTCCATCACCTCTCGACGCTGGAAGAGGAGGGCATCGTCGAGAGTTATCGGACGAGTCGACGGAAATACTACCGGCTGACCAAACGCATCGAACTCCGGGCGTCGCCGTCGCCGGACCCGATGTTCTTGCTTCACGCCGACGACGTCGAAGACGCCGAGGACGTCGAAGACGCCGTGCCCGGCGACGGCCACCGGTGAGGAACGGACGACGACCCTACCCGTCGACGGGGAGGGCCGCGAAAAAGCGGATGTTGATGAGCAGGTAGGCGACGTAGAGACCGAGCAACAGCAGTCCGTGGCGGCGTTTCATCTCGCCGCGCCAGAGGAAAAACGCCGACAGGCCGGTGAAGACGAACAGCGTCGGCAGGTGGAAAAAGACCGTCTCCCAGCGGAAGTCGATGGTGCCGACGAGACCGATGATGCCGACGTTGGCGGTGACGAAAAAGAGCAGACTCCCGATGACGCCGCCGACGGCGACGTCGTAGTAGCCCAGTCGGAGGGGTTCGACCATCAAGAGCAGGTCGTCGAGGGTAAAGAGCACGGTGACGAGGGTGACGCCGACGAACGTGCCGGTGAGGTTCCACGTCGAGAGGACGCCCTCGACGGCGGTGGCCGACCCCTGTGCGCCGACGGTGATGCCGGCGACGCCGACGACCATCATGGCCGGCCAGAACCACTTATACCGGGTCAGGGCGCGGATGGGGTCGGGCACGTAGTCGGGCATGGTCCCCTGACCGTCGGCGGCCGTCACCACCTCCTCGACTTCGTCGGACCGGATGAACGTGCGGTCCATCTCCTGTTCGCGCCGGTAGATGTAGCCGAAGATGACGACGTAGAGCAGGATGAACATGACGCTGAGCGCGGGCGTCAGCGACCCCGAGAGCAGAACGGGGACGAGGAAGACGGGCGCACCCACCATCAACAGGAGGTAGTCCCGAGGTACGTCGACGACGAAGGGGACGGCGATGGCGCCGACGGCGAGGGTCAGCCCGAAGATGGAGACGGCGTTGCCGATGGCCAACCCGAAGGCGACGTGTTGCATCTCGTCGAAGCCGGTGAAGAGACCGAAGGCGACGTTGTCGAACTCCCACCCCGAGAAGATGATGGAGAGCAAGAACGCGGAGACCCCGAATCGGAGCGCGGTTCGAATCAGCGACTGAATCAGGAGTTCGATGCTGGCGAGAAGCACCAGCGACGAAACCACCAGCGCTCCGACGGCGGCCCACCCCGTCACCTCGAACAGAGCGGCCTCGCCGCCGTCACCCCCCTGTGCGGCGGCGACGCCCGTTCCGACCGCCGCGAGAAGCAACGTACCGACCAGTGCGACCTGCACCCAACGACTCGTTGTCGACATCGATGCATGGGTCATGCGGATGGGGGGACTTATGTCTCCGCTTCCAGGTACGACAGTACGTTGAATTATTATACATGCAACCGGTCGGCGTCTCATAGTGTTTATTGTGACTGTTTACCGCCGGTTCGGCGCCCCGGTCCGGCGAACCAGCGGTAGTGATTCACAATGAACAGTATCAGAGCAGGTAGTTGGCGCCCCAGTAGGCGGCGTAGATGCCGAGGAGGACGACGCCGGTGGCGCGGTCGACCTTCCCGCGCGCGAAGGCGACGGCGACGACGAGGAGGGAGAGGAGGAAGAAGGGCCAGTGGACGAGGAAGACGGCGCCCGTGGTGTCGACGGGGTGGACGAGGGCGACGACGCCGGCGTTGGCGCTGACGAAAAAGAGCATGCTCCCGACGACGTTGCCGACGCCGAGGTGGGCGCGGCCCTGCCGGACGGGTTCGACCGTCAAGAAGAGTTCTTCCAGCGAGGCGATGAAGCTCATCACCGTCGCGCCGAAGGCCAGACCGGTCACGCCGAGGACGACGAGGAGGGTGCGCGCGCCCGTGACCGCGAGTTCGGAGCCGATGGTCATCCCGACGGCCGCGAGGACGGCGACGCCGACGTACGCCGGTCCCTCGTAGCGTTCGGGGACGTGTTCCTCGACGTAGTCGTCGACGTCGAAATCGAGGTCGACGTCGAAATCCAGCCACTCGTCGTGGGGTTCGCCCGCCGTCTCGTCGTCCGTCTCGACCGGTTCGGTCCGCCCCTCCTCTTCCATGAGTTCGATCTCCTCGGCGGAGAGATAGCGCGTCTCCGAGCGGCGTTCGAGTCCGTAGACGACGGCGAGGAAGGGGACGAACATCGCGGTGAGGATGGCGCCGTCGAGTCGGGAGAGCGTGCCGTCGAACGCGAGGACGAAAAAGAGCGCGGGCGAACAGACCACGAGCGCGAGATAGCTCCGTGGCACCTCCGTCTCGAAGGGGACGAGCACCCCCGCGATGCCGACGGCGGCGCCGAGGATGAACAGCGCCTCGCCGAAGACGGTGCCGAGCGCGAGGTCCGGGAGGCCGCCGAAGGCCGCCGCGATGCCGAGGATGGCGTTCTCGAGGTCGGTCCCCGCGAGGACGACGGTCAGGAAAAAGCCCGAGACGCCGAGCGCGAGCGCCCCCTCCGCGACCGCCTCGATGAACGTCTCGACGCTCACGATGACGAGCGTCACCCCGAGAAGAAACAACGCGACGGCGACGAGTTCCGACGAGAGCGCGACCATGTACTCGGTTTCAGGGAAGAACTCTACATAAAGTTCCGGGAGAGGAGACGCATTAATGCGCCTGCCCCCGGAGCGTAGAACCATGCGCGTCAACGAAGCGGTCGTCGACCGACTCGTCGCGGCGGGCGTCGAGACGGTGTTCGGAATCCCGGGCAAACAGACCCTCCCGCTGAACGAGACCATCGACGCCCGTGCGGACGTTCGGTTCGTCGTTTCCCGCCACGAGACGGCCGTCTCCCACGCCGCGTGGGGGTACGCCGAGACCAGCGGTCGGATGGCCGCCACCTGCGTCGTCCCCGGTCCGGGCGACATGAACGCGATGAACGGACTCAAGAACGCGCTCAACGACTGTACGCCCCTCCTGCACCTCTCGGTGGAGACCGACCCCCACCTCCGCGGCGGCGACGCCATCCACGAGACGCCGCCGGACACCTACGACGGCGTCGTGAAGGCCAACCGCACCGCCGAGACGCCCGCGAGCGTCGTCCCGACGATCGACCGGGCCATCGAGACGGCGCGGACGCCACCGACCGGCCCGGTGCGGGTCGGGATTCCGAAGTCCTTCCTCGGCGCCGAGGCGACGGTCACGGGCACCGAGACGACGGGCGAGCGCAGGCGAGCGGCGCCGGTCGAGGCCCTCGACGTGGCCGCCGACCGACTCGCGGGCGCCGACCGACCGGTCGTCGTCGCCGGCGGGGGCGTCCGCACCGCCGACGCGAGCGACGCCCTCCTCTCCGTCGCCACCCGCCTCGGCGCGCCCGTCGTGACCACCTACAAGGGCAAGGGCGTCGTCCCCGAGGACCACCCCCTGTCGGCGGGCGTCCTCTGTGGCGGGGCGAGCGCCGACCTGCGCGCCCTCCTCGCGGACGCCGACGCCGCCCTCGCAGTCGGAACCGACCTCGACGCCGTCGCCACCGGCGGGTTCGAGGCGTCCCTGCCCGACGCCCTCGTCCACGTGACGCTCCACCCCGACGATCTGGACGTGGGCTACGACCCCGCCGTGGGACTGGTCTGTGACGCCCGCGTCGCGTGTGCCCACCTCGACGACGCGTTGGCCGACCGGGGCGTCGAAGAGAACGGCGACGGGCGGGCGCGGGCGGTCCGCGAGGCCGACGCCGCCCGCCTCGACCCCCTGTGCGAACGGACCGACCCCCTGACCTCCGTCGCGGCCCTCGCGGCCGTGCGCGACGCCCTCCCACGGGACGCCGTCGTCTCGGCCGACGCCGGCGGCTTCCGCATCTGGTCGCTGGTGAGTTTCCCCGCCTACGGCCCGCGGTCGTACGTCACCACGGGGTCGTGGGCGACGATGGGCACGGGACTCCCCGCCGCGATGGGCGCGGCGCTTGCGAACCCCGACCGACCGGCCGTGGCGCTCACCGGCGACGGCGGCCTGTTGATGTGCGTCCACGAACTCCACACGGCCGCGAGCGAGGGGATACCCGTCACCGTCGTCGTCTTCTCGAACGCCGATTACGGCATCATCAGCGAGGAGGCCGAACGCCGCTTCGACTACGACCGGACGGCCTTCGGGTGGGCGGCGTCGCCACTGGACCTCGTGACCGTCGCGGAGGGGATGGGCGTGCCCGCCGACCGCGCGGAGACGCCCGAGGCGGTGCGGTCGGCCGTCGAGGACTCCCTCGACGCGCCGGGACCGCGACTCGTCGAGGTGCCGGTAGACCCGACGGAACCGCAGGCGAGCGAGTGGATGCGGGCCGAGCGGTGAGAATCAGAGGTTCGAGGCGCCGGCGCCGCCGTCGACGGGGATGGCCGCGCCGCTGACGAAGCCCGCGCGGTCCGAACAGAGGAAGGCGACGAAGTCGCCGAACTCCCCGGGATTGCCGATGCGTTCGAGGGGGACGCCCGAACTCCAGTCGTCCAGTCCCGTCTCGTAGTCGGGGTAGTCCCCCCGGTCGACGGCCTGTTCGACCAGTTCCTCGATGCGCGGCGTCTCGTGGGTGCCCGGCATGACGGCGTTGGCGCGCACCTCGGGCGCGAACTCCGTCGAGAGCGTCTTCTCCAGTCCGACGACGCTCATGCGCACGGAGTTCGACAGCACCAGCGAGTCGATGGCCTCCTTGACGCTCTTGGAGGTGATGGTGGTGAGGGTGCCGCCGTCGCCGTCGCGGAGGTACGGCGCCGCCTCGCGGACCAGACGCACCACGCTCATCACCAACAGGTCGAACGCGTGGTACCAGTCCTCGTCGTCGGTGTCGAGGAAGGCACCGGAGGGCGGGCCGCCCGCACTCGTCACGAGGTGGTCCAGACCGCCGAAGGCGTCGACCGTCTCCGCGACCAGTCGCGTCACGTCGTCCTCGTCGGTCAGGTCGGCCGCGACGCCGAGAACCTCGGCGTCGTCGGCCGCCACCTCGCGCACCTCCGCGACGGCGGCGTCGAGTCGCGCCTCGTCGCGGCCGTTGAGCACCACGTTCGCGCCCTCGCGGGCGAGCGCCGTCGCCGACGCCTTGCCGAGTCCACTGGACGATGCCGATACCAGCGCCGAGTCGCCGGAGAGTCCGAGGTCCATACGGGGAGGACAGACGAGAGAACCAAATGGCCACCGGAGGCGGAAATCCGCTCGTCTCAGACGAGTGGGTCGAGACCCCGCCGGAGCAACGAGAAGTCGGAGCCGAGCAGGAGGAACCGATAGCCGTCGTCGACGCGCGCGGCGACGGCGTCGGCGTCGCCCGCCTTGACGCCCGGTGCGACGCCGGCGTCGAGGGCGGCCCGGCGCACCCGGTCGACCGCCTCGCGCACCTCGGGTCGGTCGGCGTCGCCGGGGTAGCCCATCGACGCCGCGAGGTCGTTGCGTCCGACGAGGACGGCGTCGACGCCGGCGACCCCGAGGACGTCGGCGACGTTCTCGACGCCCGTCTCCGATTCGACCTGCACGACGAGGAGGAGGTCCGCGTTCGCGTCGCGGACGTTCGCCGCGAAGTCGGCGCCGTAGCCGTTGGCGCGGACGGTGCCCGCGACGCCGCGGGTGCCCTCGGGCGGGTAGTGCGCCGCGTCGACGACGGCTTCGGCTTCGGCGCCCGTGGCGACGTTCGGGACGATGAGGCCGCGCGCGCCGGCGTCGAGCGTCGCCGCCGCCGCGCCGTCGACGGCGCGGTCGACCGAGGGGAGGCGGACGACGGGCGTCGCGTGGGGTTCGATTGCGCGGACGAGGTCCTCCGTTCGTTCGGCCGAGGCGGGGGCGTGTTGTCCGTCGACGCCCACCCAGTCGAGGGGCGAGCGAGCGAGGGCTTCGGCGACGCGGGGCGCGTTCGAGGTGACCCACGCGCCCCGGACGGGGCGGTCGGCGGCGAGGCGGGCGAGCGTGTGGTTCGCCATGCACGCCCCGTCGCTCCCGGCCGACAAAACCTCGGGGGGGCGGCGCAGAATGGCGTCGGGACGGGCCGAGAGGCGAGTCCCACTTCGGAGTCCCCCAACGGTAAAGTCGGTCGGTCGCACCGTAGTAGGTATGCACAGGTGCATCGGTCACGCCGGGAGGGCAACCGCGACGGCGCGCACGGGAGCGGCGCCGTCGTCCGATTGCGAGGCGTCGCCCGCGAGTGCCGGCGCAGGGACGGGACCATGAGCCTCATCGCCACGCTCGACGTCGAACATGCGGACCTCGCGCTGACGCCGACCATTCGCTCGACGCCGGTGTCGATAGCCGTCGTCTCGCACTCCGGGACGGACCCCGAGACGGGGATGTTCTTCTTCCTCGTCGAGGACGAACAGGGGCGATTCGAGGAGTTCGAGGCGACACTCGACGAGGACCACACGGTCGCGGCGTGGCGACGGGTGGCGTCCTCGGAGACGACGCGAATCTACCGCCTGCGTCACACGCCGACGGCGATACTGCTCTCGCCGAAGACGACGGAACTCGGCGGGCTGATGATGGAGGCCAAAAGCACCGACCGGGGGTGGACGATTCGCGTCCAACTCCCCGACCGGGCGGCGCTCGGCGACCTCTGGGAGTTCTGTGAGCGCGAGGGCATCGACTTCGAACTCGGACGGCTCTACAGTGTAGACGAGTTCACCGTCGACGACGAGGGCGACAGCCTCACCGACGCCCAACGCGAGGCGCTGGTGACCGCCCACCGGATGGGCTACTTCAAGGAACCGCGCGAGGTGTCGCTTGCGGAACTGGCGACGGAACTGGGCATCTCGCCGACGGCCGTCGGCGGCCGCATCCGCCGGGGGACCGACCGCCTCGTCGAGCGAACGCTCGCCGACGAGGAGTAGCCTACCCGAGTCGCTTCCGGCGCCACGCCTCGGTGTCGGACACCTGATTGAAGGTGTAGATGTGGACGCCCCGAATCCCGTAGTCGGGGTCGTCGGCGTAGGGCTGGAGACCGTCGACGAGTTCGTCGGGGGCGTACTGCCCGCGCGACCCGACGAGTTCCCGCACGAAGCCGAGGACGCCGGAGGTCTTCTGCAGGAATCGAATGGAGTCACCGACGCCGACCTTCTTCGAGATGCCGAGGAGGCGCTGGTAGTTCATCACGCCGGGAATCCCCACCTCGACCGGGAGGTCGACCTCCCGGTCGCGGACCCGCTCTATCCAGTCGACGACCGCCTCGGGGTCGTAACAGAGTTGGGTCGTGACGTAGGTGGCGTACGGCGCCTTCTTCGACATGGCGTCGGCGAGCGTCCGGTCGTCGAGGAAGTCGTGGCCCTCGGGGTAGCCGGTGATGCCCACCTCCTCGAAGTCGTAGCCGAGCGAATCGAGCGACGTGAGGAGTTGGTAGGCGGAGTCGAACTCGCCGAGGGGTTCCTCGCGGTCGCCGCCGGGGACGAAGACGTCGGTGACGCCCGCGTCCCGCAGGCGGCCGGCGACGGCGTCGAGGTGGTCCTCGTCGCGGACGTAGCGCGCGGCGAGGTGGGGCACCGCCTCGTAGCCCGCCGCGGCGGCGCGTTCGGACCACTCGACGGTGGCGTCGAGACCGAGTTGCGGCGACGCCGTGACGGTGATGGTGGCGCCGTCGGGGAGACGGCCCATCTGCTCTTCGAAGCTGTCGAACGGCATCAGTTCGAATCGCGGGTCGGCGAGCAACGTCGTCTGCGCTTCGTCGGCCGGCGTGGTGGGAGTTCCGATTGACATGGGTTAGGGCACCCGGACGGTGCGTTCGGGCGGGGTCACTCGGCGTCCTGTTTGGCGTTCAGTTTGGCCTGTTCGCGGGCGCTCGGGT
Organism: Haloplanus sp.; assembly: GCA_042216635.1. Classification (GTDB taxonomy): domain Archaea; phylum Halobacteriota; class Halobacteria; order Halobacteriales; family Haloferacaceae; genus Haloplanus. The sequence continues at coordinate 454 of JBDGTR010000014.1, read as the reverse complement.
TCACCGACTCCTTGAACGGCACCTTGGCGACGGTGGCGAACGCCGGGTCGCCCGACTCCTCGGCGTACTCGTCCGGCAGGTGGACCGCGAATTCGAGGTCGAGGTCCTCCTCGTAGATGTCGTCGTTGAGGTTGGCGTCGGTTTCGGCTTTCAGTTTCTCCGCCGGGACGAAGCCGAGACCGATGTTGGTTTCGAGGTCCGGGTTCCACCACGGCGAGGTCATGTAGCCGCACTCCTCGCCCGTCTCGGGGTCGGAGATGAGCCAGAAGTCCGGCGCGTAGTCGCGGATGGGTTCGCCCGCTATCTTGAGACCGACCATCTTGAGGTTGAACGGGTACTCGCCGTTCTCGATCTGCTCTTGCTGGCGTTCGAGGGCCTCCTTGCCGACGTAGTCGGCGTCCTTGTCGTCGGGGACCTGATAGCCGAGGTTGACCTGGAACGGCGACGTCTCGTG
>JBDGTR010000034.1:0-28547 GCA_042216635.1 Haloplanus sp. | reverse complement strand
CAACGACGCTCACCACCATCTCCCTTGTATTTTCGACATCCTCCGAACCTGTGGGTCGCGCGAACCCACGGGGATTCGACGGGCGTACCAGAACCCCTACGGCCGTACTCGCCCAAGCGGGGCTATGAGCGAACCGCAGGAGTTCGGCATCGACCGCCGGGCGTTCGTGAAAGCCGCCGTCGCAATCGGCGGGTCGAGCGCGCTCGCGGCCTGCGTGGACCGAACGCCGAATCCGGACGTGCCGACCGGCGTGAGCGATTCCTCGAAACTCCCGGAGCGCCAACACGCCTGGAACGACCACCTCGCTACCGACGACGCCGGGAATCCCGCGCCGCCGGCGCATCGACTCCTGCTCCTGTTGAACTATCGGAACGCGGGGACGCCGACGAGCGACGAGCGAGCGACCGTCGAGTCCGCGCTCCGAACGCTCGACCGGGCCTACGCGTGGCGTCACGACGGTCTCCTGTCGGTGATGAGTTACTCGCCGGCGTACTTCGACCGGTTCGAGACGCCCCTGCCGGACGCGATTTCCCTCCCCGAACCGGAAGCGCTCGCGTCGTTCGAGGACCCGGCCCTCGATACGCCCGACGCGGTGCTCTACCTCGCGAGCGAGTACGGGCACGTCCTCCTCGCGGCCGAAGAGGCCCTGAAAGGGAACGAAGAGGCGCTCAACGGCGTCTCCGTCGAAGGGTCGCTGACCGACGTCTTCTCCGTCGGCGAGCGCCGAACGGGATTCAAGGGTCCCGGACAGCCAGCCGAGAATCAGGAGACGAAGGGCGTCCCCGACTCCAGGCCGGTGCCCGACGACGCGCCACTCTACATGGGGTTCAAGTCCTCCTACGAGAAGACGCAGGCGAGCGAGGACCGCGTCACCATCCACGACGGGCCGTTCGCGGGAGGGACGACCATGCACGCCTCCCACATGAAGCTCAATCTCGACCAGTGGTACGAACAGGACGACCGGTACCAGCGGGTGGGGAAGATGTACTGCCCGTATCACGCCAAAAACGACGTCGTCGAGGAGACGGGGGAGAATCTGGGGACGAACGCGAAGATGGACCGAGCGAAACCGGCGACGAAGGCGGCCGAGGAGGACGCCCTCGTCGGCCACAGCCAGAAGATGTTCCACCTCCGGGAGGACGGGCGGCCCATCATCCTCCGACGCGATTTCGACTCGACGGACGGCGACCACGCGGGTCTGCATTTCGTCGCGTTCCAGCGCGGAATCGAGGACTTCGTCGACACGCGGAGAGCGATGAACGGCACCGACCTCTCGGAGTCGACGGCGGTCGGCCAGCGGAACAACAACGGAATTCTCCAGTACGTCGACGTCACCCACCGGGGGAACTACCTCTCGCCACCGCGTTCGCTCCGTGCCCTCCCGACGCCGGAGGGGAGCGATGCGTAGACGTCGGTATCTCGCACTCGCCGGCACGGCAGGCGTGGGCAGTCTCGCCGGCTGTAGCGACCTGATCGAGACGCGCTCTGCAACCGCGCCGCCACTCGTCGAGAACCGGCCGGACGCCGTCTACTATCCGTCCCACGTAGAGCAGATGAAGACGAGCGGGGTGAAAACGAAGCGTGGGTATACGTGCGCGCTCACCTACACCTACCCACATCGGTTCTGGCTCGTGACGGGAACGCATACGAACCGCGTGAAAATCAAGCCCAACGACGCCGTCCACGTCATGCCGGTCCTCTGGGACGCCGAAACCGGCCAGCGGCTCTCGGACGTGGCGCCGAAGATGCAGGTGAGTCGGGCGGGAGAGCAGGTGCTCTCGAACTCGCCGTGGCCGATGCTCTCGCAACCGATGGGGTGGCACTTCGGCGACAACGTCCAACTCCCGAAAGAAGGGACGTACGACGTGACCGTCCGCGTCGGGTCCCCGTCCGCAAAGCGCACCGGGAGTCTCGAAGCCGCGCCCGAACGCGCGACGTTCGCCTTCGAGTTCGAGTACAGTCGGGACGCCCTCGACGAGATTCCGTGGCACAAACTCCCCGAGAAGAAGGGAACCCCTGGCGCGGTTGCCCCCATGGAGATGGAGAAGATTCCCCCGGCGACGGTGCCGAAGAAGTCTGCGCTCCCGGGAACCGTCTTCGGAGAGGGGACGAGCGGCGACGCGACGTTCGTCCTCACCGTCCTCGACGACGCCACCGACTTCGGCGGGTCGAGCGACCAGTCGTATCTCGCCGTCTCGCCCCGGAGTCCGTACAACCGGTACGTGCTCCCGATGATGGGGCTCTCGCTCACCCAGCGCCGCGGGTCGAGTCGAGTCACGAACACGGGGCTGACCGAGACGCTCGACCCGGACCTGAGCCTCCACTACGGAACCGTCCTCGACGGGGTGCAGTCGGGGGACACCGTCACGATTCACGTCGATACGCCACCACAGTTCGCTCGACACGAGGGCTACGAGACGGCGTTCGTCGAGATGCCCGACGTGACGACGACGGTCTGACGTCGCCGTTCACGTCCCGTCCTCGCAGGAGTCGACGGCGCCCGAACGCGAACGGCGAGGACGGGACGCGTCGACGGTGACCGACGCACGCGAACCCGCGCGACCCCGTGGTCAACTGCTTTGACGATGGAGCCCCGAGGGAGGCGTATGCACAGGGAGAGTGACCTGCCGCCGGTCTACGGCGGTCGAATCCTCCACGTCCACCTCGGCGAGGGGCGGACCGACGTAGAGACCATCGACGAGGCGGACGCGCGGCGCTTTCTCGGGGGCAACGGCTTCGCGGCGAAGGCGGTGGCCGACCACGTCCCGCCGGAGGCCGGCCCGTTCGACCCCGAGAACGTCGTCGCCTTCGCCGTCGGCCCGATGAACGGGACGGCCTTCCAGTCGACGAGTCGGGGCGTCGTCGGCTTCGTCAGTCCGATGACGAACGGCTTTTTCGACAGCACCTTCGGCGGCACCTTCCCGCGCGCCCAGAAGACGACGGGCTTCGAGGTGGTCGTCCTCCACGGAGCGTGTGCGGACCTGTCCTACGTCGTCGTGAGCGAGGAGGGCGCACGCGTCGAGACGGCGCCGGACCTCGCGGGACTGGACACCTACGAGACGTGTGCGGCGGTCGAATCGCGGGTCGCCGGCGAGGACGGTGACGACGCGGACGACGTCCACGTCGTCGCCGCCGGCCCGGCGGGCGAGAACCGCGTGCGCTACGCCTGCCTGCTCCACGACTCGGAGATGCGCGAGGGGGTCGCCGGCCGGGGCGGCGCGGGGGCGGTCCTCGGGTCGAAGGGCGTGAAAGCCGTCGCGGTGTGCGAGGGGTCGTTCCGGCCCGAACCCGCCGACGACGACGGCCTGCGCGAACTCGCCGCCGGGCGGATGGGCGACGTGATGGGCGGGACGGAGATGCTCCAGACCTACGGGACCGCCGGGTTGGTCAACCCCATCAACGAGATGGGGAAACTCGGCCGGCGGAACAATCGGGTCGAGCAGTCGGCCGACGAGGAGGCAGAGGCGGTGAGCGGCGAGCGACTGCGCGAGTCGTACGTCACCGAGGACACGACGTGTGCCAACTGCGCGGTGGCGTGTGGGAAACACGTCACCGTCGAATCGGAGGGCGTCACCGACGCCAAGATTCCCGAGTTCGAGAGCCTCTACGCCACGGCGACGATGCCCGAGGCGTTCGACGTCGAACGGGTGATGAAGGCGAACGACCTGTGTGACCGCCTCGGGATGGAAACCATCTCGTGGGGCGTCACCGTCGCGTTCGCCCGCGAGTGCGCCGAAGCGGGCCTGTTGGACGCGGACTCGCCGCACCTCGCCTTCGGCGACGCCGCGGGACTGGCCGAACTCGCCCGGCAGACCGCCCACCGCGAGGGCGTCGGCGACCGACTCGCCGAGGGGTCGTTCCGCATGGCCGAGGGGATGCCCGAGGCGGCCGAACGCTACCTCCACGGCACCAAAGGACTGGAGTACGCCGCCCACTCGCCGCGCGGTCTGAAGGGGATGAGCATCGGCTACGCCACCTCCACGCGGGGCGGGTCCCACCACGACACTCGACCCACGCCGCAGTACGACGGCGAACACGCCGAGACCACGGAGGGAACGGCCGCCTTCGCCGCGCGCACGCAGAACTTCACCGCCCTCGGCGACTCGCTCACCCAGTGTCGGTTCGTCAGCGAGGCGGGGTGGGGCGACCGGGTGAACGACCGCTACCGCGACGCCGTCAACGCCGCGACGGGGTGGGACCTCTCGACGGACGAAGTCGAGCGAATCGGCGAGCGCATCTACACGCTCGAACGCGCCATCAACGTCGAACGCGGCGTGGCGAGTCGGGAGACCGACACCCTCTCACACCGCGTGATGCACGACCCCATCCCCGACGGCCCGGCGGCCGGGATGTACTGCCCACCCGAGGAACTGGCCGGGATGCTCGACGAGTATTACGACTACCGCGGGTGGGACGACGACGGCGTCCCCACCGCCGAGCGTCTGGACGCCCTCGACCTGACCGGGGTGATTCCGACTGACCGGGGGTAGGGTTATGACAGTCGGCTCACAACCCTCCGGGCGATGGCCACGCTCAATCCACAGGTCGAGTCGTACCTCCACGGGCTGACCGAACAGGGGCTTCCGCCGCTCTATCGCCTGTCGCTTCCCGAGGCGCGAGCGACCTACCGACGGTTGAGCGTCCCGGACGAACCGCCCGACGAGGTGGCGGCGGTGGCGGAGCGAACCGTTCCCGGCCCGGACGGCGCGGTGCCCGTGCGAATCTACCGCCCGGACGGCGACGGGCCGTTTCCCGCCCTCGTCTTCTACCACGGCGGCGGGTGGATGCTCGGCGGACTCGACACCCACGACGCGCTCTGTCGCGCGCTGACGAACGCGGCGGCGTGCGTCGTCGTCTCCGTCGAGTACCGCCTCGCGCCCGAACACCCGTTCCCGGCGGGACTGGAGGACTGTTACGCCGCGACGCGGTGGGTGGCGAGCCACGCCGACGAACTCGGCACCGTCCCGGATTCGCTCGCCGTCGCCGGCGACAGCGCGGGCGGCACCCTCGCGGCGGGCGTCTCGCTTCTCGCCCGGGACCGGGAGACGCCGACCGTCGACTATCAGGTGCTCGCGTATCCGCCGACCGACTACGCCTTCGACACCGACTCCTACGAGGAGAACGCGCAGGGCTACTTCCTCACGCGCCGGGACATGGAGCGGTTCTGGACGGGCTACCTGCGGAGCGACGCCGACGGCCGCCACCCGTACGCCTCGCCGTTGCGGGCGCGGCCGGCGGACCTGCCGCCGACGTCGGTGGTGACGGCCGGCTTCGACCCCCTGCGCGACGACGGCCGCGCCCTCGCCGACCGCCTCGAAACCGCCGGCGTCCCCACTCGCCACGTCGAGTACGGCGACGTCATCCACGGCTTCATGACGATGCTCGCGGACCCCGAACTCGACCGGGCGCGCGAGGCTATCGACGAGGTGGGCGAGACGCTCCGGGGCGCGCTCTCGGGCGTGTAATCGGAGGCACACTTTAGTGCTCCGAGACCGACTTCGGAGCGATGGGGTACATCGTCAGAATGCCGAAGTTGGGGCTCGAAATGGAGCAGGGCACACTCCTGGAGTGGCACGTCGCGGAGGACGAGGAGGTCTCGGAGGGCGACCTGCTGGCAGAAATCGAGTCCGAAAAGAGCATCGGTGAGGTGGAATCCCGCGAGGACGGCGTGCTCAGGCGGGTCGTCGTCGCCGAAGACGAGAGCGTCCCGCCGGGGGCGCCCATGGGCATCGTCGCCGGCGCCGACGAGGACATCACCGACCTCGTCGCGGAGATGGACGCGGACGCCGAGGGCGAGGCGTCCACCGACGCCGACACGACGGAGGACGACGCGACCGAACCGGAGAGCGAGACGGGAGGGGGCGACGACGCCGGCGCCACCGCCGACGCGGCCGACGTGAAGGCGTCGCCGCGGGCCGAGCGCCGGGCGGAGGAACTCGGCGTCGACCTCACGACCGTCGAGGGGACGGGTCCGCAAGGCGCCGTCACCGAAGGCGACGTGGAGACCGCCGCCGAGAGCGGGGGCGCGGGCGCCGGGACCGAGAGCGCGGCGGGCACGGAGACGGCGGCGACCGGTCTCCGGCGTCTCGACCCGGACCCCGACTTCCGGTACGGCCGCGAGACGGCCGTGGCGGGGACCGAGGCCGCCGAGGGACTACTGGCGACCACCGAGGCCGTCCGCCGGGCGTTCGAGGAGGAGACCACCGTCACAGACGTGTTGTTCGTCGTCGCCTCGGCGGCGCTCTCGGAACACCCGGCGTTCAACGCCACGTTCGCGGAGTCCACCCACCAGTTCCACGAGACCCAGCGAATCGCCCTCGTCACGGGCGACGACGAGACGGCCGTCGTCGCCGACGCGGCGACGCGACCGCTCGGCGACGTGATTCGGGCGCGCGAGGACGGCGGCGACGACGCGACGCCGACGTTCACGCTCGCAAACGGCGCCGAGGCGGACGGCGAGGGGCGTCTCGTGAACCCGCCCTGCGTCGCCACGCTCGAAGTGAACCCCGAGCGCAAGCGCGCGGTGCCGGACGGCGACGGGGTTGACCTCCGACCGCTGGTGACGGCGTCGCTCACCTACGACGCGCGGGCGGTCGACGGCGACGACGCCGCCGCCTTCCTCACGGACTTCTTCGCGCTCGCCGCCGACGCCGAGTCGGTGGTGCTCGGAAGCTACCGGGGGAGCGAGTAATCACTCCTCCGGCGCGACGCGGTCGGTGACGAGGGCGCCCGCCTCGGCGGCGGCCGCGAGGGTGGCGTCCACGTCGACCAGACGGGGACCGTCGGCGTGGGGCGTCATCTCGACGGCCGCGTCGACGATTTCGAGTGCGCGCTCCCCGTCGGCGCCGACGACGCAGTTCGAACAGTCGACCGTCTCGGTTTCGCCCCAGTCGAGCGCTCGGTGGGCGGTCACGCCGAACTCGGCGGTGACGCCCGGCGCGACGATGCCCCGGACGGTCCGGTCGGCGTCGGCGGGGTCGGCGAGGCGGATGGCGGCGCCGCCGGGTGCGTCGGGAGCGAGTGGGGCGAGACAGCCGACGACGCCCCCGAGTCCGATGTCGCCGGGGTGGGCGCGGGAGACGACGCCCCCGAGCAGTTCCGACGGGTCGACCACGGCGCGCGTGCCGACGAACGGGCGGTCGGTGATTTCGACGGTGGCGAGACCGGTGAGTCGCTTCTCCCGGCCGGCGTCCTCGGCGTACACCTCGACTCGCCCGTGGCGAGTGGTGACGGCGTCGACGTCGACGGCGCCGGCGGCGACGAGGGCCGCCGCGGCGCCCGCGACGGTGCCGTCGACGGCCGTGGGGACGACGTTGTTCGTGCCCGTCGAGACGGCGAGAAGCGGCACGTCGCCGGCTTCGAGGGCGGCGTCGCGGGTCGTGCCGTCGCCGCCGAGGACGACCACCACGTCGGCGGACTCGCGGAACTGCGCGGCCGCGCGGCGGGTGTCTTCGGCCGACTCCTCGACGTCGAGGTCGAGCGTTTCGACGTCGACGTCGGGCGACGCCGCCTCGACGGCGGCGTCGGCGATGCCGGCGCGGTCCGGCATCACCGCGAGCGTCGGCGGGTCGGGGACGACCCGCATGCCGGCGACGACGCACTCGGCGACGCGGCGCTTGGCGTAGTTGTCGACGACGCTCGCGCCGCCGGTGAGTCGCCGGATGTCGCGGCCGGCCGCCGGGTTGACGACGAGACCAACGCGGCCCACGTCAGGCTATCCGCTCGATTGCGGCCCGGACGCCGTCGCCGTCGGGCAACACTTCCGATTCGAGCGACGGACTGAACGGGATGTGCGTATCGGGCGTGCCGACGCGCTGGACGGGCGCGTCGAGGCTGTAAAAGCCCTGTTCCATGACGCGCGCGGCGACTTCGGCGTGGATGCCGTACGAAAGCGGGCTCTCGTCGGCGACGACCAGACGGCCGGTCTTCTCGACGCTGTCGAGGATGGTCTCGGTGTCGAGGGGGTAGAGCGACCGCGGGTCGATGACCTCGACGCTCACGTCGCCGTCGAGGTCGTCGGCCACGTCGAGGGATTCGCCGACGAGTCGCTGGGTGGCGACGACGGTCACGTCGTCGCCGGCGCGTTCGACGTTCGCCTCACCGAGGGGGCAGACGTAGTCGGGGTCGGTCGGCACCTCGCCTTTCTGTTCGTATATCATCTTGTTCTCGAAGACGAAGACGGGGTCGTCCGAGCGGATGGCGGCCTTGGTGAGACCCTTCGCGCTCTCGGCGGTGCCGGGGGCGACGGCCTTCAGTCCGGGGAAGTGCGCAATCCACGCGTGGACCGACCCCGAGTGCTGGCTAGCGGCGCCCATCCCGCCGCCCTCGGTGGTGCGGATGGTGACGGGCATCTCGGTCTTCCCGCCGAACATGTAGCGCATCTTCGCCATCTGGTTCATGGTCTGCTCCATCGAGACGCCCATGAAGTCACAGAACATGATTTCGACGACGGGACGGGTGCCCGTCGCGGCGGCGCCGGTGGCGGCACCGACGAACCCCGCCTCGCTGATGGGCGTGTCGATGACGCGGTCCGGGCCGAACTGGTCCAAGAGGTCGCCCGTCACCGCGAGGACGCCGCCCATGACGCCCACGTCCTCGCCCATCAGGTGGACGTCCTCGTCGCGTTCCATCTCCTCGCGGAGGGCCTCGCGGATGGCCTCCCGGACGGTCATCGTCGTCGTCTGTTCGGTGCCGGCTTGCGCCATCAGCGCTCACCCCCGTCGGTCCGACCCCGGGCCTGTTGGGCGAACTGCTCGATTTCCGGCACTGACTCGGCGAACATGTCGTCGTAGGCCTCCGCCGGGTCCGGTTCGGGCGCGTCGAGAGCGAACTCCACCGCCGCCTCGATTTCGTCTTCGACCTCGTCGCGCATCTCGTTGAACTCCTCGTCGGTGAGTTCCTCGCGGTCGACGAGGCGCTCTTTGAACGACTGGATGGCGTCGCGGTCCCGCCATCGTTCGACCTCTTCGTCGTCGCGGTAGACCTCCTCGTCGCCCTCGAAGTGGCCGCGATAGCGGTAGGTCTTGGCCTCGACGAGCGTCGGCCCGTCGCCCGCACGGGCGCGTTCGCGCGCCTGCCCGACCGCCTCGGAGACGGCCGTCACGTCCATCCCGTCGACGGTCACGCCGGGGATGTCGTAGGCGCTCGCGGTGTCGCTCAGGTCGTCGACGTTGTGCTGTTGGTCGACGGGCGTCCCCTCGCCGAAGTGGTTGTTCTCGACGACGAAGATGGCCGGGAGGGTCCACGTCGACGCCAGATTCAGCGCCTCGTGGACCTGCCCCTGTGCGACGGCGCCGTCGCCGAGGAAGGCGAGTGCCACCTGGTCGCGGTCCTGATACTTGATGGTGTGGGCCGCGCCCGTCGCAAGCGGCGGTCCCGCGCCGACGATGCCGTTCGCGCCGAGCATCCCCGCGTCCACGTCCGCGATGTGCATCGACCCGCCCTTGCCGTTGCAGTAGCCGTCGCGCTTGCCGTACAACTCCGCCATCATCAGTTTCGGGTCCAACCCCTTGGCGATGCAGTGGCCGTGGCCCCGGTGGGTGCTCGCAACGTAGTCGTCGGGGTCGAGCGTCGCACACGTCCCCACCCCCACCGCCTCCTCGCCGATGTAGAGGTGGACGAATCCCGGAATCTCGCCGTCCGCGAAGCGCTCCCCGGCGGTGGTGTCGAACTCGCGTATCGTCAGCATCCGTCGCAACGCCTCCCGCCGGCCCTCGGCCGTGTCGAGACTGTAGTCTGCCATGGTGCGTCTAGTCAACAGATACCATGCTCATTAATTGTGACGGTAACTGACACGAAACCGGTAGCTCCGGGCGCCGACACGACACCGTTTATCCGCCTGCGTCCCCGAGCGTGGATATGAGCGGACTCTCACTCGACGCGACCCAACTGGACCGCTACTCCCGGCACATCATCATGGACGAGGTGGGACCGCAGGGACAGAAGCGTCTACTCGACGGGAGCGCACTCGTCGTCGGTGCGGGCGGACTGGGCGCGCCGGTCATCCAGTATCTCGCCGCCGCCGGCGTCGGCCACCTCGGCGTCGTCGACGACGACGTGGTCGAACGGAGCAACCTCCAGCGACAGGTCATCCACGGCGACGCCGACGTGGGCCGCCCCAAGGTGAACAGCGCCAAGGACTTCGTGGCGCGACTCAACCCCGACGTGAGCGTCGACACCTACGAGACGCGCCTCGACCGGAGCAACGTCGCCGACGTCGTGGAGGGGTACGACGTGGTGGTCGACGCCTCCGACAACTTCCCGACTCGATATCTCGTCAACGACGCCTGTCGCCTGCGGGAGATTCCGGTCGCTCACGGCGCCATCTACAAGTTCGAAGGACAGGTGACGACGCTCGTCCCCGACGGTCCCTGTTATCGGTGTCTGTTCCGCGAGGCGCCCGAACCGGGGACCGTCCCGGACTGTGCGACCACGGGCGTCCTCGGCGTCCTCCCCGGCACCGCCGGGTGCATTCAGGCCACCGAAGCCGTGAAACTCCTCCTCGAGACGGGCGACCTCCTCGAAGGTCGGATGCTCTTTTACGACGCGATGGACATGACCTTCGAGACGGTGCCGTACGCCAAAGACCCCGACTGCCCCGTCTGTGGCGAGGACCCCATCGACTCCATCGACGAGGTGGAGTACACCGACGGCTGTGCCGTCGGCGCGCACTGAGTCTCGTCGCCACCCGGCACTCTCGACTCGGCCCGAGGGAGTCACGGCGTTCGACGCGTGGCCGGCGCGACGACGGGACCGAGCGGAGGCGTATCGATTGCTCACTTCCGACCGTTTATGTCACTCGGCGTACCTGAAGAGGGCATGGAGACTACCGAGACGGAGTACGACCTCGTGGTCGTCGGCTGTGGCATGGCGGGGTTGGCGGCGGGACTCCGAGCGGGCGAGCGCGGACTCGACGCTGTCGTCCTGGAGAAGACGCCCGAAGAGGAGCGCGGCGGGCAGACTCGGTACGTCCAGTCGTTCCGTGCGCCCTCGGCCGACAGCGGTCTGCCCGACCGCGGCTACGAGTTCGACGTGCCGGACTACTCGAAGGAGGACTTCTACGACGACATCATGGCCCAGACCAACGGGAAGGCCGACGCCGACATGGCCCGGACGCTGGTCGAGGACGCCTCGCCCACTATCGAGTGGCTCACCGACCACGGCGTCGACTGGGAGATGGAGCCACCCCACGTCGGCTACACCGTCGCGCGCACGTTCGTCGACGGCGAGGACCTCGTCTCGACGCTCGTCGACGCGGTGGAGTCGGCAGGCGTCGACGTCGTCTACGACGCCGAGGCGCGGTCGCTCGTGGAGGGCGACGGGTCGCGCGTCGCGGGCGTCGAAGCCCTCGTCGGCGACGACCGGGTCGTCTACGAGGCCGAGGCGGTCGTCGTCGCCGGCGGCGGCTACGAATCCGACGAGCGAAAGCGCACCCTCTACTACGGCGACGGCTACGACGAGATGACCGTCCGTGGAAGCCCCTACAACACCGGCGGGCCGATCGACATGGCGCTCGACGCGGGCGCGAAAGCGGTGGGACAGTGGTCCGGCGCGCACATGAGCCTCATCGACGGCAACTCGCCGCCCGCCCGCGGCGGCGCCAACCGCATCGACGGCTACCAGTACTGCGTCGTCCTCAACCACGACGGCGAGCGATTCGTCGACGAGGGCCAGGACGCCCGCGCGCACACCTACGCCCGCTTCGGCCGCCTCTTTTTCGAACAGGAGGCCCACGAGGTGTTCCTCCTCGCCGACAGCGAACTGGAGGAGTATCTCTGGCCGCAGGGTCCCTCCGACCCCGTCTACGGCGACACCGTCGCCGAAGTCCTCGACGAACTCGGCTGTAACCACCCCGAACAGGGCCAGCGGACGGTCGAGGCGTACAACGAGACCTGTCCCGCCGACCCCGACTTCGACCCCGAGGTCCTCGACGGCACGGCGGCCGAGGGCGTCGACCCGCCGAAGACCAACTGGGCCGTCGCGCTCGACTCGCCGCCGTACGTGGGCTACCCCCTCACCGGCGGCATCACCTTCGCCTTCGGCGGCGTCGACACCACCACCGACGCGGAGGTGCTCGATACGCGCGAGCGGGTGATTCCCGGTCTCTACGCCGCCGGCAACAGCGTCGGAGGGCTGTTCTACGACAACTACCCCGGCGGGACGGGCCTGACGAACGCGGCGGTGTACGGCCGGCGCGCCGCCGACGCCGCCGCCGAGCATCTGGCGTAGGCGCCCACTCCGACGGATGTATCACCGCGCGTCCACTCGGAGACGACGATGACGGACGGACCCACGCGCCGGCGCTATCTCGCGGTGGCCGGGGTCGGTCTCGCGGCCGCCACCGCCGGGTGTCTCGGGTCGCTCGACCCGTTCGGCGGCGACGACGGCATGCGAGTCCGGGCGCGCACCGCCACCGGCACCGAGACGGACGTGAAGTGTCACCTCTCCTCGCAGTTCGTCGCCGCCCACCCGCCGCTGAAGCGAGTGTTCGCCGCCGCCGACGGCGACGAGTGGGCGAGTCGCCACGTCGGTCTCGACGCCGGCGAATCGCTCGGGAGCGACCTGCAGGACCACTGCGACGGCGAGACGCGTGGACTCTACGAGTACGAGGGCCAGTGGTACTTCGTGAGTCTGCGCTACGAGAACCCCAAAGACCACGAGGAAGGCCACCACCACGCGGGCGGAACGGCGACGCCGCACGACCACTAGACGACGGCCAGCGGGCGCGAGCGTCACTCCGCGGGCCACCGCGCCGCCCGCTCTACGTCGTGCGGGACGTGCCCACCGTTCTCGTTCGCGGCGTCGAGGTAGCGCCGGAGCGCCGGGCGGAAGTCGGGGTGGGCACAGGACTCGACCATCTCGGTGGCGCGTTCGCGCGGCGAGAGACCGCGCAGGTCGGCGACGCCCCGTTCGGTGACGACCACCGACACGTCGTGTTCGGTGTGGTCGACGTGGTGGACCATCGGAACGATTCTGGATATCTCCCCGCCCCTGGCCGTCGAGGGCAGAGCGACGACGGGGAGCATGGCGTTGCGGTTGTAGTCGCCGCTCCCCCCAAGCCCGTTCATGAGGTGCGAGCCGTGGAGGTGCGTGGAGTTGGCGTTGCCGTAGACGTCGACCTCTAGCGCCGCGTTGACGCCGACGACGCCCATGCGGTCGACGAGGTCCGGGTGGTTCGAGACGTCGGCCGGCCGGAGCACCACCGAGTCGGCGTAGCGCTCCATCCCCTCGAACAACTGCGCCTGTCCCTCGGCGGAGAGCGCGAGCGACGTTCCGCTGGCACACCGGAGGACGCCGTCGTCGAGCAAATCGAGGACGGAGTCCTGAATCACCTCGCCGAAGTAGGCCACCTCGCGCTCGCCGAAGTCGAGTTTTCGGAGGGCGGCGGCGGCGGCGTTGCCGATGGACCCGACGCCGAACTGGACGCGAACCGTCGAGGAGAGCACGGGGTGGTCGTCGAGTTCGCCCCGGAGGAACGCGGCGAGGTTGTCGGCGATGGCGCGGTCGTCGGGCGTCGGGTCGCGGAAGGTGTACGTCGAATCCGCTCGGTCGCTTCGGACGACGGCGTCGAGTTTCGCGGGGTCGAACCGGACGCGGCCGTCGGCGATGCGCTCGCCGGGGTCCGAGAGCGGGATGGGGTCGCGCTTCGGCGGGAGATTCCGGCGGTAGACGTCGTGGATGCGCTCCAGACTCCGGGGTTGGGCGTCGTTCACCTCCACGACGAGGCGGTCGGCGGCGGCGACGTAGGAGGCGGTGTGCCCACTCGACGTCGAGGGGACGAGCCAATCCTCGCCGACGGCGACGGCTTCGACGAGCGCCACCGAGTCGGCCACGTCCACGAGGTGGCCGTAGCGCACCTCGTCGCCGAGGCGGGAGACGTGGCGGTCGTGGAACGCCACCTCGCCGGCGTTGACCGCCGCGCGGGCGGCGGACGTGGCCTGATATGGAAAGCGCCGGGCCATCGCCCCCGCCTCGACCAGTACGGTGTCGATTTCGTCGCCGACGGTGCCGCCGCTGACGACGGTGAGCGCGAGGTCACGTCCTCCTTCGGCGGCGGCCGCGAGGTCGAGCGGAACCGCCTTGGGGTAGCCGACGCTTCCGAACCCGGAGACGAGGAGGGTGGCGTCGTCGGGCAGGTCGGCCGCCACCGTTTCGGCATCGCGTTCGGGCAGGCCGTCGGCGACGCGGGGGGTGGAGGTCATGCGCCGTCGTCGTCGGCGTCGTCACCGGCGACGTCTTCGGGTTGGGTGCCGATTCCCTCGGGCCACCCCGTCGGCGTGGCGGCGGTCGGTTCGGCGTACTCGCGTTTGAGCACCATCGGCGTCCGCGTCAGCGAGAGCACCTTCTCGTCGTCCTGGTTGAACGCCCGGAGTTCGGTGGTGACGATGCCGACGTGGTCCCGCGAGGAACTCTCGCGCGTTTCGAGCACCTCGCTCTCGGCGAACAGCGTATCGCCGTGGAAGACGGGCGCGTGGTGGCGGACGTCGTCGTAGCCGAGGTTGGCCGTCGCGTTCGCGGAGACGTCGATGACGCTCATGCCGACGACGAGGGCGATGACGAACGTGCCGTCGACGAGGCGTTCGCCGAACTCCGTCTCGGCGGCGTACGCCTCGTTGAAATGCATCGGGTTGAGGTTCATCGTCAGATTCGTGAACCAGACGTTGTCCGTCTCGGTGACCGTCCGCCCGTAGGGGTGTTTGTAGACGTCGCCGACGGCGAAGTCCTCGTAATACCGCCCCTGCCACCCGGAGACCAGTCGTCGGTCGGTATCCGTCATACGCGTGGCTCCGACGGCGGGTCACAAAAGCCTGCCGTGGGGACGAGCGAGTCGGCGACGCGCCCGCGATGCCCGGTCTAAGCCCCGTTACGCCGTTCGAATCAGTACGTCCACCGGGACGGCCCCCGCGCCGTCGTCGCCGCCGAGGACGACCGGGTTCAGGTCGAGTTCGGCCACGTCGTCGCGTTCGGCCGCCAGTCGACCGACGGCGACGAGGAGGTCCGCGAGGTCGGCGACGGCGGCGGTCGACCCCACCCGGTCGTCGAGCAGGTCGGGGAGTTTCGTCCGGTCGATTGCGTCGCGCGCCTCGGCCGCGCCGAACGGCGGGAGGAGGTGGGTCGCGTCGTCCAGTACCTCCACGAGCGTCCCGCCCGACCCCACCGTGACGACGGGACCGAAGTCGGGGTCGCGGGAGACGCCCACCAGTGCCTCCACCCCCGCCTCGACCATCGGTTGGACGAGGACGCCCGCGACCGTCGCCTCGGGGTCGTGGTCGGCGACGGCACCCGACACGTCGTCGGTGGCCGCGCGCACGGCGTCGGCCGAGTCGAGACCGACGCGGACGGCGCCGACGCGGTCCCGGTGGGGCACGTCCGGCGAGTCCACCTTACAGACGACGGGGTAGCCCACGTCCTCGGCGGCGGCGACGGCGTCCTCGGCGTCGGCCGCCAGTCGCGTCTCGACCGGTTCGACGCCGTAGGCCGCGAGGAGGTCCGTCGCCGTCGCCCACGGGAGGACCGAGTCGGCGGGCAGGTCGGGACCGGCGGGCGCCCCCACGGTCACCGCGTCGGCGTCGGCCAGTCGGTCGCGCGCCTCGGCGAACCCAGTCAGCGACGCGAGGGCGTCGACGGCGCGCGCGGGGTCGTAAAACAGCGGCGTCGCCTCGCGCAGTCGCTCGTAGGGTTGCGGGTCGTCTAACTCCGCCGGCTCCTTCCGCCCGGTCCAGAGGAGAACGACGGGGTCCTCGGCGCGGGCGACGACGTCGACGAGGTCGTCGGCCACCCGGTCGGCGCGGTCGTCGACGGCCGAGAGACCGATGGCGAAGAGGTAGGCGTCGAAGCGGTCGTCGGCGAAGAGGTGGTCGGCGATGGCGGGCAACACGTCGGCGCCGTACCCCCGGATGTCGGCGGGGTTGTGGAGTTCGCCGAAGGTGAGGAGGCCCTCCATGTCGAGGAGGGCCTGTTCGGTGTCGGGCGAGAGCGCGGGGAGCGAGAGGTCGCGGTCGTCCGCGAGGTCCGCCAGCAAGGTGGCGAGACCGCCGCTGGTGGAGGCGACACAGACGTTCGAGGAGGCGGGCGGGTCGAAGGCGGCGTGGACCGACGCGCGCCCGATGAGGTCCGGCACGTCGGGGACGCGTTCGACGCCCGCCTGTCGGAGCGCGGCGTCCCAGACGGCGTCGTTGCCGGTGAGCGACCCCGTATGCGAGGCGGCGGCGGCCTGTGCCACCTCCGAGCGCCCGATTTTCACCGCGAGGACGGGCGTGCCCGACCGGGTGGTCTCGCGCGCCACCGACGCGAACCGCCGGGGGTCCGAAAGCCCTTCGACGTAGACGCAGACCACGTCGACCTCGGGGTCGGCGGCCATGTACTCCACGTAGTCGGTGAGCGTCTGGTCGGCCTCGTTGCCCGTCGAGACGACGTGTGCGAAGTCGACGCCCTCGTCGGCCGCGCGTTCGAAGAACGTGGTGAACGCGAGCGCACCGGAGTGAGAGGCCAGTCCGATGTGGCCGGGGTCGGGCTTCCGGGAACAGGTGCTCGTCAGGACCGTCCCCGCGCGGGCGTTGGCGAGACCGATGCAGTTGGGACCACACACCCGAATGTCCGTCTCGGCGGCGGCGGCGGCGAGGTCGGTCTCCAACTGCGCGCCCTCGTCGTCGGCCTCGCCGAAGCCGGCGGTGATGACGAGGGCGGCGGGGACGCCCATCTCGCCGGCGTCGCGCACCACGCCGACGACGTACTCGCGGGGGACCGAGACGACGGCGAGGTCGACCACCTCGGGCACGTCGGTGATCGAGTCGTAGCAGGTGCGTCCCCACGCCTCGTCGCGGCTGGGGTTGACGGGGTAGACCGCCCCCTCGTAGCCGTAGCCGAGCAGGTGGTCCATCAGCCGCGAGGAGTACCACGAGTCGGGAGAAGCGCCGACGACGGCGACGGACTGCGGGTCGAACAGCGGGTCGAGGTCCGGGCGCGCCTCGTTCATGCCTGCGCCGACGCGAGGCGACGACAAAGCCGTTGTCGTTGGAGAGCGGGCGGTGGAGCGACGGCGGTGGCGATGACAGGAGGCAGGGACGCTGGTGGGACTCCCGACGCCGCTAGTCGCCGAAAGCGCCGCCCGCGCGCCACTCGTCGAGGGTGGTCTGTTCGCCCGCCACTTCCGCGAACACCTCGTCGGTGTGTTCGCCGAGTCGGGGGGCGTCGCGGTAGATTTCCACCTCGTGGTCGGGGAAGTGGACTGGGTTGCCCGGCAGAACGCAGGCGCCGGCGTCGGGGTCCTCGACGTCGACGAGGAGGTTCCGCGCGGCGGCCTGCGGGTGGTCGGCCACGTCGCCCACGTCGTTCAGCGGGCCGTTGGGAAAGCCCGCCTCGGTGAGGGCGTCGAGCCAGTAGTCGGTCGACTCGGTCTCGAACTCGTCCTGGATGATGCCGAGTACCTCGTCTTCGTCTGCGACCCGGTCGTCGTTGGTGGGGTACGCCCGGAGTTCCTCGCGTCCGAGGAGGTCCACGAAGTCGTCCCAGCGGTCGTCGGAGGGGACGCCCGTCACGACCGACCCGTCGGCCGTCTCGAACAGTTGGTAGGGGACGAGCGTCTGGTGGCTGGTCCCCTGCGGGCCGGGCACCTCGCCCGTCATCGAGTGGAGCGTGGGGTACTCGTTCATGATGGAGACGATGGCGTCGAACAGTCCCACGTCGAGGGCGCCGCCCTCGCCCGTCCGCCCGCGTTCGTGGAGGCGCGCGAGGACGCCGATGGTGGCGAACGTCCCCGCCGTCAGGTCGCCGATGGCCTGTCCCACCTTCACGGGGTCGCCGTCCTCCGGGCCGGTGACCGACATGATGCCGCCCTCCGCCTGGAGGATGAGGTCGAGTCCGGGCTTTTCCTTCATGGGACCGGTCTTGCCGTACCCCTTCACGCTGGCGTAGACGATGTCGGGGTTGTACGCGGCGACGTCCTCGTAGCCGATGCCGAGTCGTTCGGCGACGCCGTAACCGAAGTTCTCGACGAACACGTCTGCGTCGGTCAGGAGGTCGCGGGCGGCCGCCGTGCCCGCGTCGGTCTTCAAATCGAGCGTGACCGAGCGCTTGTTGCGGTTGAGCGCCATGAAGTAGCCCGACTTGCCGTCGGGACCGGGACCCTGCGTGCGCGCGGGGTCGCCCGCGCCCGGGCGTTCGACTTTCACCACGTCGGCGCCGAGGTCCGCGAGCATGGCGCCACAGAACGGGCCGGCGCGGTGGGCCGTCATCTCCACGACGGTGAGGTCCGAGAGGGGGAGCGACTCGCTCACGCTCACTCCTCGTTGAACTCCGCGACCAGTCGCTCGCGCTCCTCGCTGTCGAACTGCTCCCACCAGAGGTCGCGTTCGAACTCCCGCGCCGTCTCCAGATCGGGTGCGTTGGCGGCCTGATTGAGTGCGCGCTTGGAGTTTTTCACCGCCTCGCGGCCGGTGTTCTGAATCGCGTCGACGATTTCCTGCACCTCCGCGTCCAAGGCGTCGCCGTCCTCGACCACCCGGTTGACGAGACCGATGCGGTGGGCTTCCTCGGCGTCGATGAAGCCCGCCGTGAGGACGAGTTCCTTCGCCTTGGCCTCGCCCACCAACTGCACCGCGCGGTAGTTCGACCCGCCGGTGGGAATCTGGCCGATGTTGCAGGTGGGGACGCCGAACGAGGAGTCCTCGGTGGCGATGCGCATGTCACAGAACAGGGCGAGGATGAGACCGCCGCCGACGGCGTAGCCCTGAATCTTGGCGATGACCGTCGCGTGGCAGTCGTAGGGCTGGCGGTAGATGTCGTAAAAGAGGTCCTGTCGGTCCTTCTGTCGGGGGTCGTGGTCCTCGGCGGGACCGGCGTACTGCGAGATGTCGGCGCCGGCGGAGAAGGCCTTCTCGCCTTCGCCCTCCAGTACCACCACGTCGACGTCGCGGTTCAACTGAATCTCGTCGAAGGCGCGCTGGAGGTCGAGCATGACCTCCGTCGAGAGGGCGTTGAGTTTGTCCGGGCGGTGAAACCGGATGGTCGCCACCCCGTCGTCGACGTCGACGGTGATGCTCTCGTAGGCGTCGTAACTGACCATACCCTCCCCCCGACGGCCGGGGTCAAATCCCTTTGGGAGACGGCCGAACGCGAGGGGTAGCGGGGCGTTCAGTCGCCGGCGACGACGGCGGCACCGTCGGGGGCGGCGCGCGCGAGGGCGGCGAGCGAGGCGAGACCGACGAGGGCGCCGGCGGCGAGCGTCGGGAAGGCGAGTTCGTAGCCGCCGGCGTCGAGGGCGGCGCCGAAGACGACGGGCGAAATCGCCGTCGCGCCGAAGCCGACCAGCGACTGAAACGCCAGTGCGACGCCGACGTTCCGGTCGTCGACCACCTCGGTCACCACCGTCGAAGTGGGCGAGGAGTCGGCGACGAGGACGACCCCGTAGACGCAGACGAGGCCGACCAACAGCGGAATAGAGAGACCGTCGAACAGGCCCATACCGAGGCTGAGGAGGGCGCTCGCGCCGAGGGCGGCGGCGACGGTCGAGGCGCGGCCGAAGCGGTCGCTCGCCCACCCGCCGAGGAGGTTGCCGAGACCGCCCAGCGAGAGCATCGTCCCCGTGATGAGACCGGCGGTGACGGTCGGGTTTCCGGTGGCGGCGATGGCGGGCGCGGCGACGAGAAACGCCTGCATCCAGTTGCGGACGCCGAACACCTCCCACGCGTGGCCGGCGTAGACGCCGACGGCGTAGCGGTAGGTGCGGTTGCGGAGCAACGAGCGGTCGAAGCGGACGCCGGCGGGCGAGGCGTCCGGCGGGTCGCGCGTCCCCACCAGCATCAACGGACCGGCGACGAGGGCGCCGACGCTCGTGGCGGCGATGCCGACCCGCCAGTCGACGGCCGCCGCGACGGTCGAGGAGAGCAGAAAGGAGAGCCCGGTCGACAGCGAGTAGGCGCCGACGTAGACGCCCATCGCCCGGCCGCGACGCGCCGAGGGGTACCAGTCGGAGAGGAACCGCATCCCGGGGACGTACACCCCGGCCATGCAGACGCCGGCGAGAAAGCGGAGCGCGGTGCCGGCGTAGATGCCGTCGGCGAGGGCGGCGAAGCCGATGCTCGCCACGCCGGTGCCGACGGCGCCGACGGCGACGACCCGGCGCGTGGAGTAGACGTCCGCGAGGCGGCCGGCGGGGAGGATGGCGAGGACGTACCCCGCCTGAAAGGCGGCGAAGACGACGCCCGCCTCGACGCCGGAGAGGCCCCAGTCCTCGACGATGAGCGGTAAGAGCGCGGAGTAGTTGAACCAGACGAGCACCGAGAGCAGGAGCGTGGCGCTGACGACGGCGAGTGCGCGCTGGCGCGCTTCCATGCACGGCGGCGACACCAGCCGTGGTCCTAAGCCTGACGCACGCGGCGGGGGTTACCGGGTCGTCGCGTCGTCCCCGTCGTCGTCACGCGGTCAGCGCCTCGACTTCGCGTTCGAGTTCGTCGTAGTCGGGGAAGTCGGGCCACTCGCTCGCCACCCACGCGTAGGCGACGGTGCGGTCGTCGTCGAGGAGGTAGACCGCCGGGCGTGGCTCCTCGACGCCGGCCATGCCGTCCAGGTCGTTGACGATGCCGTACTCGCGGGCCACCTCGTTGGCGGGGTCCGAAAAGAGCCGGAAGTCCATCTCGCGGTCCTCGATGAGGCGCTTGTGGGCGTACGGCGTCGAGATGGAGAGACCGACGACGGTGAGGTCGTCGCCGAAGTCGCGGGCTTTGAGTTCGGTCCAGACGTACGTCGCGGGGAACGAACCGTCCATCGGGTGAAAGACCAGACAGACCGGCCCGTCGGCGGTCAACGACGAGAGGGAGACGTCCTCCCAGAACTCGGCGTTGACGAGCGGTCGGGTGAAGTCGGGGGCGCGGTCGCCCTCGGCGACGTGGTCGGTCTCGGGGAGGTCGACCACCTCGAAGTCGACCATCAGGCCTCACCTCCGTCGGCGCCGTAGGTCGACTGGAGATACTCGACGACGTTGGCGGACTCGGCCATGGTGACGCCGGTGCGGTCGTCGACGATTGCGGGGACGGGTCGGGAGCCGACCACCCGCTTGACCACGTCGCGTTCGGAGTGCATGGGTTCGACGAACCGCGAGGTGTAGTCGAGTCCGAGGTCGTCTAACACCCGGACGACGCGTTCGCAGTAGGGACACGCCTGCAGTCGATACAGCGTAATCGGCGGGTCGCGCTCGGACATACCCGGCGTTGGGACGCGACCGGCCTAAGCCCTTCGTTCGGGCCGACGGCCGCCGAATCGCGGATTCGAGAGAGGGCAACTCTTAATTCCGGGCCGCGACAAGGGTGGGTAGTCTATGGGTTTGCCTCCGTACGGGAGCCACGCCGGCGCTCTGCCGGCACAACTCCCCGGCTTCCTGCCGACCGACGACGCGACAGTGACGGCGGCGGGCGTGCTGACGATTCTGATTCTCGTCGCGCTCTCGGCGTTTTTCTCCTCTTCGGAGATAGCCATGTTCTCCATCCCCCGCCACCGGGTGGAAGCGCTCGTCGACGACGGCGTCCCCGGCGCGGTGGCCATCAGCGAACTCAAATCCGACCCCCACCGCCTGCTCATCACCATCCTCGTCGGCAACAACATCGTCAACATCGCCATGTCCTCCATCGCCACGGGGCTGTTCGGCATCTACCTCTCGCGGGGGCAGGCCGTCCTCGCGGCGACGTTCGGCATCACCAGCATCGTCCTGCTGTTCGGCGAGAGCGCGCCGAAGTCCTACGCGGTGGAGAACACCGAACCGTGGGCGCTCCGCATCGCGCCGGCGCTGAAATACTCCGAGTCCGTCCTCTTTCCGCTGGTGGTCGTCTTCGACTACCTCACGCGGGCGGTCAACCGCATCACCGGCGGGCGGTCGGCCATCGAGACGTCCTACGTCACCCGCGACGAGATTCAGGACATGATACAGACCGGGGAGCGCGAGGGCGCCATCGAGGAGGACGAACGCGAGATGCTCCAGCGCATCTTCCGGTTCAATCGCACCATCGCCAAGGAGGTGATGACGCCGCGTCTCGACATGACGGCCGCCCCCCGCGACGCCACCATCGAGGAGGCCATCGAGACGTGCATCCAGAGCGACCACGAACGCATCCCCATCTACGAGGGCAACCTCGACAACATCATCGGCATCGTCACCCTGCGTGACCTCATCCGGCAGAAACACTACGGCGAGGGCGAGGTGGACCTGACCGACGTGGTCCAACCCACCCTCCACGTCCCCGAGTCGAAAAACGTCGACGAACTCCTCCAGGAGATTCAGGAAAACCGGATGCGGATGGTCATCGTCATCGACGAGTTCGGCACCACGGAGGGGCTCATCACCCTAGAGGACATGGTCGAGGAAATCGTCGGCGACATCCTCGAAGGCGACGAGGAGGAACCGTTCGAGTTCCTCGACGACGAGACGGTGCTCGTTCGCGGCGAGGTGAACATCGACGAGGTGAACGAGGTGCTCGACCTCGAACTCCCCGAAGGCGAAGAGTTCGAGACGCTTGCGGGGTTCATCTTCAACCGCGCCGGACGACTGGTCGAGGAGGGAGAGGAGATAGCCTACGACAGCATCACCATCCGCATCGAACAGGTGGACAACACGCGCATCATGAAAGCGCGCATCACCATCCACCACGACGAGGAGGAGGGCGACGACGACGAGGCGACCGACGAGGCCGAAGTCGAAGGCGAGTGATTACAGCGCCCGGAGCGCGGTGAACGCGCCGTACGAGAGCGCGAACGCCAGTGCGAGCGACCCGACCCACGCGAGGACGGTGTACAGCATCTTCCGGCGACTCACGCCGCCACCGCCGGCGGCGGCACCGCTCCCGACGATGGCCGAGACGACGATTTCTTTGAACGAGACGGGGATGCCGAAGGCGACGGCGGCCTGTGCGATGGCAAACGAGGGGATGAGCGCGGCGATGGAGCGCCGGGGACCGAGCGAGGAGTAGTCCTGTGCGAGCGCCTTTATCATGCGCGGGGCGCCGGTCCACGACCCGACGAGGAGACCGAGACCGCCGCCCGCGAGGACGGCGGGCAGGGGAACGGCGACCTGGTCGAGCAACGGAACGAGGGGACCGAGCGCCAACCCCACCTGACTCCCGCCGGCGGAGAAGGCGACCAGTCCGCCGAGCGCCAACAGGAAGCGGCGCTCGGTCGCCTCGGGGTGGTCGGTCAGCCCCCGGAAGAGGACGGCCGCGACGAGGACGGCGACGGCGACGGTGGCGGACCCGCCGGGGAGACCGGCGCCGAGGGTGCTGGCGATGGAACCGGTCCCGCCGGACGGCCCGAGGACGGTGAACTCGATGGTGGCGACGAGGGCGCCGACGAGACCCCCCAGTCCCGCGATGACGACGCGTTCCGAGACGGACTCGGAGCGGAGCAGACGGGCGGTGACGTAGGCGATGGCGCCGCCGACGAACGGCGTCGCCGCCCAGAGGGCGACGATCTGGCGGTACTTCGGCCACGCGGGGGTGCCCCCGAGGGCGAGACCGACGCCGACGACGGCACCGGTGACGGTGAAGGCGGTGGCGATGGGGTAGCCGGTGAAGACGCCGATGGCGACGAGGACGGCGGCGGTGAGCAAGCCGACGATTGCGGCGGGGGCGGTGAGGCTGACGCCGTGAATCAGTTCCGTCCCGACGGCGTGGGTGACGTTCGCGCCCTGGAGGACGGCGCCGGCGAAGCCGAGGAGTCCGACGACGAACCCCGCGCGCATGACGGAGATGGCGTTGGCGCCGACGGCGGGGGCGAAGGGGGTCGACCCGGACGACCCGGCGCCGATGGCCCACGCCATAAAGAGGCTGGCGACTCCCGAGACGACCAGCATGGCGAGCGTCCCGAGAGCGACCATCGGTTCGTGCGACTGTGTGCGGGGCGGCTACAAAGCGGTAGCGACTCGGCGGTCAGCGTCGGTAGGCGTCGTCGTACCCCTCGCGGAGCGAGAGGAGCGTCCGCCGAATCAGCAGGTAGACGAAAAAGACCAACAGCACCATGAGCGCGACCAGTCCGAGAAAGACGGGGTCGTCGAAGGTGAAGGCCATGGCGGGCTTTCCCCGGGACGACACAAAGCGGTTTCGACGCCGACGGATGGGTCAAACGGCCCTTTGAGTCTACGCCGTTTATATGGTCGCACCGGCCGTCCGTCGAAACGCGCGGTCCCCCGCTTCGGCCCTCCGCCGACTCGCTCCGACCCCCGCCAGTGTGTTGCCCTCCGCACGGACCGCGCACGTCCCCCTGCTTCGTCGCTTTCGCCCGGAAGCGTCCGCTCACTCCACGCCCGCCGACACCCGAAACGTCTCCAGTTCGTCGCCCGACGGCGACCGGAGGACGCCGCGCAGGCCGCCGGTGGCGGGCGTCTCGGAATCGCCGCGCTCCCCGGCGCCCGCGTCCCCGTTCCCGTCCTCAGCGTCGACCGGTCGCAGTTCCGCGTGCGCGGCGCGATTGCCCCGCGGGTCGGCGTAGCTCCCCGGATTCAGGAGCGTCGGTCCCGCGTCGGGCGACCGGACGGTCGGACGGTGGGTGTGGCCGAAGACCACGAGGTCGGCGCCGCGTTCGCGCCCGAACAGCGAGAGGGCGGTGGCGCCGCCGCGCCGGGTGTGGGTGACGGCGACGCGGACGCCCGCGTAGGTGAGGGTGGTCGCGTCGGGCAGACGGTCGCTGACGGCCGCGTCGTCGGCGTTGCCGTGGACGGCGACGAGGCGGGCGGCCACCTCGTGGAACGAATCGAGGACGGCCGGCGTCGTGAAGTCGCCGGCGTGGACGACGACGTCGGCCTCGCGGACGGCGGCGAGCGTCCGGTCGGTCAGGCGGTGGTCGGCGCGGCCGTGGGTGTCGGAGACGACGACGAGCATGGGGGAGCGAGGTGGCGCGGGCCTATAGTAGCGTGTGTAACTACCTACTCACTCCCTCGGCAACCCACGAGCGTCACCGGCTGATAGTGTTTATTGTGAGTCACTCCCGCCGGTTCGCCGGACCGGGGTGGCGAACCGTCGGTGAACAGTCACAATAAACGCTATGAATCGCCGCCGAAACGGAGGCTCTCGACGTCGAATTACAGTGGTTTGAGGAGAAAGCCCACGACTTCAGTCGCGGGAGGATGTCAGAAACGCTACGATAACTCGGTTCGGGTTCGGGTCTCGTCGCCGGAGTCGGCGTCGCACCCGCCCATGTGGACGAGACGTGTCGCAAGCTTGAATCGGCCGCCGATTCAGGGGGCTACCATGGCTGGCAGTACTTCGGTCGTGGTGGCCGCGCTCATCTCCAACGCGGCGATTGCCGTCCTCAAGTTCGTCGCCTTCCTCCTCACCGGGAGTCCGTCGATGCTCTCGGAGACGTACCACTCCATCTCGGACACCGGCAACCAGATATTCCTCCTCATCGGCATCCGGTACAGCGACAAGAACCCCACGGCCGACCACCCCTTCGGCTACGGCAAGGCGCAGTTTTTCTACAGCTTTCTGGTGTCGGTCCTGCTGTTCGGCATCGCGGGGTGGGAGAGCCTTCGCCACGGCTACGACGCGCTGATGCACGGCGGCGAGGCCCTCTCGCCGGGGGCGGTGACGGTGGCGGGGACCAGTTTCGACGCCGTGTGGGTGAGCGTGGCCGTCCTCGCCGGCGCCATCTGCTTCGAGGGCTACGCCTTCCGGAAGGCGTTCGGCGAACTCCGCCACCAGATGAACGAGTACGGCTGGTCGGGGTTCGTCGAGGCGTTTCACGCCACGAGCGACGTGACGACGCTGACGGCGTTCACCGAGGACTCGGTCGCACTCAGCGGCGCGTTCCTCGCGCTGGCGGGCATCGGTCTCTCGCGGCTGACCGGCAACCCCGCCTACGACGCCGCCGGCGCGATGCTCATCGGCGTCCTCCTGATGACGTTCGCGGTGGCGCTGGCGTGGGAGAACAAGCGCCTCCTGCTCGGCGAGTCCGTGCCGAGGCGACTGGAGTCTGACTTCGAGACCATCATCCGCTCGCACCCCGGCATCGTCCACGTCGACCGCTTTCGGACCATGTTCGTCGGCCCGGACGACATCCTCATCGCCGCCGACGTGAGCTTCGACCCGGACCTCGACACCGCCGACATCGACGGCGACATCACGCACATCGAGGAGAAACTCCGCGAGCGAGACGAACGGGTGCGGTTCGTCTACGTCGAACCCGAACTCTGAGCGACGGCGGCGGCGACGCGGTCGACGGCCGCGTCCACGTCGTCGGCGTCGACGTCGAGGTGGGTACAGAAGCGCGCCGTCGTCGGGCCGAAGGCGACGCAGGCGACGCCCTCGTCGGCGCAGGCGTCGACGAACGCCTCGGCCGACAGGCCGGCGTCCGCCGCGTCCACGACGACGATGTTGGTCTCGGGGGACTGGACCGACAGGCCCTCGACGGCGTCTAACCCCTCGGCGAGACGGCGGGCGTTGGCGTGGTCCTCGGCGAGGCGGTCGCGGTTCTCAAGGGCGAGGAGACCGGGCGCGGCGAGGACGCCGGCCTGCCGCATGCCGCCGCCGTAGAGCTTTCGCACCCGTCGCGCCTCGGCGACGAAGTCGGCCGACCCCGCGAGCATCGACCCGACGGGCGCGCCGAGACCCTTCGAGAGCGAGACCATCGCGGAGTCGACGGGCGCGACCATCTCGGCGGGGTCGGCGTCGAGGGCGACGCAGGCGTTGAACAGGCGCGCGCCGTCGAGGTGGACGGGCACGTCGTGGTCGGCGGCGGCCTCGGCGACGGCGCGGACGTGGTCGGGGGGAATCGCCACGCCGCCGCGGGCGTTGTGGGTGTTCTCGACGGCGAGGAGTCCCGTCCCGGGGCGGTGGTCGTCCGCCGGATGACAGTTGTCGTGGACCTGTTCGGGCGTGAATATCGCGCGCTCGCCGGCGTCGACGGTGCGGGTCTGGACGCCCGCGAGTTGCGCGGCGCCGCCGAGTTCCCACTTGAAGACGTGGGCCTCGGCGTCGACGACGGTCTCGGTGCCGCGTTCGGCGTGGACGCGCACCGCGACCTGATTCGCCATCGTCCCCGTGGGACAGAAGAGGGCGGCCTCGGTACCCAGGAGCGTCGCCGTTTGCCGTTCGAGTTCGTTCACCGTGGGGTCCTCGCCGTAGACGTCGTCGCCCACCTCGGCGTCGCGGGCGGCCTCGCGCATGGCGTCCGTGGGTCTGGTCACCGTATCCGAGCGGAAATCGAGCATGGGGGTCGTTCTCGCCCGGAGGAAAATACGCTGTCGGTGCGACTCAGGGCAGGCCCGCCACGAGGTCGCGGTACTCGTCTTCGGGGAACGCCCGGAACGTCTCGGTTCGGACCGCACCCGCCCCGGAGATGGTGATGGCGGCCTGCGTCGCCGCCTCCGCGTCGGGCATCTCCATCACCGATACGGCGTCGTACTGCCCCATCGTGAGGTAGAAGGTGTGGAAGTCGCCGCCCATCGACTCGACGACCTCCTTGGCGGCGTCGAGTCGGGCCGGACTCTGGTCCATGTTCTGTACGCCCTCGCCGGTGTACTCTATCAGCGTGATGAACGTCGGCATGGCTGGACTCGCGTGTCACTATGTGACACACTCGTGTAGACGAGACGACAGGACATGAACGTATGGGTTGCAGGCTCCGAAAGGCTTTGCCGCCTGCGGCGGGTGGTTGGGGCATGGACCCGCGCATTCGCACGCACGCAGAGACCATCGTCGACCACTCGACGCGCGTCGAGGCGGGCGACAACGTCGTCATCTCGATGCCGGCGGAGGCAGAAGACCTCGCGGTTGCCCTCCACGAGGCGGTGGGCGACCGGGGGGCGAATCCGGTCTATCTCAACAACGAAGAGCGCGCGACTCGGGCGTACCTCCGGGCGGCAGAGGAGTTCGAGACGCCGTCGCACCAACTCGCGCTCTACGAGGAGACGGACGTGTTCGTCATCGCCCGCGGGGGCGCGAACGTCTCCGAACAGAGCGACGTGAACCCGGAGACCAACGCGGCCTATCGCCGGGCGCTCCGACCCGTCCTCGACGAGCGACTGGAAAAGCGGTGGTGTCTCACGCAGTTCCCCTCCTCGGGGCACGCCCAACTGGCGGGCATGTCCACCGAGGCCTACGAGAACTTCGTCTGGGACGCCGTCACCCTCGACTGGGACGCCCAGCGCGAGCATCAGGCCCAGATGGTCGAGATTCTGGACGGCGCCGACGAGGTACACATCACGAGCGGCGAGGAGACGGACCTCACCATGTCGGTCGCGGACAATCCGACGCTCAACGACTACGGCGAACACAACCTCCCCGGCGGCGAGGTGTTCACCGCACCGGTCAAAGAGTCGGTGGAGGGGGAGGTTTACTTCGACATGCCGCTGTACCGCAACGGCCGCGAAATCGAGGGGGTTCGGCTCACCTTCGAGGAGGGGCAGGTAATCGACCACAGCGCCGAACGCAACGAGGACGTCCTCACGGGGATTTTAGAGACCGACGAGGGCGCGCGCTATCTCGGCGAACTCGGCATCGGGATGAACCGGAGCATCGACCGCTTCACCTACAACATGCTCTTCGACGAGAAGATGGGCGACACCGTCC
>JBDGTR010000066.1:0-29455 GCA_042216635.1 Haloplanus sp. | reverse complement strand
TGCCGACGACGATGGCGCCCTGCTCTTTGGCGATCTTCGAGACGACCGGGGCGGCGCCGGTACCGGTGCCGCCGCCCATCCCGGCGGTGACGAACACGAGGTCCGCCTCGCCGAGTACCTCTTTGATGGTCCCCTGGGCCATCTCGGTGGCGCGCTCGCCCATCGAGGGGTCGCCGCCGGCGCCGAGACCCTGCGTCAGGGACTTGCCGACCAGAATCTTCGTGTCGGCTTCGATCATCTTGAGATGCTGTTTATCGGTGTTGATGGCGACCGTCTCGGCACCGTCGACGCCGATGTTGTAGAGGCGGTTGACGGTGTTGTTGCCGGCGCCACCACAGCCGACGATGACGATGCGCGGGTCGCCGAACGAGTCCGCCTCGTCGGAGTCGCGCTGTTCCGCTTCCTCACGCTCGATGGCGTCTTGGACGAAGCCCTGCATCGTCACACCTTCGCCCAGCTTCGGTTGCGGTTACGCCCCGACTCGCGGGACTCGCCTTGCTCGTTGAGCATCTCTCGGACGGCCGACCGGATCGCTTCGCTCCGGTTCGGGAACTCTCCCGTCTCGACCATCTGTTCGACTTCCTCGATCTGCTGTTTCGGAATTCGTAGTGTCACACGCTCCATGTTCATTCCCCCGGTAAGACGGAGGGGCATCACCCCGCGTTCTGTCTTACACGCCGAAATCCCTCGACGGGACGGGGATGCTCCCCGAATCGTCGGCCTGTAAGACGGCCGTCTTACGCGAATGTATGCACAGGGTAATAGCTTATAAATCTAATGGCTGGTGTCTTACAAACCCGTGGAACTCTCGTTTACGGGCGTTTCGAAGCGTTTACGGCCGGTCTAGCACGTCTGCGGCGGGGGTCCGACGGCCGCAACTGGGGCAGAACGCCCAGTCAGAGCGGAGTTCGTCGCCGCAATCGCAGAACACGCGGTGGGAGCTCTTCTCACCACAGTTCGGGCAGTAAACGTGCCCCTCGTCCATGTTTTCGCCACATTGCGCGCACGTTTTACTCGTCGTATGCGCGGAATCGTCCGCGTTTTCGCGTGCTGTCTTACGCGCATCCGCGTCGGTCTCGCGCTCGACGGACACGTCCGACGAATCGGCCGTAACGCCGTCGAGCGTCACGTTTACGTTTATGTCCGGCATCGCTCGTGCCGACTCGAGCGCCGCGTCGAGGCGGTCGGCGAGGCGGGCGTCGCCCCGACCGGCCGTCGGCGTGGCCGCCGTCTCACGTTCCGCGCCGTCGAGGTAGGTGCGCAGTGCGTCGCGCATCACCTCGCTTTTGGAGGCGTCGAACGCCTCCAGACGCTCGACGAGGTCGTCGTCGGCGCGGAACGTTATCTTGCTCATCGGGCGAGATGTCTCGCCGCGTCTCTTTAAATCTTCCTGCCGTGTCTGACGGCTGTCTGTCGCCCGTCGTCACCACCGAATGGCAACGCTTATTGACGGGTCGTGGATACGCCACACCGCCCGCTCTTAGCTCAGCCTGGTAGAGCAGCCGACTGTAGATCGGCTTGCCCCCCGTTCAAATCGGGGAGAGCGGATTTTTCTTGAAAATCCGGTCGAGTCGAGTTGAGCAGACGATTCGTCGCCCGCGCAGGCGAGCGAAGCGAGCAGAGCAGGACCGTCTCGGCGAGTTCGAATCGGGGAGAGCGGATTTCTTCCTCACCGACCGCGACGGTCAAGTGTCTCCCCTGCGCACCGACGACTGTGCCGCTCTCCGTCGACCTCTTCGGAACGCTCGTGGAGGCGTCGACGCCCGCCGACCCCGCGAGCGCAGTCGCCCGCGAACTCCGGGCGCGCGACGTCTCGGTGCCCGACGACTGGCAGGCGGCCTACCGCACGTCTCACTTCGACGCCCCGGAGGGTGCCGAGACGCCCCTCCCCGCACACGTCGCGGCCGCCCTCCGCAGTCGCGGCGTCGACGCGTCCGACGGCGTCGTCAGACGCGCCGTCGTCGCCGCTTTCGACCCCGAGGTTCGCGTCCGCGAGGGCGCTCACGCCCTCGTCGCCGCCGCCGACCCCGTGGCCCTCTGTTCGAACTGTAGCGTCCCCCAACTCGTCTCGACGACGCTGATTCGCGCCGACCTCCGTGGGTCGTTCGACGCCGTCGTCACCAGCGCCGCCTGTGGCTTCCGCAAACCGCACCCTCGCCCGTTCGAGACGGTGGCCGACGCCCTCGGCGTGGCCGTCGCGGACCTCGTCCACGTCGGCGACGACCCCCGAACCGACGGCGGTATCGAAGCCCTCGGGGGGACGTTCCTCGACGCCCGCGAGGCGTCGCTGTCCGCCCTCGCCGACCGGATTGCGGCCGGGCACGACTCCGGGGAGGACGACCCGTGCCCGTGACCGCCACCGTCGCCGTCGCCCTCGCGGCCGGTCTCGACGCCCTCGTCGCCGAACCGCCGCGCTCGCTCCACCCGGTGGCGTGGTTCGGCCGCCTCGTCGCCCCACTCGACCGCGCGTGGTCTCGCCCCCGACTCGTCGGCGTCGGCGTCGCGCTCTTTCCCCCGCTTCTCGCCGCCGCCGTGGTCGGCGTCGTCGTCGCCCTCCTCCCGTCGCGCCCCGCCGTCGTCGCGGCCGGTCTCGTCTGTTTCGTCTCGACCAGTCGCCGTCTGTTGCTCTCGGAGGCCCGACGCGTCGTCGCCGAGAGCGAGACCGACCTCCCGGCGGCGCGGCGGGACCTGCGTTCGCTGGCCGGACGCGACGCGTCGACGCTCTCGGCGGGCGCGGTGCGGAGCGCCGCCGTCGAGAGCGCCGCCGAGAACCTCGCGGACGGACTCGTCGCCCCCCTCGCGGGCTTCGCACTCCTCGCGCCCCTCTCGCTCCCTCTCGGCGCCGCCGCCGCCGCGTGGGTGAAGGCCGTCAACACGCTCGACTCCACGCTCGGCTACCGCACCAAACCCGTCGGCTGGGCGGCCGCCCGCCTCGACGACGCCGTGATGTGGCTTCCCGCGCGTGCGAGCGCCGCCCTCATCGCTCTCGCGGCGGGCCGCCCCGGCGCGCCCTCGGCGGCCCGTCCGCTCGCCCGCCGGCCCGACTCCCCCAACTCGGGGTGGCCGATGGCGACGCTCGCGGCCGTCCTCGGCGTTCGACTGGCGAAACCCGACGCCTACCGCCTCGACGCCGGTCCCGACCTGCCGACCGTCGCCGACGCCCGGCGCGGCGTCCGCGTCGTCGGCCGCGCGGGGTGGGTGGCGTTCGCCCTCGCGGGGGTGGTGGCGTGGTGCTGATTCTGACCGCGCTCCGGGGCGCCCTCGCCTTTCTGACGCGCCTGCCCGTCGGCGGCGGCGAACGCGCGTGGGACGCCTTCCGCACCACGCCCGTCGCCTTCCCCCTCGCGGGCTACGTCGTCGGCGCCCTCGTCGCCGTTCCCTTCGTCCTCCCCGTTCCCCGCCCGACCGCAGTCGCGGCCTACCTCCTCGCGCTTCCGGCGGTCACCGGCGTCACCCACGCCGACGGTCTCGCCGACCTCGGCGACGCCGCCGCCGCCCACGGCGACGCGTCGACGCGGGCGGCCCTGAAAGACGCCGCCGTCGGCGTAGGGGGCGCACTCGCCGTCGGCGTCTCGCTTCTCGCCCTCGCCCTCGGCGCTCTCGGCGTCGCCGGTGCGGGCGTCCGCGTCGCCGTCCGTCTCGTCCTCGCGGCCGAGGTGAGCGCCAAGGCGGGGATGGCACTGCTCGTCTGCCTCGGCGACCCCGGCCACGAGGGCCTCGGAGCGGCCGTCGTCGGCGAGGCGTCGCCCGCCGCCGTCCTGCCCGTCGTCGTCGCGGCGCTTCCGGCCGTCCTCGCGGCGCCTCGGGGGAGTGCGCCGGCCCTCGTGTCGACGCTCGTCGCCGGTCCCGTCGCCGCCGCCCTCGTCGGCCGATGGGCCACTCGACGACTCGGCGGCGTCACCGGCGACGCACTCGGCGCCGCGAACGAACTCGGGCGGGTCGCCGCCCTCCACGCGGGGGTGGTCGCGTGGACGCTCTCGTGATGTGTGGCGGCCGGGGGACGCGCCTCGACGCGTCCGTCGAGAAACCGCTCGTCCCCATCCGTGGCGTCCCGATGGTCGACCGGGTTCGCACCGCCCTCGCCGACGCCCGCGTCGAGACGGTCCACGCCGTCGTCTCGCCGCACACGCCAGCGACGCGCGACCACCTCCGCGCGGCCGGGGCGTCCGTCGTCGACGCGCCGGGCGAGGGCTACGTCGCCGACCTCGCCTCCGCGCTCGACCGGGTGGGTCGCCCGGCGGTGACCGTCGCCGCCGACCTGCCACTCCTCGCACCCGAACCGGTGAACCGCGTCCTCGACGCCGCCGACGGGTCGCTCGCGGCGTACGTCCCCGTGGCGTTGAAGCGCCGACTCGGCGCGAGCGTCGACGCCGACGCCACCGTCGTCTCTGCGGGCCGGACGCTCGCACCCGTCGGTCTCAACGTCGTCGCGGAAACCGACGACGACATGTACGTGAGCCACGACCCCCGACTCGCCGTGAACGTCAACCGCCCGTCGGACCGGCGCCTCGCCGAGGCGCGATGTCCGTGACTCGATTCGTCCTCGTCGCCGGCACGACGGCGACGGCCCGCATCGACGGCATCAGCGCCGCCGGCGCCGACCCGGACCTGATGGCCCACACCCCGAGCGCCGACGCCGAACTCGTCGAGTACGGCACGCTCGTCCGCGCCCCGGTCGTGCCCGTGAGTCCGACGGGGTGTCCGACGCCGGCGGCGGTCACCCGCGCCGTCCGGGAACGCGTCGGCGTCGACTTCCTCGCCGTCGACGCCGGTCTCGCCCGACCGACGGGCGCGCCGACCGTCGACGTGGGCGCGAAACCCGGCCGCGACGTGCGCGAGGCCGACCCCGTGCCGACCGCGCCCGGCGCGTGGGTGGCCGCCCGCGAACTCGGGCGCTCGCTCCCCGACGACGAACTCGTCGTCGGCGAGACGATTCCCGGCGGGACGACCACCGCCCTCGCCGTCCTCCGCGCCCTCGGCGCGCCCGAGGTCACCTCCTCGTCGCTCCCCGAGAACCCCCGCGGCCTGAAGGAGTCCGTCGTCGCCGACGCCTTCGAGTCGAGCGACGTCGACCCCGGCGGGGCCGCCTACCGCCCCGAACTCGCGGTGCGGTTCGTCGGCGACCCCGTCCTCGCGGTGGTGGCGGGCCTGACCGTCGGCGCACTGGAGTCCGGCACCGACGTGGTTCTCGGCGGCGGCACGCAGATGCTCGCGGCGGCCGCCCTCGTCCGTCACGCCGGCGTCGCCGACCCCCTCACCGTCGCCACCACCGCCTACGTCGCCGCCGACGCGCCAGTCGAGTCGGCCGCCGCCGACCTCGACTGTGACCTCGCGGTCACCGACCCCGGGTTCGCCGACGCCGGCGACCCCCTCGCGCGCTACGCCGCCGGCGAGGCCAAGGAGGGCGCGGGCATGGGCGGCGCCCTGTTGCTCGCCGACCGCGTGGGCGTCCTCGACGGCGTCGCGGACGGAACGCTTGAGGTAATGGAGCGTCTTAGCCCATCCCATGGACCCTGACGCCGTGGGTGAGGTCGGGCGGGTGCCTCACGGGGGGACGTCGGACGCGACGCTGTTGGATTTCAGCGCGAACACGAATCCCGAACGCCCGTCCGGGGTGGTGAGCGTCTACGAGTCGGCCTACGCCGCCGCGACGCAGTACCCCTCGGACGACTACTGCGCCTTCCGCACCGCCGCCGGGGAGTACCTCGGCTGTGAACCCCTGAACGTCGTGCCGACGGCCGGCGGTCTCGCCGGTCTCCGCCTCGCTTTTCAGGTGACGCTCGAACCCGGCGACGACGTCCTCCTCCCGGCGCCGAGTTTCGGCGAGTACGAACGCGAGACTAAATTACAGGGCGCCTCGCCGTCGTTCGTCGCCCACGACCGCGTCCTCTCGACGGACCCCGGGGACTACGCCGCCGTCGTCGTCTGCAACCCAAACAACCCGACCGGCGACGCCTACGCCACCGACGACCTCCGGGCGTACGCGACGCGGTGTCGCGCCGCCGACACCGTCCTCGTCGTCGACGAGGCCTTCCTCGATTTCACCGACCGACCGACGCTCGCGGGCGAACCCGGCGTCGTCGTCGCGCGGTCGCTGACGAAGGTGTTCGGACTGCCGGGTCTCCGGGCCGGCATGGTCGTCGCCACGGGCGACCTGCGCGACCGACTCGACGCCGCGCGCCCGGCGTGGGGTCTCTCGACGCCCGCCGTCGACGTGGGCGCGTACTGCCTCCGCCGGACGAAGTTCGTCGCCGAGACCCGCGACCGGGTACGGCGCGAACGCCGGCGGATGACCGACGCCCTGGCCGCCACCTTCGAGGTGTACCCCTCCGAGTCCCCCTTCCTCCTCCTCGACGTGGGCGACCGCCCGGTCGACGGCGTGGTCGACGCCGCCCGCCGCGAGGGCATCGTCGTCCGCGACGCCACCACGTTCCGCCGCCTCGACTCCCACGTCCGGGTGGCGGTCCGTCGCCCGGCCGAGAACGACCGATTGCTCGACGCCCTCGACGGCGTCTGATGTTCGAGCCGACCGTCCGCGACGGCGTCTGCCGCCTCGCCCGCCCCGGCACGCGGTGGCTCTCGACCGGCCACGACGGCGGTCCCTCGTTCGCCCCCGCCGCCTACAACTGCACCGTCCCCGAGGGGTGGGACCGGACCGACCTCGACGCCTACGTCGCCGAACGCCTCCGCCGCGCCGGCTTCGACGCCGACGCCGCCGGTCCCGCCCTCCTGACCGGCGTCGACCAACGCCACGCCCGCCGCGCCCGACTCGGTCCCGTCGAGGCCGTCGCCACCGCCGGCGTCTCGAATCCGGCCGCCCTGCCCGTCGAGGGCGCGGTCAACCCCGAAGCGGGCCGTCTCGACGGCGAGACGAGCGTGGCCGCCGACGCTCGACCGGAGACGGTGCCCGACGCGGACGCCGGTCCCGACCACCCCGGTCCCAATCACGCCGGCACCGTCAACGTCGTCGTCGGCACCACGCGTTCGCTGGCGTCGGGCGCCCTCGCAAACCTCCTCGCCGTCGCCGCCGAGGCGAAGGCGGCGACCCTCCTCGCCGTCGCGGGCGTCCCCGGCACCACGACCGACGCGGTGGTCGCGGCCTGCGACCCGGCGGGCGACCCCGCCGACTTCTCCGGCAGTGCGACCGAGGTGGGCGCCGCCGCCCGCGCCTGCGTCCGCGACGCCGTCCGCGCGAGTCTGGATTCGCGCTACGCGGACGGCCCGCCCGCGCCCGCCGAGGCGCCCTCCGGCGTCGTCACCGACGCCCGCGCCCGCGTCGCGCCGCTCTCGCCCGACGATTGAAGGGCGCGCGCCGCCGAGGGTGGTCATGGACGACGATTCGGACGCCGACGCCTCCCGCCCGACGCCCGGCGGCGGCCACGCACCCACCCCGCGCCCGGTCGAACCCCGCGCACCCGATGACTTCGGTCTCGTGCAGGTGTGGTGGGGGACGGGCAAGGGCAAGACCACGGCCGCTCTCGGCATGGGTCTCCGCGCCGCCGGCCACGGCTACCGCGTCCACTGCCTCCAGTTCATGAAAGGCGGCGCCGACAGCGTCGCGGACGTGCGCGGCGAGTACGCCGGCATCGAACAGGTCGCGGGCTTCAGCTACGAACACACGGGCCACTACGGCTGGCACGGCCTCCGGGACGGGAGCGACGACGCCGACCACGAAGCGGCGGCCCGCGCCGGTCTCGCCCGCGCCCGTGACCTCCTCGCGGCCGCCGCCGACGCCGACCTGACCGCGCCCCTCCCCCTCGACGGCGACCCCGAAGAGGGGATGCACATGCTCGTCCTCGACGAAGTCGTCTACGCGGCCAACCGGGGGCTGGTCGACCCCGATGACGTGGTCGCACTGGTCGAGTCGAAGCCGGACGCACTCGAACTCGTCTGTACCGGCGGCCACGACCGACCGGCGTCCCTCCTCGACGTCGCCGACCTCGTGACCGAGGTGCGAAAGGAGCGCCACCCCATCGACGCCGGGCGGCGCGCCCGACGCGGCACCGATTTCTGACCGTCGTCCGAAGCTTTACCTCCGGGGCCGAGAGAGGCGATACCGATGGTCGAGGCGTTCGCGGTGGCGAGTGGCAAGGGCGGGACGGGCAAGACGACGAGCACGCTCGCCCTCGGGATGGCGCTGGCCGACCGCTACGACGTGACGGTCGTCGACGCGGACACGGGGATGGCGAACCTGCTCCTTCACGCCGGTCTCGACGACGCGGCGGTGACGCTCCACGACCTGCTGGTGGCCGACGCCGACGCAGAGGTCACGGACGCCGTCTACGAGCGCTTCGGCATGAAGGTCGTCCCCTGCGGGACGAGTCTGGCGGCGTTTCGCGCGGCCGACCCCGAACGCCTCCGGGACGTGGTCGCGGCGCTGGCGACCGACACCGACGTGTTGCTGTTGGACTCGCCGGCGGCCCTCGGGTCGAAAAGCGCCGTGTTGCCGGTCGTCCTCGCCGACCGGACGGTGGTGGTGCTCCAGCCCACCATCCCCTCGCTGTCGGACGCGCTGAAGGTACAGGAGTACGCCCGGTCGTACGGCACCGAGACGGCGGGGACGCTGTTCAACCGCGTCCGCGACGACGCGAGCATCGAACGCGTGACCGACCGCGCCGAGCGCTACTTCGGCGGCGAGACGCTGGGGGTGGTCCCCGAGAGCGACGCCGCCCGCGAGGCGCGGCGGGCGGGCGAACCCCTCCTCGCGCACGCGCCGGAGTCGGCGGCCGCCGAGGCCTTCCGCGAGGCGGCGGGTCGACTCACCGTCAACGACGGCGCCGGCGAGGCGGTGGCCGACCGCTTCCGGAGCGCGGTGGTGCCCGACGAGGTATGAAGATTCCGCGCGGCCGACTGGTGCAGTCGCGCGTGGTCGACGACCCCGGGGTGGCGCTCCGGACGGCCCTCGACCGCGAACTGACGGGCTACGCCGTCTTCGAACCGCAGGACGCCCTCTTGCTCGGCGACGGCACCGACGGCGTCGTCACCTTCGAGGCGGGCGTGCCGGTGTTGGTCTACGCCACCGACGCCGACCGCGGCGGCGTCGACGCCCTCGCGGACCTCGCGGTGCCCGGTCCCTACAGCGTCGAACTCTACGAACTCGACGCCGACGCCCTCGCCGCGGCCCACGAGAGCGACGACCTCCGCGTCCCGCCGGGACTCCCCGCCGACCGCCTCACCGACGACCGCGACCTCGTGGCGCGCACCCGCGAGGCCGCGCCCGACGACCGACTCGGCGACGACGACGCCTCGGCGGTCGAGGCGTTCCTCGAAGACGACGAACAGATCGCGGCCATCCGCGAACAGGCCCGCACGGAGGCGCGCTCCCGCGCCGAGGAGTGGGGATTGACCGACGCGCTCGACGATTGAAGCCCGATTCGGGGCGGTGTTCACACGAGTTTTTATTACTCGCTGACGTGAAGGCCCGATAGCGATCGCGAAGTGGGCATCCCAAGCATGACTCGAAATCCCGACCCCGACCCGAACGTCGGCGCGACCGACTCCGACCCGACCTCGGACCCCGACGTCCCGGAGTACGACCCGAACACCCGAGCGTACGTCGTCGACTACCACGAGACGAGCGACCTCGAACTGAGCGTCACCGTCGTTCACGCGGTCCTCGCCGTGACCGACGTCGACCCCACGGAGGTGAACCTCAACGACGCCGTTCACCCGGACGCGTTGAACGACCTCTTCACCCCGAAACACGACGGGACGACCCGGAGCGGCGGGACGCTATCTTTCACCCTCGCGGGCTGTTCGGTGACGGTCACGAGCGACGGCGAGGTTCGCGTCGACCCCTCGCCGGACGAGACGGACTAGGTGAACTCGCCGTCGAACGACAGTTCGACGTAGCGTTCCAGGTCGTCGGCCCGGCGGGCCGCCGCCGACAGCGAGACCCGTTTCTCGTCCGTGTCGTAGTCGACGACGTCCGCCTCGGCCAGTCTCGGCAGGTGGACGGACGCGAGTGCGGTGTACGCCCGGTCGCACTCCGCCGACGTGAGTTCGCGCTCGGCCGCGTCGTTTTCCCAGCGGGCGAGTCTGACGGCGAGTCGGTTCACCGTCTCGGTTTCGCGCTCGTTACAGAGGTAGTAGAGGACGTACTGGCGCCGCGGGTTCCCGAGCAGGTCCCACACCGTCTCCGCGTCGACGCCGGGTGCGTCGCTCCCGCGTTCGGTCACGTCGTCGAACAGCGGTCGGAGCGTATCGACCGTCCGGTCGTCGCGTTCCTCGCCGAGGTGGACGTACAGCGAGGCGCCCGCCCGCCGGACACACCCCGTGAGCACGTGGAGGAACTGGAAGGTTGGCTGGGTGCCGTTGCCGTCGAGCATCGGTCCGAGCGAGTCGACACACACCACCGTCTCGCGGTCGTTCTCGGCCCAGTCGTCGAGATAGAGCGTCACCGCCGTCCCGAGTCCCTGTAAGTCGGATACGTCCGACATCGTCGTCACCGTGAGGTTCTGGCCCGGGAGCGACCGCTTCGACGGCGAGGCGTCGGCGGCCGCCGAGCGGTCGAACTCCGCGAAACTGATGAGACCGAACGACGGGGGTTGGCTCTCGACGCCCTGCCACTGCCGAATCACCTCCGCGACGGTTTCGGTGTACGAGACGACGAGGAGATTCGTCTCCGCCGGGTCACTCGGGAGATGCGACGGGACGCACCGCTCGTCGGTCCCGTCACCCGGATGTAACACCAGCGTCGTGGACCCCCCATCGTACTCGGTCGACGCGCGTCGGGCCGGTGGTTCGCCGTCCGGCCCGTCGCCGTTTGCGTTCCCCATGTCGGACCGTATCCTGTCAGATGAAGTATTGGCGCGAACTGGGTAATAAATGTGCCGTGATACTCGTTCCCGGCCCGGTCTCTGCGGGCGGCGTTCGCCCCCGAACGGGTCGTCGGGTCACCCCGAACCGGCCACGGCGCGAACACGTTCGACGCGACACCGACGGCGGCGCGGCACGCACGGTGTCGTATGGGCGCGATACCGGGCGACCTGGAGACGGACGCGCAACCCCCGATGACGGTTCCGTTGCGACATTTCGTCGTCGGTCTCGGCTTCCTCGTCGCCGGGGGCGTCGTCGGCGCACTCGCCCCGTTCGGTCTCCTCCCCGGGCGCCCGACGCTCGCACACGTCCACCTGCTGTTGGTCGGGTGGGTCTGTCTCACCATCATGGGCGCGATGACGCAGTTCGTCCCCGTCTGGTCGGGCGTGCGCCTCCACTCCGCGCGACTGGCGACGCTCCAACTGTGGCTGGTGGTGGTCGGTCTCCTCGGCTTCGTCGGCGCCCTCTCGGCGTCGGCGACCGCGTGGCTCCCCGTCTTCGGGTCGTGCATGCTCGCCGGCTTCTGGACGTTCGCGTACAACGTCGGTCGGACGCTCCGGGCCGCCCGCCCGTGGGACGTGACCGAACGCCACTTCGCGCTCGCAGTCGCCTTCCTCGTGGTCGTCACGGCCTTCGGCGTGACGCTCGCGGCCTCCCTCGCTCATCCCGGCCTCCTCGACGGCCCGGTCACGCGACTCTCGCTCCGCGACGCCCACGCGACGCTCGCGGTGTTCGGCGTGGTGCTCACCACCGTCGTCGGCGCGCTCTCCCAACTCGTTCCGATGTTCACCCAGTCGGAATACCACGGCGTCGACGCTCCCCTCCGTCGCGTCGAGGCGGTTGGCTACCCCGTCGGCGTGGTTGCGCTTGCGACCGGTCGGCTGTTCGGCCTGCCCGCCGTCGGCCGCGTCGGCGCAGTGCTCGTCGCCACCGGTCTGTTCGCCTTCGGGGTCGTCCTCGCGCGCCGCCTCCTCGAAGCCCGGGTGGCGTGGACGCCCATGCTCTCGCGGTACGCCGTCGCCGCCCTGTCCCTCCTCGCGTGGGCCGTCCTCGCCGTCCCCGCGTGGTTCGCCGACCCGCTCTCGCCGACCGTGCTGTTCGGTCCCCCCGAACTCGGCCACCTCCTCCTGTTCGGCGTCGTCGGCTTCACCGTCCTCGGGACGCTCTATCACGTCGTCCCCTTCATCGTCTGGGTCCACCGCTACAGCGACGACCTCGGTCTTCGGGCCGTGCCGGCGATAGACGACCTCTACGACGACCGCCTCGCCGCCGCCGACTTCGCGCTGACGGGCGCCGGGTGTGCGGCGCTCGTCGCCGCCGAATCGCTCGGCCGCCCCCGTTCGCTCTTCGCCGTCGGCGGCCTCCTCGCGGTCTGTGGCTTCCTCGTCTTCGCCGCGAACATGCTCCTCGTCCTCCGCGACCACGGTCCGCAGTCGGTGGCGACGCTCTTCGTTCCCGCCTTCGCCGACGACGCGACCGGCGACGACGGCGCCGCGCCCGGCGGTCGAGGCGAGTGAGCGGAGATGTTCGGGAGGGGGTTGAGGCGACTGCGCCGCCGACGCTCCGCCGTGATGACGACCGACCAGTCGACTCCGACCGAACTGACGAGCCTCGACGAACTCGACGCCGCCCCCCACGCGACGGTGTTCGACGGCGGCGACCCCGAGGTGGTCAAACTCGCCCTCGCGCGCGACGAACGCGTGCCGAGTCACCGTCACCCCGACCGGACCGTCGTCCTCTATCTCGTCTCCGGGGCGCTGGCACTCGACCTCGACGACGAGACGTACGCCCTCGACGCGGGCGAGGCGGTCCGCTTCGACGGTGCCCGCGCCGTCTCGCCACGCGCCCTCGAACCGAGCGTCGCGCTGGTCGTCCTCTCGCCGACCGCCGAGTAGCGCGTTCGGTCCCCGACGCCTCCGAGTTCCCCCGCTCAGAACGGCAGTCGCGGGCCGCCCGCGTCCTCGCCGCGTCCCGCCGTGTCTTCGTCCGCCCCGGTCACCTCGCCGGTCTCCCGGAACGTCGATTCGAGGGCCGCGAGGCGGTCGTTTATCTCCTCGGCGGCGTGGTGCATCGGGTGGACGCGAACCCGCACGCAGTCGTAGTCGTGGCGGTCGGCGAGACCGTTCCACGCGCGGAACGACCCGACCGCGAGCGCCCGACTCTGCGGGCAGAAAGGCGTCGTCGGCGTGAACTCCGCGCGGAGGACCGCCGGGTCGTCTGTCTCCTCGGCGTAGCGATAGCCCGCGTCCGGGTGGCGCGCGTCGAGGTTGAGGCGCGCGAGGTTGTAATCGAAGGTCACGTCGTAGACGCCTCGCTCCTCGAAACACTCCCGCGCCGTCTCGTGGACGGCGACGTGGGCCGCGCCGGTGAGGACGTCGTGGTCGTCGAGGAACGGTCCGGGGTCGGGCAGGTGGTCGGGGACGAACTCCCCGGCGTCGTCGAAGCCGTCGCCACCGTGACCGAGTGCGTCGCGGATGCTTGGCATACCTCGCCGTTGGGCGCGCGTCGCCCTACCCGTGGCCACGAACGTGTTCGACGCTCGCCCGTCGGCGTCGAAGGCGCCGAACCGGGCGCCGTGGACGGAGTAGAACATTTTCGACAGCGGCTACTTTGCGATTCGAGCCGTCCGTTCTGACATGCAGGAACGACGACTCGACGCCCACCTGCGGGCGACCGACGCGCCGACTGACAGACCGCGTGACTTCCTCGACGCCCGGGACCTCCCGCCGCCGCGACCGCTCACGGACACCCTCGAACGCCTCGAAGCCGCCGACGACGACGTGGTGTTGGTGCAGTTGAACGACCGCGCGCCACAGCACCTCTACCCGCAACTCTCCGACCGGGGGTACGACTACGACACGGTCGAAACCGACGCGGGCGTCGTCACCGCCATCTGGCGGGCGTAGGTCACTCCCGCCGTTCGAGCGCCGTCCCGTCGCGCGGGCAGTAGTCGAACTCCGAATCGCGGGTGGTGAAGCCACACGCCGGACACTCCCGGACCGGCGGCGACGACCGCCCCCGGCCGAGGAGGACGGGAACGAAGGGGAGAAAGAGGAAGACGAACAGGGTGTGGAAGTACCGCCAGACGAGGAGGCTGAGGGCGAGGCTGACGAGGAGACCGACGGCCGCCGTCGCCGTCCGCGACCCGACCATATTGTGAGTAGCGCGGCGGCGGGCAAGTGAGTGACGGTCCGGGCGGCGTCGATGAACCGACACGCCCATATACGGCCCGTCCGACGGTCGGGCCGAGACGGTCGTTCGATGGCACATCCACTGAAACGTCTGGAGGCGCTGTTGTTGGTGGCGGTCGGCGGCGCGGTCGGCGCGACGCTTCGATACCTCGTCGGCGGGGCGATTACGGGACTCGGCGGGACGCTCGCCGCGAACGCACTCGGGAGCGTCGTCCTCGGCTTCCTCCTCTACGAGGCGGTCTACGCCGACCTGCTGGCCGAACAGACCCAACTCGTCTTCGGGACGGGTCTGCTCTCTTCGTTCACCACCTACAGCACGTTCGCGGTCCAGACGGCGACGGCGTCGCCGCCGCTGGCGGTCGGTAACGTCGTCGCCAACTACGCGCTTGGGTTCGCGGGCGTCCTCGTGGGGCAACGCCTCGCGCGCCGGGTCGGAGGGAGCGTCTGACCGTGGTCGCCCCGTCCGTCCTCGTCGCCACCGGCGGCGTCCTCGGCGCGCTCTGTCGGTACGAACTCACCCGACGCCTCGAAGACAGGGTCGGCACGCTCGCCGTCAACGTCCTCGGGAGCCTCGCGCTGGGATTCGTCACGTTCGCGGGCGTCGGCCCGGCGGCGGCCACCCTCGTCGGTAC
The DNA here is from genome assembly GCA_042216635.1 of Haloplanus sp. Taxonomy (GTDB): domain Archaea; phylum Halobacteriota; class Halobacteria; order Halobacteriales; family Haloferacaceae; genus Haloplanus. The sequence goes on along the minus strand of JBDGTR010000066.1, from coordinate 14,814 downwards.
CGGCGCCTGCGGGTCGTTCACGACGTTCTCGTCGTTCGCGTTCGATACGGTGACGCTGTGGACCGAGGAGGGTCGCCCGTGGGCGGCCGCCGGCAACGCCCTCCTCACCCTCGCGGCGGCGCTCGTGGCGGTGGGCGTCGGGTGGGCGCTCGCTCGCGTGGTCTGATAGATTGTGACTGTTTCCCACCGGTTCGCCGCCCCGGTCCGGCGAATCGGCGGTCGTGACTCACAATGAACACTATGGGACGCCGGCTACGACCCGTCGCCGTCCTCGCCTTCGACCAGTTCGCGCGCGGTGTCCTCCTCGCCCGCTGGCCCGTCCAGCACCTCGATTCTCGACACCCACTTCACGCGCTCCCAGCAGTCCGCGTCGGGGTCGTCGGGAATCAGCCGGATGGGACCCCCCCGGTCGGGGGGCACGGGGTCGCCGTCGACCTGGACGGCCAGTATCGCACTCCGGAGGCGGTCGAGGTCGAACCCGCAGGCGAAATCGGGGTCGGCGGAGCGAACGAGCGCGTGACTCGCGTCGGCGTACGGCCCGGCACGGTCGAGGAGCGACCCGACGCGGACGCCGCTCCAGCGCTGGACGGAGCCGTCACCCTCGCAGTCGGCCGAGGTGTCGACTCGAACCGAATCGATGGCCCGCAGGTCCGTCGCCCGGGACGAGGTGGGTTTCGAGACGGCGCCGGCGACGATGACCATCCAGCGGGTCGGTGCGACGTCGGCCGGCATCTCGGAGTGTGATGGCATCGTGGGTGTCTCTGCCGTGAGGCGTCCTTAGCCCTTCGGTCGACCACCTTCGCTCCCCGACACGACCGAACATGTTCGCCCAAACGCACTCGGGGGCGACGCGTCTCACCCATATCATGTCCGAGCACCGACTCGACGTGCGCGACCTGTCGCCGAACGAACGACATCCGAAGATACACGCCGCCTTCGACGAACTCGACGCCGGCGAGGAACTCGTCCTCGTCAACGACCACGACCCGAAACCGCTGTTCTACGAGTTCCAGGCCGAACGCGACGCCTTCGACGCCGACGCCTACCGCTTGGAACGGCGCGGCCCGAACGAGTTCGTCGCCACCTTCCCCAAGCGCTGACCCCTCGGAGGCGAAAGATACTCCCGTGCATAATTAGATGTAATTAGCACGGATGCCCGACCGCACGCTCGCGCCGACGCGCGTCGATTACCTCCTCGCGTCGATGGGCGTCGTCCTCCTCGGAAGCCCCGTCTTCGGACTGGTGTCTGCGGTGTCCGTCCGCCTCGCGGCCAGTGCCGGGTCGCTGTTCGCCGGAGCGCTGATGGCACTCGGTCTCGTTCGGTACCCCCGGCGCTCCGGGTCCGGGTGACGGCCAGGTGACGCCGACGCTCACCGGACTCGTCGCACGACGCCCGCGAGGACGGTCCCGACGCCGACGATGCCGAGAATCGGCACCCGAAACGGCCCGACGAACGACACCGGAAGCGAGACGGCGGCGCCGAGGGCCGACGGCACGGGTATCGTGACGCCCACCAGCGGAATGGTCGGGCCGTCCGACCCGTCCGCACCGCCCTTCCCGTCCTCCCCGCCGCGACCAGCAACACGAGCACCCCCGCCACGCGTGCGTCCATGGCGTTGCTCCCGGTCCGTGGGGGCTCGAGGCCGTAGTTCGAATTCTCCCGAACGATACTAGCCGAAGACGCCGGCCGTGCCGGTCAGCGCCATGTAGAGCGCGAAGGCGGTGACGAGGACGGCGACGCCCATCTCGGCGTAGAGCACCACGCGCCCGGCGCGGTACCAGTCGTCGACGCTCCAGTCGGCCATCAGTCGTCACCCCCGGCGGCGGAGTCGCCGGCGCCGAGCCATCGGTCGCGCGTGCCGATGCCGTCGGACGCGAGGCTCCCCTCGCGCCGCATCGCCCAGACGTAGAAGGCGACGAAGGGGAGGAAGATGCAGAGACCGACGACGGCGTAGCCGAGGTGGACGTTGGGCACCCCGCCGTAGATGAGCGGGTAGACGATGCCGCCGGCGGTGGAGACGCCGCCGATGAAGCCCGCCGCAGTGCCGGGTCGGTCCTCGAAGACGAGGGGAACCACCGCGAAGACGCCGCCGGTGCCGAAGCTGACGGTGACGCCGAAGACGGCGAGGACGACCACCGACGCCGGGAGGTAGCCGGCGAGACCGGCCACTGTCAGACTCACCATCGAGACGACGACGAGCAACAGCGCCGTCAACACCCAGTGGATTCGGGGGGAGTACGACCGCCCCGACGCGAGGAAGGGGTACGGCGTCCACCCCTTGCGTTGCCAGAGGTCGGACATGTACCCCGAGAAGGGGCGCCACAGCGAGGCGTTGAACGACTGGACCGCCGCGAACGTCCCGGCGGCGGTCTGGACGGCGACGGCGTCGGTGAAGCCGAGACCGTGGAGTTGCGCCGCGAACCCCTCGGCGTAGTAGGTGGGGAGCCACGCGTTCATCGAGATTTCCAGCCCGAACGACATGGCGTACGCCAGCATCAGCGCGATGGCGGTGTAGCGCGTCCAGACGTAGAGCGTATCCCGCATCGAACTGTTGGACTTCGCCTCGGCCGCCCGCGCCGCCGTCTTCGCCGGCACGCCCCGCCACTTGTAGACGACGGCGATGACGAGGGCGCCGACGCCGAGATGCAGGAAGGCCGTCGAGAAGTCCGCGCCGTAGAGTCGCGGGAGCAAGAGCGCACCGACGCCCGCGCCCGCGTTGCCCGTCCCCGCGTACAACCCCTCGGCGGTGCCGATTTCGTGTTCGTCGAACCACTGCGAGACGTGCTGGATGCCGACGACGAAGCTCACGCCCGCCGACGCAACCACCAGTCGCTCCAGAAAGAGCAACTGGTAGCTGTCCGCGAACGCCGAGGCGATGCTCACCAGTCCCGCGTAGCCGAGGACGACCGCGAAGACGTTGTGCGCGCCGATGCGGTCGGCGGCCCACCCCGCCGCGATGCGCCCCGGCGGCGCCAGCCAGATGGCCGAACTGGCGAGCAGTCCCAGTTGCGCCGTCGTGAGTCCGAACGCCGTCTCGATGCTCGGGCTGAACGCCGCCGTCGAGAACCACAGCAGGAACGCCCAGAAGAACCCGACCGTGGCGATGACCAACTGTTCGACCTTGTTAGTCATCGCCCGGAACCTCCGGTCCCACCGCCCGTTCTCCCGCCCTCGCCGCCGCCTCGACCGGGCGGAGTTCGACCGCACACTGCTTGAGGTTCGGTTCCGCAGAGCGGGGGTCCGTCGCGGAGAGCGTCAGTTCGTTCGTTCGAGGGTGGTGGATGGGGAGCCAGACCACTCCCTCGGGGACGGCGGCGTCCGCCTCGACGCGGACCGGCACCGACCCCCGGCGCGAGGCGACGACGGCGCGGGTCGTCTCGTCGTCTGCGACGCCGACGCGACCTAGGGTCGCCGGCGCGACGCGGGCGCGCGGAGTCGCCGGCGCGTCTTCCCCCCGCGACCGGACGCCCGTGTTGTAGCCGTCCGCTTCGCGGGCGGTCGTCAGCGTCAGCGGGTAGTCGTCGTCGGTCGGTTCCGCGAGACCGCCGTGGCGACCGGTCGAGAATCGCGCGCGACCCGAGGGCGTCGGGAACGACCACGCCGACGCCTCGGCGTCCGGGTCGTAGTAGCGGTAGCCGCCGGTCGACGCCGCGTCGGGCGCCGGCCACCGCACCGCCACCTCCTCGTCGAGGCGGTCGTAGCTGATGCCCGAGAGGTCGGCGGGCGTCCCCGCCGTCAGCGCCGCGAGTTCCTCGAACAGGGCCTCCGGCCGCCGCCGGTCGAACAGGCCGGGAACCAGTCGCTCGCCGATGCGCGTCACGATGTCGAGGTCCGTGCGAATCGTCTCGGGGAGGTCCGTCGCGGGGCGCACCCGCGAGACGGTCCGCTCCATGTTGGTCGCCGTCCCCGCCGACTCGCCCCACGTCGCCGCCGGCAACACCACGTCCGCGAGTTCGGTCGTCTCGGTGTGGAAGGCGTCCTGGACGACGAGGAAGGCGTCGTCCAGACGCTCGCGCACCGCCGTCGCGTCGGGGACGCCCGCGACGGGGTTGGTGGCGACGGTCCACACCGCCTCGACGGGTCCGTCGTCGACGGCCTCGATGGTGCCGACGGGTCCCGGTCCCGACTCGTCGGGGAGGCGGTCGACGGGGACGCCCCACGCCTCGGCGACGACCCGGCGTTCGTCGGGGTCCGCGAACGACCGGTGACCGGGCCACGTCCCCTTCGAGGAGCAGACGCGCGTCCCCATGGAGTTGGCCTGTCCCGTCAGCGAGAAGGGACCGGACCCCGGCCCGAGGTTGCCCGTCGCCAGACAGAGGTCGACGAGCGCGCCCGCCGTCGCGGTGCCCTGCGTGCTCTGGTTGACGCCCATCCCCCAGTAGACGAGCGTCCGGTCGGTCATCGCCTCGGCCAGTCGGTCGACCGCCGCCGTCTCGACGCCGGCCGTCGCCGCCGCCGTCTCCGGGTCGGGCAGGTCGAGGGCGTCGAAGCCCGTCGTGTGTTCCGCGACGAACGCCTCGTCGACGTCGCCGCGTTCGACCACGCGAGCGAGCACCGCCCGCGCGAGTGCGAGGTCCGTCCCCGGCGTCAGTTGGACGTGGTCGTCGCCGGCGCGGGCCGTCCGCGTCTCGACGGGGTCGACGACGACCAACCGCCCCGCCTCGGCGCTCTCGACTATCCACCGGAACATGACCGGGTGGGCCACCGCCGGGTTCGCCCCCCAGACGACGTGAGTCGTCGCCTCGGGGACGTCGTCGTACGTCGGCGGCGGCGCGTCGCTCCCGAAGGCGTCGTAGTAGGCGGTGACGGCACTCGCCATACAGAGGGTGGTGTTGGCGTCGTAGTAGCGCGTCCCGAAGCCGCCGCGGGCGAGTTTGCCGAGGGCGTAGGCCGCCTCGTTGGTCTGCTGGCCGCTCCCCAGTATCGCTACGCCGTTCGGGTCGCGGTCGAGGACGGCACGGAATCGCTCGACGACGCGGCCGAGGGCGACGTCCCACGTCGTCCGCACGAGTTCGCCGCCCCGGCGGACCAGCGGCTGGGTCAGCCACTCGCCGTCGGGGTCGCGGCTCTCGTCGAGACCGCGCTGACACGCCAGTCCCCTGTTGACCGGGTGGGCGACGTCGCCGCGCACCGCGTCGACGCCGTAGCCGCGTTCGACGCCGCGCGTGACGTGACCACAGCCGACCGCACACCGCATGCAGGTCGTCCGCACGGAGTCGGTCATCGACCGGCCTCCACGGTCCGCGTCGCCGCACCGAACCGGTCGTCGACCGAAACGTCGCCCGCCGACGGACGCGGCCCGGCGTCTTCGCTCCCCTCAGTCATCGCTGGAGATGGGCGTGCCGTCGGGCGTCGTCGGCGCGGGACTCTCCCCCTCCGCGAACGGATACCACGACTGCTTGGCGTCGTGGAGACAGGGGTCCTCGTAGCCGGTCTCTTCCGGTTCGGCGAGTTCGACGATGGTCTCGTGGCCCGTCGCGTCCACCCACTCGCGGAAGGTCTGGCCCTCCTCGCGGAGGGCGGCGAACGCCTCGACGAGGTTGCGTATCATCCCCGGCACCTCGTCGGCGGGCACGCGCTGGCGGACCCACTCGACGAAGGTGGGTTCGGTGCCGATGCCGCCGCCGACGCCGACGTCCATCGCCTCGACCATCTCGCCGTCCTTCCGGGCGCGCATGCCCTGTAAGCCGATGTCGGCGGTCATCGCCTGTCCGCAGTCGGCCGTACACCCGGAGTAGTGCACCTTCAACTGGGTCACGTCTTCGGGCACCGCGACGTTGGCTCTGAGCCACCGGAGCATCGCCGCCATCCGCGCTTTCGTCTCGGTGAGCGCGAGACCGCAAAACTCCGTGCCCGTACACGCCACCGCGCCGCGCGAGAAGAGACTCGGCTCGGGGGTGTGGGTCTCCAGTAAGGGCTCGGCGAGCAGGTCGTCGACCCGTTCGGGCGGGACGTCCATGACGAGGGGGTTCTGCCGGCGGGTGAGTCGCACCTCGCCGCTCCCGTACTCGTCGGCGAGGGCCGCGAGTTCGATTGCTTCCTCGGTCCCCATGCGCCCGACGGGGACGCTCAGGCCGACGTAGCGGTTGCCGTCGGCCTGTTCGTGGACGCCCACGTGGTCGTGTTTGCCCCGGTCGGTCGGCTTGCCCGCGTTGTAGGTGTAGCCGTTGCGGAGGTTCGTCCCCGCCGTCGCAAGCGGGAAGTCGGTGCGTTCGTCTACGGCTTCCCGGATGGCGTCGGTACCCCACTCGTCGACGAAAAAGCGCGCGCGGTTCTTGTTCCGGTTCTCGCGGTTGCCCTCCTCGTAGTAGAGTTCCACGAACGCCCGGACGACGTCGTAAGCGTCTTCGGGGGTCACGAAGACGTCGAGCGAGCGCGCCCGGCGGGTCTCGCGGCCGCCGAGTCCGCCGCCCGCACGGAGGTTGAAGCCCCTGATTTCCTCGTCGCCGTCGAGTTTCCGCGCCGGTTCGAGCGCCACGTCGTTGATGGCGTCCTGTGCACACCCCTCGCGGCACCCCGTCACCGAGATGTTGAACTTCCGGGGCATGTTACAGAGCGCGTCGTCGCCGCGAAGGTCTTCCTGTAAGCGGTCGAGAATCGACCGCGTCTCGACGTACTCGTTGGCGTCCTTGCCGGCGACGGGACACCCCGAGACGTTGCGCATGGTGTCGCCGCCGGCCGACCGGGTGGTGACGCCGACGCCTTCCAGTTTCTCCCAGATTTCGGGGACGTCCTCCAGTTTTATCCAGTGGAGTTGAATCGACTGACGGGTGGTGAAATCGAGGTAGGCGTCGCCGAACTCGGGGTTCTCGACGGGTCCCGTGGCGTAGTCGCGGGCCACCTCGCCGATGGCGCGCAACTGTCCCGGTTCGAGCACCCCACCGCAGTTTGTCAACCGCATCATGAAGTAACTCTCCTGTCCCGACCGCTGGTGGAAGACGCCCCAGAACTTGAACCGCGAGAACCACGCGTCGCGTTCGTCCTCGGGAATCGACTCCCACCCCTGCTCGGCGAACGCCAGTAGCTTCTCGCGCACCTCGTCGCCGTACGATTCTGCTTTCCAATCTTCCTTTTTGTTTGCCATCGTCGGATTACGTGTGGTGGTATTGAATTAGACTGGGATTCTATCCCCGGTCTGTCGTGTGTGATCGCGTACAACGTGACAAAAGACGATTGAAAAACCTATTGTTCGAACAATCTTGTAATTCAGTAAATTCTACTAGATATTCTATTATTCTGCGCTATTCAACTGCGTATAAGGTATTAATACGAATCAGTATTTACGAACGTCCACTTCTTCGAGTCGTCGGGGAGCGGTGCAGTGCGGTCGACGGCACTCCGCTCCGACGGGCTTTTCCGTCGCTCGCCCCCCGTTCCGGTATGGTCGACGCCGACACCGACGCCGCCGACGGGGACGCCACCGATACGCTCGTCGTCTACTCGGATTACGTCTGTCCGTTCTGTTATCTCGGCCGGCAGTCCGTGGAGCGCTACCGCGCCGAGCGCGACGCGCCACTCGACGTCGAGTGGCACCCCTTCGACCTCCGGTCGGGGAAACGGAACCCCGACGGAAGCATCGACCACGACGCCGACGACGGCAAGGGCGAGGAGTACTACGCGCAGGCCCGCGAGAACGTCCGCAAGCTAGCCGAGCAGTACGACGTGGAGATGGCACAGGACCTCGCCACCGACGTCGACTCCCTGCCCGCACAGGCCGCCTCGCTGTACGTCCAGCGCGAACACCCGGACCGCTGGCGCGACTTCGACGCCGCGCTCTTCGACGCCCTCTGGCAGGACGGCCGGGACGTCGGACAGATGGACGTACTCGCCGACGTCGCCGCCGACGTGGGACTCGACGCCGAGGAGATTCGGGCGGCCGCCGGCGACGAATCGCTCCGGGCGGACCTGCGCGACGCCTTCCGCGAGGCCCACGAGTCGGGCGTGAGCGCCGTCCCGACGTTCACCGCCGACGGCTACGCCGCCCGCGGGGCGGTCCCCCCGGCGCAACTGCGCCGACTGGTCGAAGGCGTCTGACTCCTCGACGGACCGAATCATAGTCCTTTTATACGCGCTCGGGATATCCCGAGACAGCAATGTCAACGACTGGTGAGCGGGTTCATTGACGACTCGTTCGACGCCGACACGGAGTGGTTCTCGTGGTAGGTGAGTACGTTCATGGTCCCCGAAAAGGGGAGAAACGCGACGTACGCCATCGAACGCGAACTCGGTGACCGGTCGTACGACACCGACTGGCTCGGCGACATCATCAACGACACGGGCAAGCGCGCCGCCAAGACCGGCGAGGGGTTCGAGCAGATACGCGAACAGGTCGAGAACCTCGACGTTCTGACGCTCAAATACACCGGGCGCCTGAAGCGCCGGCCCGTCCTCGGCGACATCGAGTTGACCGATACGGTGATTCGGGGCTACGAGTCGCCACGCGAGGCGTGGCAACTCGGCTGTACGCGCTTTTACGCCGGTCTCGACGTCGTCATCGAGGAGTTGCTGAAGGAGGGCGAACCGGTCGACGTCCGCGAGGGCTTCGAGTCGGTCGTCGTCGACCGGATGTACGACCACGGCTACGAACTCGCGGAGGAACTCGGCCACGCGGTCAAGTGGGGCGTGATGACGGGCGACGAGGAGATGCCCGAGCGCCCGGTGACGGTGCTGGTGCCGGAGTCGTTCGAGCGCCTCGGCGCCGCACTGGCCGAGGCGTACTGGGACGCCCCCGTGACGATACGGACCTTCGAGGCCTACGCCGAGGAGCGCGGCACCCCGCGGCGCGACGAGGAAGCGCTGTTGGCCGACGCCGACCCCGGCGTCGCCGGCATCTACATGTACGTCAGCGGGTCGACCGCCGACGAACACGGGCTCACCTACGAGCCCATCGACGGAGCTGTCAGCAAGCTATGTGTGTTTATCAACCACGGATTGGAAGGCGATAGCATGGTCGAACTGTCCAGCCTCAAAGGGATGTACGACCGGTACCCGGAGGAGTGGGCCGCCTACCGGACGGTGATGGACACCGTCGAGGAGACGGCCCGCGAGTTCGGATTCCGCGAGATAGACGTTCCCGAGGTCGAACGAACCGAACTCTACCGGGTGAAGTCGGGCGAGGAACTCCTCGACCAGACCTACAGCTTCGAGGACAAGGGCGGCCGCGAGGTGACGCTCATCCCCGAGCAGACGCCGACGCGGGCGCGTCTCGTCCAGAAGCGCAAGGACCTGAAGACGCCCATCAAGTGGTTCGACACGTCGAAGCGATGGCGCTACGAACAGGTCCAGAAGGGTCGGGACCGGGAGTTCTACCAGACGGACGTCGACATCTTCGGCGTCGAGTCCGTCGAGGCCGACGCCGAAATCATCGCCTGTGCGGCGACGATATTCAAGCGCCTCGGCGTCGAGGAGAACGTGGTCTTTCTGGTCAACGACCGCGAACTCGTCGAGGCGCTCCTCGAATCGACCGGCATCGAGAACACCACGGAGGTCATGAAGACCATCGACGACAAGGAGAAACTCAGCCGCGAGGAGTTCCTCCGCTCGCTCGAACACCGGGGTCTCGACCGGGCCGAGGCGGAAGAAATCGACGACCTCACCGACATCAGCGGTCCCATCGGCGAGACGGTGACCGAACTCGCAGAGCGCGCGCCGGACGACGAGCGCACCCGCGAGGCCGTCGAGCGCATGGAGTCGCTGGCGGCGGCGCTCGAAACCTACGGCGTCGCGGACATGTGCAGGCTCGACCTCTCCATCGTGCGCGGGCTGGCGTACTACACCGGGCTGGTCTTCGAGGCCTTCGACACCGAGGGCGAACTCCGGTCGCTGTTCGGCGGCGGGCGCTACGACGACCTCGTGGGCCTGTTCGGCGAACAGGAGATGCCGGCGGTCGGCTTCGGCTTCGGCTACTCCACCACCTACTGGCTGTTGAAACAGGCCGACGCGTGGCCCACGGAGGCACTCGACACCGACGCCTACGTGTTGACCGTCTCCGAGAGCGTCCGCGACACCGCCCTGGATTTCGCCTCGCAACTCCGCGAGCGCGGCCTCCGCGTCGAGACGGACCTCGCCAACCGGAGCGTCGGCAATCAGTTCTCCTACGCCGACCGCATCGGCGCGAAGTTCGTCGTCGTCGTCGGCGAGAACGACCTCTCGGACGGCGTCGTCACCGTCCGAAACATGGTCACCGGGGACGAGCGACTGGTCGACACCGACGAGGTCACCGACGAACTGGTCGCAGAACTGGCGTAACTTACTCCACGTCGATGGCGGCGGAGTCGCCCACCTTGTCGAAGGTGACTTCGAGGATGCCGTTGTTGAACGACGCCGAGGCGGAGTGTTCGTCGACGCGTGCGGGCAGGCGGACCCGTTCGTCGTACTCGCGGTGCGGGGAGGCGGCGCTGATGGTGAGCGTCTTGCCGTCGCATTTCAGCTCGATGGCGTCCTTCTCGACGCCCGGCAGGTCGGCGACGAGGCGAACCGTGCCGTCCTCGTCGTAGACGTCGACGTGGGTCTCGGAGGTGAAGCCGGAGCCGTCGCCGACGGTGCCCGTCATCTCGTTCATCATCCGTTCGATTTCGTCGAAAATGTCGCCGAACGGGTCGTCGCGGTCGTCGCCTCTCATGGGACTCCGTAGGTCGCTACGGCCCAAAAGTGTTCTGACCCCCACGCGTCGCCGTGACACGGAGTGCGGGGTGAATCGCCCGTTTGAAATACTCGTCCGCCGATTCGACGGATAGGAACCCATGTTCAAGACGCTCGACGACATCGGGACCGGAAAACGCGTGCTCGTCCGGCTCGACCTCAACTCGCCCGTCGAGGACGGCGTCGTCGTGGACAACCGCCGGTTCGGTCGCCACGCCCGAACCGTCCGGGAACTCGTCGACGGCGGCCACCGGGTGGTCGTGATGGCCCACCAGGGCCGGCCGGGTCGGGACACCTTCGTCTCGCTCGAACAGCACGCGGACATCCTCGCCGAACACGTCGGCGTCCCCGTCCAGTTCGTCGACGACGTCTACGGCGACCGGGCCATCGAGGCGATTCGCGCCCTCGACGGTGGAGAGGTGCTCATGCTGGAGAACGTCCGCATGGTCGAGGACGAACTCCCGGAGCGCGCCCCCGAGGAACACGCCGACAGCGAGTTCGTCCGAGCACTCGCCCCCGAGTTCGACGCCTACGTCAACGACGCCTACTCCGCCTCCCACCGCTCGCACGCCTCGCTGGTGGGCTTCCCGCTCGTCCTCCCCTCGTACGCCGGGCGCGTGATGGAAGCGGAGTACGAGGCCAACTCCAGCATCGCCACCCGCGAGTTCGACGGCCCGGTGACGATGGTGCTCGGCGGTGCCAAGGCCACCGACGTCATCGACGTGATGGAGGCGCTCGACGAACGGGTCGACCACTACCTCCTCGGGGGCATCGTGGGCGAACTCTTCTTGCGCGCCGCCGGCTACGACGTGGGTTACGACGTCGGCGGGACGGAACTCTACGACCACCAGTGGGCGAGAAACGAGGAGACCATCCGCCGACTGCTCGACGAGCGACGCGAGCGCATCCGTCTGCCCGTGGATCTGGCGTGCGAACGCGACGAGGCGCGCGCGGAGTGTGCCGTCGAGGGACTCGAAAAGGACCAACCCCTCCTCGACGTGGGCGAGGGGACCGTCGAGTCCTACGCCGAGGTGGTCGAGGAGTCGGCGGCGGTGTTCGTCAAGGGCGCCCTCGGCGTCTTCGAGGACGAACGCTTTTCGGACGGCACCGTCGGCCTGTTGGAGACCATCGCCACCACCGACTGCTTTTCGGTCGTCGGCGGCGGCGACACCTCGCGCGCCATCGGGATGTACGGACTCGACGAGGAGTACTTCTCACACGTCTCCATCGCGGGGGGTGCCTACGTCCGGGCGCTCACCGGTTCGCCCTTGCCTGCGGTCGAGGTGCTGTGAAGACGGATTCGAGACCGACGCCCATCGCCTCGTTCGTCGTGCGGACGCTCTCCTCGCCGTCTTCCTCGCCGGCGAGAGCGCGGACGGCGTCGACGTTTTCGGGCACCACGTCGCTCTCCTGGTGGATGGCCTGAAAGAGATAGAGGTCGCGGCCCTCGACGGTGACCGACTCCGACCAGATGCAGTTCTCCCAGAGGTCGCCCCGGGGGCGGTCGGCGTCCATGGCGAACTCCTTGAGTTTGCCCGCGCCGTCGATGCCCGACTCCTCGGGGACGAGAAAGAGGCGGCTCTCGTCGGCGAACAGGTCGCGTACGTCCTCGGCGTCGGGCGCGGCGTCGAGCGTGACGTTGACGCTGTGGGTGTGCATCAGCGTCGCGGGCACCTTCATCCCGAGGGTGTCGATGTCGAGGTCCGGGAAGACGGTGTTCACGTCCGGGCCGTGGTGGGAGGGGATGGTCACCGGGTCGGGGAGGATGTCGTCGATGGGACCGCGACCGGTCTGGCCGGGGTCGCCGCCCCGGCGAACCAGCGTCACGCGGGCCTTCTCGACGCCGTAGGTCTCGGAGAGGGGCGCGAGGATGCGGGAGAGACCGGTGGTGTTACAGGAGACGACGCGCGCGGCGTCGGCGCCGACGGCCTCGTCGTAGTTGGCGCGGGCGTTGAAACTCACGTCGGCGACGTCGGCGTCCTCGCCGCCCTGGAACGCGGCGGGCGTGTCGTGGCGGGCGTAGAGGTCGCGGTTCTCGGCGCCGACGCCCGAGGGGGTGCAGTCGACCACCACGTCGGCGGCGGCCACGAGGTCCGACACCTCGCCGGCCACCTCGACGCCGGCGTCGTCGAAGCGGTCGGCACGCTCCGGAATCGCCGCGTAGAGCGGGTAGCCCTTGCGGACGGCCGCCTCCGCCTCGTAGTTGGGTCGCGTCTTCGCTACGCCGAGGAGTTCCATGTCGGGTTGGGCTACCACCGCGTCGGCGACGCGTTTACCGATGGTTCCGTAGCCGTTGACGCCAACCTGAATCATACACTCGAACAGTCCCGACCGACGGCCATAATCGTTTCGAGGCCCCTCGCGCCCGTCTCCGTGCCCGCGAGTGCGGGAAGGACAAGGGCTAACCCCGGGGCGTCCGTGGGTCGCGTATGAGCGACGCGCTCCGCGAGGCCGCCGAGACGGCGGTCCGCCAGTGTCTGGACCTCCGTGACGACGAGTCGTGTCTGGTCGTCACCGACGACGAACGCCGCCCCATCGGCGAGGCGCTCTACGCCGTGGCGAGTGCGGTGACCGACGACGCCGTCGTCGTCCAGTACCCCCCGGGCGAGCAACACGGCGAGGAGCCACCGGCGCCCGTCGCGGCCGCCATGCGCGACGCGGACGTGGTGCTCGCGCCGACCACCAAGAGCCTGAGTCATACGCGCGCGCGAAGCCGCGCCACCGAGGCGGGCGCCCGCGTGGCGACGATGCCCGGCATCACCGAGTCGGTGATGGTCGCCGGTCTCGACGCCGACTACGAGACCATCGCGCGCCACTGCCGCGAGACGCTCGCACAGGTCGAAGACGCCGAGGAGATTCGGGTGACGACGCCGAAGGGGACGGACCTCACGGTCGAACCCGGGGAGCGCGCGTGGCGGAGCGACACCGGACTCGTCCACGAGGCTGGCGACTTCTCGAACCTCCCCGCCGGCGAGGTGTTCGTCAGCCCCGAGACGGCCACCGGGACCTACGTCGTCGACGGGACGATGATGCCCCACGGACTGCTCGACGCCGGGCAGGAACTCCGGTTCGAGGTGGCGGACGGCTACGTGACGGACATCTCCGACGACGCGGTGCGCCAACAGGTCGAGACGGGTGCCGAGGCGGTGGGGCGGGACGCCTACAACCTCGCCGAACTCGGCATCGGCACCAACGTCGGCGTGACGGAGCTGGTGGGGTCGGTCCTGCTGGACGAGAAGGCCGCTGGCACCGTCCACGTGGCCATCGGCGACGACGCGGGCATCGGCGGCGACACCGAGGCGCCCCTCCACCTCGACGGCATCATTCGGGAGCCGACGGTGTGGGCGGACGGAGAGCGCGTGACGCTCCCGACGGTCGAACGGTAACCCGTCACACCACGCGACGACGGCGGAAACGCGGATTTTTACGGGTCGACCGGCTACGCCCGCCCATGAGCCATCCCGGACCCGACGCCGGCGAACGCGTCGCTCTCGCCTGTCCCTCGTGTTCGCCCACCGAGGCCACCGCCCACGAGGTGTTGAAACCCGGCGGGCAGGTCACCGTCCGCTGTACCGACTGCGACCACGTCCACAAGGAGCGCTACGACCCGCCCCGCGAGGTGCCCGTCGACGTCGTCGTCTCACAGGACGGCGACTCGCTTTCGACCACCGTCGACGCCCCGGCCGAGGAGTCCGTCGCGGTGGGCGAGGAGTTCGTCGTCGACGCGCCCGAGGCCATCATGCAGGTCCGCATCACGTCGGTCGAACTCGACGGCGACCGACGGGTCGAGGAGGCGCCAATCGAGGAGGTGGCGACGCTCTGGACGCGCGTCGTCGACAACGTGCGCGTCAACGCGACGGTCCACCCGAACGACGGCCGGCGCGACGAGTCCCGGAGCGTCACCATGTCCGTCCCCGGCGACCACGAGTTCGTCGTCGGCGAGGAGGAGTCCTTCGGCGACGAGGAGTTCGAGGTGGTCGGGATTCAGGTGCGCGACGACGCCGTGGGCTACCGCTTCGATAAGTTCGACCACGAGGGCGACGCCGTCTTCGCCAAAGACGCCAAGCGCGTCTACGGCCGCGACGTCACCTCGACGGCGTGGTCGCCGTGGTGAGCGGGTCGTTCGCACCCAAGCGCACCCTTCATAAGCGCCCGGCACCGACGGGCTGATA
>JBDGTR010000023.1:0-29460 GCA_042216635.1 Haloplanus sp. | reverse complement strand
CTGTGACTTCCAGCTACTGCTCCAACTCACCAACAATCCTCTACAGAAGAGCGAAGGTATTAGTTCCGACCGGTCCTCGATTCTCCCATGCTCGCACACGAGGTTCCGGCGCTCGTCGAGCGATACGAAGCCGTCGCGCCCGGCGGACTCATCGCGGCAGTCTGGTACGATGGAGGCGAATACGACCTCGTTCACGTCCGTGAGGACTTCGAGGAGGCGTACTCCTCGGAGGAACTCGAAGAGAAGACCAAACAACTCGTCGTCGAGGGACTCAGCGACTCGAAGCGACCGGAGTCGTTCCGGATGTACGGCGAGATGAACGTCGCCATCCGCTCGTTCGAGAACGCCGTCGTGTTGCACTTCCCGGTCGACGACTTCGCCGGCATCGCCCTCTCGTTCGATACGGACGCCGCAACTTCTTTGGACACCCTCGTCGCCATCGGTCTCGACCACTTCGAGAGCCTCGACGACGGTCAGTAACTGCGCCACCCCGCCTCCCGCCCGCCGAGGCCGCGCAGGCGCAACTCACAGCCGTCGTCGGTTTCGCGCGTCTCGACGACGCCGTCGACCAACTGGCTCAGCATGTCGAGTTCGTGGTCGCTCGGCGAGTCGACGACGAACGCGCCGAACCACCCCGTACTCTCTATCTGCCCGCTCAGGACGTGAACCATGCGGTAGACCCGCTGGAGGCTCTGGTACATCAGGAACGTCGACAGCGAGTGAAAGCCAAAGCGCATGTCGTACCCGCTTCGGTAGTAGCGCTGGAACTCGCCGGAGAGTTCGATGCTGAGGCCGGTCATGTCCCGCGGCGAGGAGAGATACGACGTCGTTCGCGTCTCGCGGACGTCGCCGATGCCGCGCTCTTTGGTCACGCAGTCGACGATGTGAAAGCGCTCCTCCGAGATGTCGCCGTTCAACTCCCGGAAGAGCCTCATCATCTTCGCGGCGCTCAGTTTCGTCGTCACGACGAGTGCGCCTTCTTCCTCCGCTCCGGCACCGAGCAGTTCCATCATCAACTCTCGTTTGCGCGTGAGCGGAGGGCCCGAAATCAGAAGCGAGGTGCCCGGTTCGAACTCCTCGACGGGCACTGTCGAGGGAGCGGCGTATGCCATTACGAGGGCACAGGGCGCTCCGGGTAATCAATGTTGGCTGTTGTGATGAACTGGGTCACGAGACGACCGTCTCACCCCCGCGGCTCGAACGTTCACATCGGCGGCGCTCGTCGGTAGGGCAAGCGGATGGCCATCGACCCACGGAACTACGACCTCGACGAACTCCGGGGAGTGACGACGCCGGACCCCGAGGAATCGACCGTCTCGACCGACGCGGGCGGCGAGACGGCGTTCGTCTGGGGACCGACGCGCGCGGAGGGACCTCACGACGCCACGCGCGCCGGACCGGGGCGGCGAACCGGCGGTAAACAGTCACAATAAACACGATGAGTCGCTGATGACAGGAGCTATGTCCCGCGAGGGCGACCCGCCCGTATGAAACAGGCCATCGTCGCGCGCACCGACCTCGGCATGGGGACGGGCAAACTCGCCGCACAGGTCGCACACGCCTCGCTGTCGGCCTACGAGGACGCCGACGAGCGCACTCGACGCGCGTGGAAAGGCGAGGGACAGAAGAAGGTGGTGTTGAAAGCGAGCGGCGAGGCGGAACTGTTCGAACTCGCCGACGCGGCAGAGCGTGCGGGGCTTCCCCACGCCGTCGTCCGCGACGCCGGCCACACCCAACTCGAACCCGGGACGGTGACGACGCTCGCGGTCGGTCCCGCAGACGACGACGAAATCGACCGCGTGACCGGAGACCTCTCGCTTTACTGATTCATTTCATCGTCACGTAGGTGAGAAAGCCGAGTGCGAGTAGTTGGAGCGTTCGGAGCAGGAGGATGGCCCGCTGAGCCACGGGGTCGCCGGAGTAGAGCATGCTCGTACTCAGGAAGAAGTAGATGGCGAGGGCGTTCTCCGCGAGGAGGATGAGGGCAAAGGCCACCAGTCCGAGGCTGAGCGAGGTGCGGAAGGTGAGGTAGTTGCGCACCCAGACGTAACTCAGCCCGCAGAGCAACAGGATGCTCAGCCCCGACAGTGCCGTCGCCGCCACGATGGTGGTGTCCATTGCCATCTCAGTCTTCCTCCATGCGTTCAGTGATCCGCTCGAAGGCCGCCTCGTGTCGCTCGAACCGGTCGGTGAGGAAGTAGAGTTTCCCGTAGTCGTCGCCGCTCGGTTCGACCACGTCGTGGTCGGCCAGTTTGTCGAGGTGGTAGCGGACGGTGTTGTATTCGAGGTCCAGTCGCTCGCTGAGCTGGTTCGCGTTCAGCGGTCGCTCCGCGAGGGCGCGGATGATGCGCGCTCGGTTCTTGCCGCCCCGCGTGCCGGCTAACAAGTACCACAGCGCCTTCTCCATCCGATGTCACGTGCGTATTGACCGGTAGCGAACATATAACGGTGCTCATCCACCCACCGTTCGAGAGACCCACCCGGCCGGTCCGTTGGGATACGGCGGGCGAGACTGGCGGGACTGGACCGTCCCGTCGTCCTCGACGGCGCGGACTACCACCTCGTGTTCGCCCGCCGGCGGGTCGTAGGCGTAGGCCCACTGTCGCCACACGTCCGCGCCGGGAAGCGGGTCCGAGAGGCGGGCGTCCGCCCACGTCGCGCCGCCGTCGGTCGACACCTCCACCCGACCGACGCCGCGCGTGCCGGCGTAGGCGTGGCCCGCCACCTCCATCCGGCCGTCCGACCGCTCCTCGGCGACGTGGAGTTTCGCCACCGTCTCGACCGGTCCGGTGCCGTGCCAGCCTCGTTTCTCCCAGTAGCCCTCCTGCTCTTTCTCTTTCACCTCGATTTCGGTGAGCCACTTCACGTTTATCTCGCCCCAGTGGCCCGGAATCAGTGCCCGCACCGGATAGCCGTGGGCGCGCGGCAACGGTTCGCCGTTCATGCCGTAGGCGAGAAAGCCGTCTTCGAGGGCCGAAAGCGGGAACTCCTCGTAGTAGCCGTCTGCCGCCCGGAGGACGACACAGCAGGCGTC
This sequence comes from Haloplanus sp., assembly GCA_042216635.1. Classification (GTDB taxonomy): domain Archaea; phylum Halobacteriota; class Halobacteria; order Halobacteriales; family Haloferacaceae; genus Haloplanus. The sequence goes on along the minus strand of JBDGTR010000023.1, from coordinate 26,426 downwards.
GGCCGGCGCCGTCGGGTCCAGCAGGTCCCGAATCGGCACGCCCGTCCAGAGGGCGTTGTCCATCTTCCGCCCGTTGAGCGACTCACCCACACACCGGAGCGTGACGAACTGGTTTTCGGCCGCCATCTCGCGGACGTCGGCGTACGTATACTCCCGCTCCGCCGCGACGGCACCGGTGACGTCGAGCGTCCACGAATCGGCAGCGAGGTCCGGGTCCGTCGCGTTGACGTCCACCCGGTAGAACGAATCGCTGACCAGCGGTTCCAACCCCCCGACTGCGAGGGACTTCTCGGCCGCGTCCGACAGCAGTGCGTCCACCTCCGAGCGGGTGGATTCGGGCAGGTCGGCGGCGCCGCCCGTCTCCCGGTCGGTCCCACCGGGACCGCCCGCCCGCCCGAGGACGTACCCGCCCAGCGAGAGCACCAACGCGCTTCCGAACGCGGTGAGGACGCGCCGTCGGTCGGCGTCTGCGTCGGCGTCGGTATCGACGCTCGTCGCCGGCCACGTCGCCACCGCCGCGAGCACCGCACCGGCGGCGAGTCCGGCCGCCAGCGACGCCGCCGGCGCGGCAGTGACGGCGACGGCGACGACGGCACCGGCAAGCGTGGCGACGGCGGCGCCCGCAAGCGGTCGGTCGGTCCACCGGCCGACGACGACTCCGACGAGCGACGTCCCGGCAAGCAGGAGGACCGACAGTCCGAGGGCGAGGAGGAGGTTGAGGTGGTCGCCGAAGTCGCCGAGGACGACGATGGCGAACGTGACGACCGCACCGGGGACGACCCGGGCCGTCGCCCCCGCGACGGGTCCGGCGACGAACCCCGGCGTGAACGACGCCACCGCGAACGACCCCGCGACGCCCGCGACGCCCGCCAGTAGCGAGACGACCAGCGACGTCCGCCGTCGACTCCGGGTCAGCGCCGCCGTGATTCGCGTCGGCACGTTCGTCCTCACTGGCCGTCCATCCCGTCGCTCATGGTCTCGGTGCCGTTCATTCCATCGCCCATCGTCTCGGTGTCGTCCATCCCGTCGCCCATCGTCTCGGTGCCGTTCATTCCATCGCCCATCGTTTCCGTTCCATCCATCCCGTCGTCCATTCCGTTCTCGGTGCCGTTCATTCCATCGCCCATCGTTTCCGTTCCATCCACCCCGTCGTCCATCCCACTCTCCGTTCCCTCCATGCCACCGTCGGACCCGCCGTCTTCTGAGGAGTCGACGTCGGTGCATCCGGCCAGCGACGCGACGCCGAGTCCGCCGGTGGCGAGGAGGAACCGTCGCCGCGTGGTGTATCCTGGCATCCCGGGAGAGTGGAGGCGAGACGGCCTCAAGGAGATTTTTCAAAGTCGACCTAGGCTCTCTCTCGACTCCGTGTGAACTCCCTCTAGAATCGGTCGGCGACTGGCGGCGTTTATCCGTCGGCCGCCCGAATATTCGACTACCGTGCGCGAGGCACACCCACTCGAACGGGCGGTCGGCATCGACTACTACGTGAGCGACGGCGACGGCGTGGGGGGTCGCCTGCGCGCCGACCCGTCCGACTTCCGCGTGCGCGAACTGGAGGCCGTCGACGCCCGCCCACTCGACGCCGACCCCGGCGCGTATCCGTATCTGCTCGTCCGCGCGACGCTTTCCGACTGGGACACCAACGACTTCGCCGGCCGCCTCTCGGACGCCCTCGGCGTCAGTCGCGGCCGGGTGTCGTGGGCCGGCACCAAGGACAAACGCGCGGTCACGACCCAGTTGTTCACCGTCCACGGCGTCGACGCCGCCGACCTGCCCGCCCTCTCGGGTGCCGACCTCGACCCGGTGGGACGGGTGGGCCGCGCACTGGAGTTCGGCGACCTCGCGGGCAACGCCTTCGAGATACGGGTGCGCGACGTCGTCGCCGACGCGACCGACCGCGCGGGCGAGATTACGGACGACCTGCGCGCGTTCGGCGGCGGGCGCGTGGCCGTCCCCAACGTCTTCGGCCACCAGCGATTCGGCAGTCGCCGGCCCGTCACCCACGAGGTGGGTCTCCACGTCGTCCGCGAGGCGTGGCGCGAGGCGGTGTTGGCCTACGTCGGCAACCCGGCGGAGTCGGAACCCGACCGCACCCGCGAGGCGCGGGCGACCGTCGACGAGGTTGCGAGCGCGGCCGACCCGGACTGGCAGGCCGCCCTCGACGCGATGCCGGGCCACCTCGGCTACGAGCGGTCGATGCTCCACCGCCTCGTCGAGACGGGCGGCGAGACGCCCGCCGACTTCCGGGCGGCACTGGAGACCGTCCCGTGGAACCTCCAGCGCCTGTTCGTCAACGCCGCGCAGTCTTACGCCTTCAACCGCGTGCTCTCCGAGCGCCTGCGCCGCGGCCTCCCCTTCGACCGCCCCGTCGCGGGCGACGTGGTCTGTTTCGCCGACGCCGACGCGCCCGAGGGGTTGGCCCTCCCCGACGCCGACCGGACTCAGCGCGTCACCGACTCGCGGGTGGACGTGGTGACGCGTCACTGCGAGCGCCGGCGGGCGTTCGTCACCGCGCCGCTGGTCGGCACCGAGACAGAGTTGGGAGAGGGCGAACCCGGCGAGATAGAACGCGACGTGCTCGAAGACCTGGGTTTGGCGCCCGAGGACTTCGACCTGCCGGGCGACTTCCACTCGACGGGGACGCGCCGGGCGATTCTCGTCGACGCCGACCTCACCGTCGAGAGCGAGGACGACGACTCGCTGGCCGTCGATTTCTCGCTCCCCCGCGGGTCGTACGCCACCGCCGTCCTCCGGGAGTATCTGAAGGCGGACCCGCGCGACCTGTAATCAGTCGCGGCCGGGCGACCCGTCCGACGACGGCAGGGCGTAGCCGAGGACGAAAAGCGGCGTGCCGGCCAGCGTTCCGACGACGGCGCCCGCGAGGACGAGGGCGACGGCGAGACCGTAGAGCGTCCCGCCGTGGGAGGCGATGGAGAACGTCCCGAGGGTGGCGAGGGCGAACGCCCCGACGGCGACGAGGAGACCCCGACGGAGTTCGCCCCGCGCGGCCGCGTCGCCGGCGACGACGGCGGCGTAGACGGGGAGGGCGGGCAGGACCTGCCCGACGACCCACGCCCCGGCGAAGAAGGTGCGGTCGGCCACGGGGAGCGCCCGGAGGGCGTAGCCCACGGCGACGGCGACGCCGAACGCCAGTGCGACGAGACCGACGAGGCGCGGGGTCGAGAGGTCCCGGCGCACGGCGGGCACCGCGAGTGCCCCGCCGAGGGCGACGAGTCCGGCGGCGCCCGCGAGGAGCACCGGTTCCGTACTCCCGAGTATCGAGACGCCGCCCGCGTAGAGGGGGTGTGCGAGGAGGACGACGCCCAGTCCGGCGACGGCGAGACCCCCGCGCTCGGCGTCGAGCGTGCGGCCGTCGACTGCCCGCCCGACGCCCCACGAAAGCGCCGCGAGACAGCCAGCGAAGAGGAGCGAGGGAAGCGCCACCAACAGGAGGAGGTTGCGCCCGACGACCGGCGCGACGGCGACGGCGACGGCGACGAGACTCCAGACCGGCGCCAGCGCCGACCCCTCGGGGACGAGCGTCACGAACGGGCCGTCGCCGTGCGAGCGGAAGGCCGTGACCGTCATGCGCCGGCCGGACGCCTCGGCGCCGGGGAGGGCGGTGCCCACCACCCGCCCCTCGGGGGCGACGAGCGTCAGGCGGTCGGCGCCGAGACCGGAGACGACGCGCGCGCCGGGGTCGTCGCGGAAGTAGTCGACGCGGAGGACGCCCCCCGGCGTCTCCGTGGCGACGTTCGGCGTGCGATACCGCAGGCGGAGGGTGTCGCCGTCGACGCGCGCCGACAGCAGGCGGGCGTCGTGAACTGCGACGGCGTCGGTTGCGACGGCGCGTCGGAGCGAGTCGTTGCGTCCGAGGCGCTCTGCGGCGGCGGCGTTCAGGCGGTCCGCGACGGTCCACGTCGCGCTCCCGTTCTCGTGGACGCGCATCGTCGCGGTGCTTCGCTCGACGGTGGCGTCGACTCCGTGCGCTCTGGCGGCGCCGGTGAGCGACCGGTCGCAGGGACCACACGCGGGGACCGGGCGCGGACTCGCCGTCGCTACGGGGGCGAGGGCGCCGGCGACGAGACAGACGACGAACGCCACCCGGAGCGCGGTGGCGAGGCCACGGGTTGGGGGAGAGGGCGGCAGGCGGGGAGCCATGCGCCCCACGTGCGTCTCGGGCGTAATGTGTTTTCCGCCCGAACGGACGGACTTATCCGGGGCGACCGCCTGCCTGCGGGCATGGAGTGTCGGCGGTGTGGCTCCCCGCTCGAACGCCCGGGCGATTACTGTCTGGTCTGTCACACCGCCAACTGCGACGCCGTCGTCCTCGAAATCGACGCCGACCGCGCCCACCTGACCATGCTCGACGAGGAGTCGGTCGTCGGGGAGACGACGGTGACGACGGTGCCGGAGACGGAGGGCGAGGCCCGCGTGGTCGAACGGCGCAACTTCGCCGGCCGCGTCGCCGACGACCTGCGCCGCAAGCGCCCCGACACCGTCTTCGCGGCGGGCGACCGCGAGGTCATCCGCGAGGTGCGCGCGCAGTGTCACTACGAGTTCTACCGCGTCGCCGGCGAGGACGTGGTCGAGTCCGTCCTCGAACGCCGGGACGACCGGGCGCTCGAAGTGGTCGAGACGCCGCCTTCGGAGAAACTCGGCGGCCGACACACCACGCTCATCGGCGGTCGGCCGGGCCGGCGCGCCATCGCCACCGTCGCCGAACACCCACACGTCAAGAAAATCGTGCCGGGACCCATCGACGCCGGCGGGAAAGGTTCGCAGTCCGGGTTGCGCGCGAAGGCGACTCGCGCCGACGGCAACGGCAACGTCCGTCTGCTCTTGCGCGACGGGTCGAGCGTCCAGGAGAACCGCGTCGTCACGACGGCGATGGACCGCGAGACGGGCGAACGCGTCCGCGACGACCTGAACGAGGCGCTGGCCGAGGCGGACCTCAAGTGAGCTTAGACCAGCGCCACGACGCTTCCCGCGAGCGCGAGCGTGACCAGCAGGCGCCCGACGCTCCCGACGAACGTCGCCGCCGCGAACCGGAGGTAATCCTCCTCCAGGACGGCGAAGGCGTAGATTGAGAGCGTATCGGGGAAGAATGGAACGGAGAGTCCGACGGCGAGACCGGCGTACCCCCACCGGCGCGCGAGTTCGACCGTCCGGCGTTCGGACCACTCGATGACGTCGAACCGCGACCGGCGGAGCGCGCGAATCAGCGGTCCTGACTCCTTGGCCTCCTGTCCGATGTGGAACGCGAAGACGCTCCCGCAGGCCTTCCCGGCCGCCGAGACGAGGATGATGATTCCGAGGCGCACCTCGACCGGGAGACCGAGGTCGAGGGGCGCGAGCAACACCACCTCGCTGACGCCCGGGAGCGCGAAGGCGATGAGAAACGAGTAGACGAAGACGATGCCCAGTCCGCCCCACCCGGTCGCGGTGCGGACCAGTCGCGTCAGCCAGTCGAACTGCAGGAGGTCGACCGCGACCGGCGCGAGGAGCGACACACGGGTGTGGTGGGTAGGGGGTGACGTAAGTCTTTCAGATTTCGGCGTCGGCCGTCCCGTCCCCGCCGTCGCGCAACTCGTCGACGTCGGCGAGGAACGTCGAGAGCGTCTCGCGGGTGACGTGGGGCATACAGACCACGCGGAGTTCGCCCGCCGCCGTCCGCGAGAGGCGCCACCCGCGTTCGGAGAGCGACTCGAAGAGACTCTCGGGGAGCGAGACGGCGACCAACGGGAGTTCCGGCGGCACCACGTCGAACCCCCGGTCGAGAAGCGCCTCGGCCACCCACTCGGCGTCGCCCCGGGCGCGTTCGTACGCCTCGCGGTAGCCCGACGGCCAGAGTTCGTCCATCGCGGCGGCGGCGCTGGCGACGCCCGCGCCGCTTCGCGTCCCCGTCAGCGTCGCCTGCGACGTGGATTCGAGGTAGGGCGTCTCGACGGCGAGGGCGTCGAGCGTTTCGGCGTCGCGCGCGAGAAAGCCGCCGGCGGGCACCGCCGCCCGCCCGAGTTTGTGCGGGTCGACGGTCATCGTGTCCACGTCGGCGTCGGCGAAGTTCCACGCGTGGTCGGTGAAGGGGAGCGCGAACCCGCCCCACGCGGCGTCGACGTGACAGAACGCGCCGGTGTCGGCCGCGAGGTCCGCGAGCGCCGGGATGGGGTCGACCCGGCCGTACTCCGTCGTCCCCGCGACGCCGACGACGAGGACGGTGTCGGCGTCGACGCGGTCACCCATCGCCTCGGGGTCGGCGCGGCGGTCGGCGTCCACCGGCACCGTTCGGAGTTCGACGCCGAGCACCTCCGCCGCCTTCGCAAACGAGAAGTGGACGCTCTCCGGTGCGACGACGTTCGGGTCGTCGGCGGCAGACCGGTTGCGCGCCGCCCGGACCGCCTGTATGTTCGCCTCCGTCCCGCCGCTTGCGACGTAGCCGTGGGGGTCGTCCAGTCCCGTCACCTCGCCCAGCGTCTCGACGGCCTCGCGTTCCAGTTCCGCCACCGAGCGGTACGTCGCCGGGTCGCCCGGGTTGGTGGCGAGGAATCGCTCGGCCGCCTCTCGCGCGGCCGGGTGCGGACGCGTACACATCGACGAGAGGACGCGGTCGAACGTCTGCGGGGCCGCCTGCATAGTTACAGCCTGCCGGCGACGCCGTTTATCCGTTCCGCTATCGGACGTCTGGCGCGGCGACGGCGGGCGGCGACGCCGTGGGAGTCACGAGCGCGGAGAAAACGGCTGGGGTGGAAGACTCGAACGCGACGGGGCGTCAGCGAATCGAATCGAGGATGAGGCGTTCCTCGACGCGCTGAGCCTCGTGTTGGACGTCGTGGACGGCGTCGATGTTGGCGCTGATGGAGGTGATGCCCTTGCGGATGAGGAACTTCACCATGCGCGGGTCGGAGCCGGCCTGTCCGCAGATGCTCGTATCGACGTCGTGTTCGCGGCAGGCGTCGATGGTCTCGCCCATGAGTTCGAGGACGGCGGGGTGGAGTTCGTCGAAGCGGTCCGAGACGTTCTCGTTGTTGCGGTCGACCGCGAGGACGTACTGCGTGAGGTCGTTCGTCCCGAAGGAGGCGAAGTCGACGCCCTCGGCGGCGATGTCGGCCATGCCCATCGCGCTGGCGGGCGTCTCTATCATCACGCCCCACTCGCGCTTCTCGGGGTCGATGCCGACGCTCTCCAGGTGGGCTTTCGACCGGGCCACGTCGTCGGCGTCGTTGACCAGCGGGAACATGATTTCGACGTTCTCGTAGCCCATCTCGTAGAGGCGCTTGAACGCCTCCAGTTCGTGTTCGAACACCTCGGGGCGGTCCAGACTCCGACGGATGCCCCGGTAGCCCAGCATCGGGTTGTGTTCGTGGGGTTCGTCGTCGCCGCCCTCCAACTGCCGGAACTCGTCGGTCGGGGCGTCGAGGGTGCGCACGCGGACGGGACGGGGGTAGAACTCCTCGGCCACCTGCCGGATGCCGCCGACGAGTTCGTCAACGTAGGCCTTCGCGCCCTCGTCTTCGATGTATCGCTCGGGCGTCTTGCCGAGCGAGAGGACCATGTGCTCCATGCGGAGGAGTCCGACGCCGTCGGCGCCGGTGGCGGCCGCGCGTTCGGCGGCGTCCGGGATGGAGACGTTGACCTTCACCTCGGTGGCGGTGACGGCGTTGGTCGCCGGACGGGGGCGACGTTCGCTCCCCGGTCGGTCGACGTCGACGGTGGTCGACCGCCCCTCGGTGACGACGCCGCGTTCGCCGTCGACGGTGACGACCTGTCCGTCTTCGAGGGTTCGCGTGGCCGTCTCGGTGCCGACGACGGCCGGCACGCCGAGTTCGCGCGAGACGATAGATGCGTGAGAGGTCATCCCGCCCTCGTCGGTGACGATGGCCGACGCCCGCTTCATCGCGGGCACCATGTCGGGCATCGTCATCTCGGTGACGATGACGTCGCCGTCGTCCACCTGGTCGAGGTGGTCGAGTTTCGTGACGATGCGGACCGCGCCGGAGGCGACGCCCGGACTCGCGCCGAGTCCGGTGAGGAGGTACTCGCCTTCCTCGCCGTCGTCCCCGTCGCCGTCGCCGTTCGCGGCGGCCTCGGCCTCGGCTTCCGCCTCGGAGCCGTCGTCGATGGTCGTGATTGGCCGGGACTGGAGCATGTACACCTCGCCGTCGAAGACGGCCCACTCGACGTCCTGTGGGTCGCCGTAGTGGTCCTCGACCTTCTCGCCGAGTTCGACGAGGCGGGCGATTTCCTCCTCGGTGAGCACCCGCGCTTCGCGGCGGTCCTCGGGCACTTCGCGCTCGACGGTTTCGCCCGTCTCCTCGTCTTTGACGTGCATCACCTTCTTGTCGGCGACGGTGGCCTGTATCACCTCATTGCTCTCGCGGTCGACGACGTAGTTGTCGGGCGAGACGGCGCCGGAGACGACGGCCTCACCGAGTCCCCACGCGCCCTCGATGATTATCTGGGGTTCGCCCGTCGAGGGGTGACTCGTGAACATCACGCCGCTTTTTTCGGAGTCGACCATCCGCTGGACGACCACCGCGATGTCGACTTCGTCGTGCGGGAAGCCCTTCTGGTTGCGGTAGTAGATGGCGCGCTGGGAGAACAGCGACGCCCAGCACTCCTTGACGCGTTCGAGGAGGTCGGACTCGGTGACGTTGAGGAACGTCTCCTGTTGGCCCGCGAAGGAGGCGTCCGGGAGGTCTTCGGCCGTCGCCGACGAGCGAACGGCGACGAACGCCTCCGTCTCGCCACCCATCGACCGGTAGGCCTCGAGGATTTCCTCGCGTACCTCCTCGGGCATCTCCGTCTCCATGATGAGTTCGTGCGCCCGGTCGTGGGCCGCCGCGAGCGCTTCGGAGTCGTCGGAGTCTACGTCGACCGCCGAGAACAGTTCGTCGTCGATGCCGGCGTCCTCGATGAAGGTACGGTAGGTGCCGGCGGTGACGACGAATCCCGGCGGGACGGGCAACCCCGCCGCCGTGAGTTCGCCGAGCGAAGCCGCCTTGCCACCGACCGTCCCAAGGTCCGTGGCCCGAACGTCTTCCAGCCAAACTACAGCCATTTCGTACTTCACGATACCTGCGACCGGCGTAAAGAAGGTTCCGAACCGTGCAAAGACGGCGGCGCCGTGCGAGGCCGTCTCAGGCCTCGAGGATGTCGTCGTCGTCGGTCGACGGCACCGCGAGCGACCCGTCGAGCGCCGTCACCGCGCGCCCGCCCACCTCCACCCGGTCGCCGACCCGCACCCGAACCACGCCCGGCCGGTCGACGAAGTGTCCCTGTTCGAAGCGCATCTCCTCGGGGAAGTCGTCGTCGAAGGCGTCCACCTCGCGGAGGTACGCGCCACAGGCCCCGCTTGCCGTGCCCGTCACGGGGTCCTCCGGGACCCCCGCGCCCGGCGCGAACATCCGCGCGTGGAGCGTCGAATCCCGGTCGAGGGCGTCGAAGGTGAAGGCGTAGACGCCCGTCGCGTCGTACTCGGTCGCCAGCGACGCCACCGCGTCCATGTCGGGGTCGGCGCCGCCGAGGTGTTCGAGGAAGTTCACGGGAATCACGAGGAAGGGCAGGCCCGTCGTCGCGTAGGCCGCCGGCAGGTCCGCGCCCACGTCGCGCAGGGCCGCCGGGTCGATTCCAAGCGCCTCGCCCGCCCGGTCGTAATCGAGGTCGACCGTCTCCACCTCGGGGTCGTCCTGTTCCATCCACGCCACCCCGTCGTCGACCGACACGTCGATGACGCCCACGTTCGTCCGAAGCGTTCCCTCGCCGTCGAGTTCGCCCTCGCCGTCGAGGTGGGCGAGGCTGGCGATGGTGGCGTGGCCACAGAGGGGCACCTCCTGTGCCGGCGTGAAGTAGCGAATCCGGCGGTCGGCGTCGTCGTCGCCGGTGAGAAACGCCGTCTCGCTGGCGTTGAGTTCGCGGGCGACCGCCTGCATCTGTTCGGCCTCGAGTCCGTCGGCGTCCGGGACCACTCCCGCCGCGTTGCCGGCGAGGGGGTCGTCCGCGAACGCGTCGACGAGGAGGGTTCGGCGCACGTCCATGCGTCGAGGTGTGCGGGCGCCGTGATAAAGCCGAGGGCGACTCCTCCGGTATCGCTCGTAGAGCGATTCGACCGTCGAGACGAGCGGCGACGCCGAATCGTTCACGAACGTTCGTCGAGGTGACCCGTAAATCCTTATATGCCGTCCGGCGTGACTCCCTGCCATGAGCGACCTCCCGGAGGAGTTTCCCTGCACGATAACGAACTGGGAGTACATCTACGGACTCTGTCGGGACGTGGCCGACGACGTGCGCGCCGCCGAGTTCGACCCGGACGTGGTCGTCGCCCTCGCCCGCGGCGGGTGGTTCGCGGGGCGGTGTCTCTGTGACTTCCTCGGTCTCGACGACCTCACGAGCCTCAAGATGGAACATTACGTCGGCACGGCGGCGAAAGGCGACGACCCCGAAGTGCGCTACCCCCTCCCCGAGGGGAGCGTCGAGGGCAAGGACGTCCTCGTCGTCGACGACATCGCCGACACCGGCCAGTCGATGCACCGCGCCCACGACTACGTCACCGACCGGGGCGTCGGCGAGGTGCGGACGGCCACCCTCCAGTTGCTCGGCAACAGCGAGTTCGACCCCGACTTCGTGGGCGAACGCCTCGACGAGTGGGCGTGGGTGGTCTACCCGTGGAACTTCGTCGAGGACATGGTGGACCTCCTCGCGGGCGTGATGGACCACGCCGACGAGGAGACGTTCGAGCGTGCGGACCTGCGGCGCTACCTCGACGCCTACCACGACGTGGGGCGCATCGAACTCGAAATCGCCCAACCCGACCGATTGGACGAGGTGCTCGCGGAGATGGAACGCCGGGGCGTCGCCGAGTCGGCCGGCACCGACCCCGAGGCGTGGCGCCTCGCATAGTGTTCCGAAGCCACCGCGTCGTGAACGCTCGCGTGGCACCGACGCCCTGCGCGCAGACGACGCCGACCGGGAGTCACCGCTGATGTCGCTGGTCTCGATTTTCGCCACCGCTATCCTCCCCATCATCGCCATCGGGGGCGTCGGGGTGGTGTTGGGACGCACCCACGACGTGGACATCGAACCGCTCAACACGGTGGCGGTGTACGTCCTCATCCCGGCGCTCATCTTCCACAGCATCGCCACCGCGACGCTCGCCCAGTCGACGCTCGTCCGCATCGGCGTCGCCACCGCCGGCTACTTCGTGGTGATGGTCGCCGTCTCGGAGGCGACCGGCCGCGTCCTCGGCGAGTCCGAACCCGTCCTGAGCGCCCTCGTCCTCGTGAGCGCCTTCCCCAACTCCGGTAACTACGGCATCCCCCTCTCCGCGTTCGCGTTCGGCACCGACGGCCGGAGTACGGCCGTCCTCTTTCTGACCGTACAGGCCATCCTGACCTACACCGTCGGCATCTACATCGCCCAGCGAAGCGGCGGCAACCACGGCTACGCGGGGATGAAGCGCGCGCTCCGCATCCCGCTGGTCTACGCCGTCGTCGCCGCCCTCCTCGTACGGTGGTTGGGGGTCGTCCCGCCGGCCGACGGGACGACCATGCAGACGCTCGCGCTCGTCGGCAACGCCTCCATCCCACTGATGCTTCTCATCCTCGGCGTCCAACTCGCCGAGACCGACTACGGGACGGCGCTGGCCCGCGCCGGGAGCGCGACGGTGCTCAAGACCGTCGTCGCCCCCGCCGTCGGCGTCGCCGTCGCCCTCGTCGTCGGCTTCACCAACCCCACCGTCGCCCGGACGTTCGTCCTCGAATGCGCGACGCCGGCGGCCGTCACGCCGCTCCTCCTCATCGTGGAGTTCGGCGGCGAATCCGCCGGCAACGGTCTCACCGTCGCCGAGTACGTCAGTACGGTCGTCCTCGTGACGACGGTGTTGAGCGTCCCGCTCCTGACGCTTCTCATCGCGGCGATGGAAGCGGGACTCGTGGTGTAGCGCTCCCGCGCCGGCGACCAGTCGTAGCGTTTCGTGTGACTGTGTACCGCTGGGTCGCCGCTCCGTCCCGGCGACCCAGCGGCAGTGACTCACACCAAACACCTTCAATCCGCGACGGCCTCGTCGCCGGCCGCCGGCGCCGACGGGTCGCGGAGCCAGAGGTCGCCGAACAGGTCGTCCTGTCGGAGGCGTATCTCGCCGCGGTGGGACAGAAAGAGCAGTGCGAGGAACGTCTCGACGGGCGTCCCGCCCGCCGAGCGCACCTCCGCGAACAGCACTTCCGTGCGCCCGGCGTCGTAGTGGGGGCGAAGCGCCTCGCGGACGTCCTCGATGGTCGATTCGATGTCCTCGGCGTGGGTGGTGCCGGTGACGTCCGACTCGGTGGGTTCGCCGCCGACGCGGTGGTCGTCGCCCCCGCGATAGTCGAGGGTCTGGGTCCCCCGGTCGAAGCCGTGGGGCGACGCCGAGGTGTCGTAACTCCGCGACTCCTTCCACCACGACCCCCGTTCGGCGTCGCGGAGTTCGCGCACGAGTTCGTCCAGCGTCTCCGGGGACCCCCGGGCCTGTTTGCGCTCCAGTCGTCGGTCGAGTTCGGCGTCGAGGGCGTCCACCGGGTCGTGGCCGTCCGTCGCCGGGTCGCCGCCCTCCATCGCCACCTCCCACGGCTCCGGTTCTGGTTCGGGGTCCGGGTCGGCCAGCATCGCGTCGCTTTTCATCCGCAGGAGGACGCTCGCGTAGAACAGCGCCCGCCCCGACGTGCGGAGGTCCGTCTCGTCTAGGCGGTCGAGGAAGGCGTCGGTCACGTCCACGATGTCGATGTCCCACGGGTCTATCTCGCCTTCTTCGGCGAGTTGCACCAGCAGTTCGACGGGTTCGACCTCGTCGTCGTCGTCGGAGTCCGGGCGGTCCGGGAGGGCGGCGTCGATGGCGTTCTCGTCGTCTGCGCCCTCAGTCATCCGCCGTCACCTCCTCGCTTTCGCCCTCGCTCTCGCCGTCGAGGCGGATGCCCGTGACGGCGCTTACGTTGTCGCCCTGCATGGTGACGCCGATGGCGCGTTCGGAGCGTTCGAGCAGGGCCGAGCGGTGCGAGACGACGACGAACTGCGCCTCGCCCGCCAGGTCGTCGACCATCTCGCCGACGCGTTCGGCGTTGGCGGCGTCGAGGAAGGCGTCCACCTCGTCGAGCGCGTAGAAGGGTGCGGGGTTGTGCCGTTGGATGGCGAAGATGAAGGCGAGGGCGGTCAGGGATTTCTCCCCGCCGCTCATCGCGTCGAGGCGCTGGACGGGTTTGTCCCCCGGTTTGGCCTTCATCGTCAGGCCGCCCTCGAAGGGGTCGTCCTCGTCTTCGAGGTGGAGTTCGCCCGACCCCGCCGAGAGGCGCTCGAAGATGTCCTGGAACTGCTCGTCGATGGCCTCGAAGGCGTCCATGAACGTCGCTTTCTTCTGTGACTCGTAGCGGTCGATGCGCTCCTCGATGCCGTCGCGCTCTTCGACCAGCGTGTCCCGGCGCTCCTGTAAGTCCGCCAGCGCCGACTCCACCTCGTCGTACTCGTCGATGGCGAGCATGTTCACCGGTTCGAGGTCGGCCATCTCCGATTCGAGGCGGTCGACGTTCTCCTCCACCTCGTCGTGGTCGGGTATCTCCTCGGGGTCGTACTCGCCCACCTCGCTTTCGAGTTCGTCTATCTCCCACTCCAGTCGCTCCGCTCGCTCCCGCAGGTCGTCGAGTTTCGACTCGACGGCCGCCACCCGTTCTTGCTGGGCGTCGCGCGCCTCTCGGGCCTCCTTGAGGTCGTCCTGTATCTCCCGGCGCTCGTCTTTCAGGTCCGCGAGTTCGTCTTCGAGGTCCTCGATGGCGGCGCGTTTCTCTTCGAGCGACGCCTCGCGTTCCTCGACGTCGCTCTCCAACTCCTCGATGCGCTCTTGGGCCTCTGCCTTGCGGTTCTGTGCCGTCTCGACGGTCTCCTCTAACTCCTCGACGGCCTCGGCCGCGTACTCGCGTTCGAGTTCCGTCTCGTTGAGGCGGGCGTCGAGGTCCGCCATCCGCTCGTCGAGTTCGTCGAGTTCCGCCTCTATCTCCTCTTTGCGGTCGGTGAGTTCGGGTATCCGCGAGTCCGCCAGTTCCGCCTCCAACTCCTCGATGTCCGCCTCGACGCTCTCCATCTCCGAATCGAGGTCGGCCATCCGCTCGTCGAGTTCGGACATCTCCTCGTCGACCGACTCGCGTTCGGTCTCCAACTCCTCGCGTTCGGTCTCCAACTCCTCGATTTCCGCTTCGGTCTCCGCGAGTGCGTCCTCGGCGTCCTCGACGTCGCTCTCGACCGAGCGCACACGCTCTGCCGCGTCGGTCTTGCGGTCGCGGGCGTCGTCGAGACGCGACTCCACGTCGCGTATCTCCGCGTTCAACTCCTGGCGGTCGTCCTCCAGCGACTCGATTTCCTCCGCGAGGCGTTCGAGTTTCCCCTTGCCGCTCTTGGTGAACGAGTAGCGCGACCCGCCGCCGGACCCGCCGGTCATCGCGCCGCTTTGCTCCACGAGGTCGCCGTCGAGAGTGACGAGGCGGTAGTCGCCCATCAGGTCGCGGGCCGCGTCCATGTCCTCGACGACGAGCGTCGATCCGAGGACGTACGAGAAGACGCCCGCGTAGCGGTCGTCGTAGTCGACGAGGTTGCGCGCGAAGTCCACGACGCCCGGGTGGGAGGGCTTCGAGGGTAGTCCCCGGCGGTCCATCTCCGTCAGCGGGAGGAACGTCGCCCGCCCCGCGTTGCGGGATTTGAGGTAGTCGATACACGTCGCACCGACGCCGTCGTCGTCGACGACGATGTTGGCCATGCGGCCCCCCGCCGCCGTCTCGCAGGCGGTGGCGTACTCGGCGTCGACGCTTCCCAACTGCCCGACGGCGCCGTGGACGCCGTCGATGCCCGCGTTGAGCGCCGTCGTCACCGACCGGGGGTACGAGGAGTCGCCGTCGCGGTCCGCCCGCGCCTCCAGTTCGGCGTACTCGTTCTGTTTCGCCCGCAGGTCGTCTTCGACCGCGTCGAGGTCGTCCTGTACGTCGGCCTTCTCCGCGCGCAACTCCTCGATGGCCGACTGTATCTTCTCGCGGTTCTTCTCGGCGCGGTCGAGTTCGCTGTGGAGGTCCGACAGGTCGGCTTTCAACTCGGGTATCCGCTCGCGCGCGGTCGCCAACTCCTCCTCGACGTCGCTGATGCGGTTCGAGCGCCGTCGCGCCTCGTCGAGCAGGCGGTCTTTCTCGCGTTGGGCGTCGTTTTTCTCCGTCTTCAGCGATTCGAGGCGCTCCTTTCGCTCCGCGAGTTCGTCTTTGAGTTCGTCGAACTCGGTGTCGACGCCCTCGATTTCCGCCTCCACCTCTTCGAGGGCCGCCTCTTTTTCCTCTCTGTCGCGTTTCACCGACGCCTTCTCGACTTTGATGGAGCGAATCTCCTCGTCGAGTTCGTCGATGCGCTCGTTCTTGCGGTCGAGCGCGACGAACGCCTCGCGGCGGTCGTTCTCGGTCTCTTCGATGCGTTCCTCCTGGCTCTCGATGCTGTCTTCGAGCCGCCCGATTTCGCCCTTTATCTCCTCGATTTCGCCTTTGATTCTGAGCTGTTCGTCCTCGCCTTTGCGATCGATTTCGCGGGTGAGGTCGTCGAGTTCGTCTTCGAGTCGTGAGACCTTCCCCTGTCGCTCGTCCAGCGTTGACTGGCGGTCGGCGAGTTCCTGCTCTTTGGCCTCGATTTGCTTGCCCGTCCGTTCGAGGCTCGTTCGTTTCTCCTCTAGCTCGGCGGCCTTGAGGTAGCTCTCGTACTCCGCTTTCTCCTCGCGGAGCGACTGGTACTCAAGCGCCGCCTCGCGTTCGTCTTCCAGTTGGTCGAGGCGGTCTTCTTTCTCCTCGATGCGGAGGTCGGCCTCGCCGATGCGCTCCTCGACGGTCTCTAGCTCCTCGAAGGCGTCTTCTTTCTTGGCGTCGAACTCGGCGACGCCGGCGATTTCGTCCACGATGCCCCGGCGCTGGTGGGCCGACATGTTGATTATCTCGGTCACGTCGCCCTGCATCACGACGTTGTACCCTTCGGGCGTGACGCCCGCCTGCGCGAGGAGGTCCTGGATGTCCGAGAGGTTCACCGACCGCTCGTTGAGGTAGTAGTAGGAGTAGTAGTTCTCCTCGGTCTCTTTGACCCGGCGTTTGACCGTTATCTCCTCGACGTCGCCCACGTCGTCGGTGCCGGCGGCGTTGACCACCTGCGAGCGGTCGAGCGTGCCGTCGGCGTTGTCGAGGACGACGGTGACGCTCGCCTCGCGCGGTCCCGAGCGGTCGGTCTCGTCCTCGTGACCGGGGTTGTAGATGAGGTCGGTCAGTTTCTCGGCGCGGATGCCGCGCGTCCGGGCGAGTCCCAGCGCGAACAACACGCCGTCGATGATGTTGCTCTTGCCCGACCCGTTCGGGCCGGTGATGACGGTGAAGTCCTCGTAGAAGGGGATGCGGGTCTTCCGGCCGAAGCTCTTGAAATCGTCCAGTACGAGCTCTTTGATGTGCATGGGGGTGCTCGTGAGAGCGACCCGGTCAGGCGACGATGATGTCGTTGCCGTCCGAGTCTCCCTCGTCGTCTTCGCTCTGGGTCTCCTCCGTGGTATCGTTGTCGGCCGCCTCCGCCTCCGCCTCTTCGGCGGCTTCCCCGGCCGTCTCCTCGGCGCGTTCCACTTCGGCACCCACGTCGGCGGTCACCTCGGCGTCGCGGCGCTCGGGCGTCCGGGAGTTGTCGACGCCCTCCGACGATTCGAGCGCCTGGAGCCGTTCGCGCGTCTCGGCCAGTTCTTCGGTGATGCCGTCGACGATGGATTGCAGTTGCGTGACCTGCGATTCGAGCTCCTCCACCCTGTTGCTCATGGCATCTACAGGTCCGCCCGGACCTATAAATGTACGTCAGACAAGTACCACGTTGCGAACATACCCGGGCGACGGTCGCCGCCTCGCGCTCTGCCCGCCGGGCGAGAGGTCCGCGCCTCTGCCCGTCCCGTTAGCCTTTAGCCGTCCGCCACCGAATCCGGCCCAATGACCGCGCAGGCGCTCCAGCAACGTGACCTCGCCGTCGTCATCGGGCTGGAGGTCCACGTCCAACTCGAAACGGAGACGAAGATCTTCTGTGGCTGTTCGACCGACCCCGTCGAGGACGAGGAGCCAAACACCCGCACCTGTCCCGTCTGTCTCGGACTCCCCGGGTCGCTCCCCGTCCTCAACGAGGCGGCCGTCGAGGCGGCGGTGAAGGTGGGGAAGGCCCTCGACGCCGACGTCGCCGAGGAGACCCGCTTTCACCGGAAGAACTACTACTACCCCGACCTGCCGAAGAACTTCCAGATAACCCAGTACGACGCCCCCATCTGTGCCGACGGGTCGCTCGAAATCACGGTCGAGGGCGACCGACGCGAGGTGGGCATCGGGCGCGCCCACCTCGAAGAGGACCCCGGCAGTCTCCAACACGCCGGCGGGAGCATCGACACCGCCGACTACACCCTCGTAGACTACAACCGCGCGGGGACGCCACTGATGGAAATCGTCACCGAACCCGACTTCCGGGGACCGAGCGAGGTGCGGCGCTTCCTCGCCAAACTGGAGGAGGTCCTCGAATATCTCGGCGTCTTCGACTCCACCCGCGACGGCAGTCTCCGCATCGACGCCAACATCTCGCTCGTGCCCGCCGACGAGGTGGGCGACGACGGGTCGATATCCGAAGACGCCCTCGCGGCGGCCAACCGGACGGAGGTGAAGAACATCTCCAGTCACAAGGGCGCCGAGAAGGCGTTGGCCTACGAGGTGACCCGCCAGAAGAACGCGGTCGAGCGCGGCCGCGAGGTCGAACAGGAGACGCGCCACTGGGACGAGAGCCGGGGCATCACCGTCTCGATGCGCTCGAAGGAAGCGGAGAAGGATTACCGCTACTTCCGCGAGGCGGACCTGCCGCCCCTGCAGGTCGCCGACTGGAAAGCGGAGATAGCGATTCCCGAACTCCCGTCGGCCCGCCGGGAGCGCTTCCAGGCCGAGTACGGTCTCGACGCGGAGGCGGCGTCGAAGCTCACCTCCACGAAGGAGGTGGCTGACTTCTTCGAGGACGTGGCCGACCGCTTCGACCCGGACCTCGCGGCGACGTGGGTGGCCGACGACCTGCTGGGCGAACTCAACTACCGCGACATGGCAGTCACGGACGTCAGCGACCGCCTGGACGAGTTCGCCCGTCTGGTCGAACTCGTCGACGCCGGCGAGATAACCGAGAAGAACGCCCGCGAGGTGGTGTTGCGCGCGATGCTCGACGAGGGACTGGACCCCGAGACGGTGGTCGAACGCGAGGGGTTGGGCAAGGCCGAAGACGACGCCGTCGAGACGGCCGTCGCGGAGGCCATCGCGGAGAACCCCGACGCCGTCGCGGACTACCACGACGGCGAGGGCGGTGCGCTCAACTTCCTCGTCGGACAGGTCATGGGCAAGACGGGTGGGAGCGCCGACCCCGGGACGGTCAATCGACTCCTCCGGGAACGACTCGACGCCGAGGCCTGAACCCGTCGGCTCGCGTCCGACGAATTATACGGAAACTGTTAGTTCTGCTCAATAAACACTTATCGTCTCGTCGGTCCTCTACGGCGCCGGAGGTTCAGGCATGGCAGACCCCGTTACCGACGTCGTAGAGGAGATACCGTTCGCCGAACTCGTCCGCAAGGCGGCACTGGCCGTCGCGGACGGACAGACGGCGCTGGATTTGAACTCGGTCCAGACGGCACAGACGCTTGCGGACATGGAACTCGACGCGGGGTCGGTCATCCTCGGCATCGTCGAGGAGACGGACGCCGACGGCAACGTCACCAACGTCTCGACGCTGACGAACGACCAGCCGCTGTCGCTTCTGGCCTACGGCGTCACGCCGACGTTCTACGAGTTCAGCGAGACCGACATCGACCTGCGATTCTGGGTGCGCTGGCACACCCGGAGCACCCACGTCGAGAGCGACTCCCAGTTCTCGCGCGACCTGCGGACGTCCTACGAGTCCTCGCGCAAGAAGTACGGCGGCGGCGGCGGCGTCGGTCTCGACCTCGGATTCTTCTCCATCGGGGGGAAGGGCGGCTACCAGAAACAGGAGGTCAAGGGCGAACGCGAGGTGCAACTCGACGTGAAGTCGCACACCGCCTACGACAGCAAGGTGTACGGACTCGACGCGTCGGCGGCCTGTCGCCTGCGGACGACGCTCGTCCCCAAGCCCGCGCCGGACCGGTCGGTGCCTGAGGTCATCACCCGACAGGCGACGGGTGGGTCGTCGTGAGCGCGGACGAACCGGCGGCGTGGCTCTCCCGACCGCTCGAAGAACTGGTCAGCGGCGTCGCGCGGTCGGTCGCCGAGGAGCAGGCGGCCCTCGACCGGCAGTCCCTCTCGACGGAACGCGACGTGCGCCGGGCGGTGGCGGCGGGCGAACTCGACGCGCCCATCGACCCCGCGTGGTTCCGCTTCGCGGGCGTCGAGGCCGACCTGAACGTGGCGCTGTCGGTGCGGGCGCGCCCCGAACGCGACGACGACGGGACCGTCCGCGCCTACCGGCCCGTCCTCGTCGCCGCGCCCACCGACCCCCAGTTCACCACGCGCCACGACTACGACGTGACGGCGGCGAGTCGGGTCTCCCTCGACATCGTCCCCGTCCCGCGCCCGGAGTGACATGGCCGACGACGGTGACGCGGCCGACGAGGGCGCCGCGTTCGCGCGGGCGCTCTCCCGACTCGACGTCTCGAAACTCGACCGCGCGGAGCAACGCGAGGTCGAAGGACTCTACCGGGAGAAGGAGTACCTCCGGAAGACGCTCGAAAAGCGACTGGTCGAACTCCAGTCCGAGCGCGACCGACTGGAGACCCGGGTCGACGCACTTGAACGCGAACGCGACGCGCTCAGGATGCGGTTGGAGGGCGCCGACGCACTCCGACCGACGCTCACCCCCGACCGCGTGGTGGCTTCGCTCGGCGACTCCCTCGCCGACGCGCGCGCCGACCTCGCCGGCGTCGACTACGCCGTCGGCGAGGTGACCGTCGACCTCAAGGCGAACGTCGTCGCGGCCGACGACGGTCTCGGACTCCAGTTGCCGGACCTCGACGACCCGGTCGACCGCGAGGCGCTGAGTTCGGTCCGGTTCAGCCTGCGCCCCGGCGGCGGGGACGACGTCCTCGCCTACGACCCCGTCCCCGACGTGCGCGACCGCTCGCAGTCGGTTGCCCGCGAGACCATCCAGCGCGCCGGGTTCGTCGTCGGCGAGGTGACCGCTCGCCCCGGCGAGGTAGACGACGTGGTGGTCGAGCAGTTCCCCTCGCCCCACGCCGTCGCCGAACCGGGGACGCCCGTCGACCTCACCGTCTCCGAACGCCGCGAGGTGTCCGTGCCGGCGGTGGTGGGCCACACCCGCAAGGACGCACTGGCCGCCCTCGAAGACGCCGACCTCGTCGTCGGCGAAGAGAGCGCCGAGGCGGCCGACGCGCCGCCCGAGACGGTGGTCGGACAGGACCCGGCGGCCGGGGCGACCGTCGTCGCGGGCACTGCCGTCGACCTCGCGGTGTCGAGTGGACCGCCGCGAACGGACGAGGAGGGAGACGACGACGAAGACGAAGCAGAGAACGACGCCGACAGCGACGCCGACGTCTCGCCGACGGTCGACCTCGAATCGGTGTCCGGCATCGGGTCGACCTACGCCGGTCGACTGCGCGAGGCGGGCATCGCCGACGCCGGCGCGTTGCTCGACGCGGAGGTCGAACGCGTCGCCGAGGCGGCCGAGACGTCGCCGAGTCGGGTCGAACGGTGGCTGGCCGACGCGACGCGTCGCGTGGCGGAGGCCGAGCGATGACGGGCGTCGCCGACGCGCCGGCCCACCTCGTCGCCTTCGATTCGACGGCCGACGCCGACGCCGTCGAGGCGGTGTTGGGGCGCGTCGTCGCCGCCGGTGGCGACGTCGTCCTCGTCGCCGGCGGTGGCGCCGTGGTTCGCGTCGCCGACGCCGTCGCCGAGGCGGTGGCCGACCACCCGGCGGTCACGCACGTCGGCGCGGTGACCCTGCCCGACCGGACGCCGACGCGGATTCGGCGACCGGCCGCTCACGCGCGGTCGAATCGTGAGTGAAATTCCCACGCAACGCGCCGCAGTCGTGCGATTTCGAGCACGAAAGCTTTAGGCGGGTGGTCGGCGTATCGGGGAGCGAATGAGTCGCGGCCCCGAACTGATAATCACGGAGAAGGACAACGCCGCCCGCCGCATCGCGGACATTCTGAGCGGCGGGAGCGCCGAGAGCGACCGGGTCAACGGCGTCAACGTCTACAAGTGGGGCGGCAAGCGCTGTATCGGGCTGTCGGGTCACGTCGTCGGCGTCGACTTCCCGCCGGAGTACGCCGACTGGCGGGACGTCGAACCCGTCGAACTCATCTCGGCGGAGGTCGAAAAGCGCCCGACACAGGAGAACATCGTCGCCGCGCTTCGTCGACTGGCCCGCCGGGCCTCGCGGGTCGTCGTCGCCACCGACTACGACCGCGAGGGCGAACTCATCGGGAAGGAGGCCTACGAACTCGTCCGCGAGGTCAACGAGGACGTGCCGGTCGACCGGGTGCGCTTTTCGTCCATCACGGAGCGCGAGGTCAAAGACGCCTTCGAGAACCCCGACGACCTCGATTTCGACCTCGCGGCGGCGGGTGAGGCGCGCCAGATCGTCGACCTCGTGTGGGGGGCGGCGCTGACGCGCTTTCTCTCGCTGTCGGCGCGGCAACTCGGCGACGACTTCATCTCGGTCGGCCGGGTGCAGGGACCGACGCTGAAACTCATCGTCGACCGCGAGCGCGAAATCGAGGCGTTCGACCCCGAGTCCTACTGGGAACTGTTCGCCGACCTCCAGAAGGGGTCGGAGTCCTTCGAGGCGCAGTATTTCTACCTCGACGAGGACGACACCGAGACCGAACGCGTCTGGGACGAGGCGGCCGCCGAGGAGGCCTACGAAACCCTCCAGAGCGCGGAGACGGCCGAAGTGACGGAAGTGCGCCGGCGCACCCGGACGGACGCGCCGCCGGCGCCGTTCAACACCACGCAGTTCATCCGCGCCGCCGGGAGCCTCGGCTACTCCGCTCAGCGCGCGATGAGCATCGCCGAAGACCTCTACACCGCCGGCTACGTCACCTACCCCCGCACGGACAACACGGTCTACCCCGACGACCTCGACCCGCGGGAACTGCTCGACGCCCTGAGCGCGAGTCGGCGCTTCGGCGACGACGCCGAGTCGTTGCTCGACGCCGACGACATCGAACCCACGGAGGGCGACGAGGAGACCACCGACCACCCGCCCATCCACCCGACGGGCGAACTCCCCTCGGCGTCGGACCTCTCCGACGACGAGTGGGCGGTGTACGAACTCGTGGTGCGGCGCTTTTTCGCCACCGTCGCCGACCCCGCGACGTGGGAACACCTGCGGGTCGTCGCCGAGGCGGCGGGCCTGTCGCTGAAGGCCAACGGCAAGCGCCTCCTCGACCCCGGCTACCACGCCGTCTACCCCTACCTCTCGGCGAGCGAGAACTTCGTCCCCGACGTCGAGGAGGGCGAGGCACTCGCGGTCACCGAGACGCGCCTCGACGCGAAGGAGACACAACCGCCCCGTCGGTACGGCCAGTCCCGCCTCATCGAGACGATGGAGAAGATGGGCATCGGCACCAAGGCCACCCGCCACGACGTCATCCAGAAGCTCTACGACCGGGGGTACATCGAGAGCGACCCGCCGCGACCGACTCGTCTCGCCCGGAGCGTCGTCGCGGCGGCCGAGGAGTTCGCCGACCGCATCGTCAGCGAGGAGATGACCGCCCAGTTGGAGGCCGACATGGCCGCCATCGCCCGCGGCGAAGCGACGCTGGACGAGGTGACCGACGAGTCCCGCGAGATTCTCGACGACGTCTTCGAGGGGCTGATGGCCTCCCGCGAGGAACTCGGCGAACACCTCAAGGAGTCGCTGAAGGCCGATAAGACGGTGGGTCCCTGTCCCGAATGCGGCGGCGACCTCGTCGTCTGCCAGAGCCGTCGCGGGTCGTACTTCGTCGGCTGTGACAGCTACCCCGACTGCACCTACACGCTCCCCCTGCCTTCGACGGGCAAACCCCTCCTGTTGGAGGAGACCTGCGAGGAACACGGTCTCGCACACGTGAAGATGCTCGCCGGGCGCAAGACGTTCGTCCACGGCTGTCCGCTCTGTAAGGCCGAGGAGGCCGACGCCGAGGAGGACCTCGTCATCGGCGCCTGCCCGGAGTGTGGCGAGTCCGAGGGGGGCGAACTCGCGGTCAAGCGCCTGCGGTCGGGCGCCCGCCTCGTCGGGTGTACGCGCTATCCCGACTGCGAGTACTCCCTGCCGATGCCCCGGCGGGGCGAGGTGGAGGTGACAGACGAGACCTGCGAGGAACACGACCTGCCCCACCTCCGCATCGTCTACGAGGACGAGGACCGCGACCCGTGGGACCTCGGCTGTCCCATCTGTAACTACCGCGAGTATCAGGCCCGGCAGGAGGGGTCGGAACTCGAGACCATCGAGGGCATCGGCGAGAAGACCGCCGAGAAACTGAAAGCGGCCGGCGTCGACGACGTGGCCGGGTTGAAGGACGCCGAACCCGACGCGCTGGCCGAACAGATAGACGGCGTCGGCGAGGACACGGTGCGCAACTGGCAGGCGAAGGCGGACTAGAACGGACCCTGCAGGCCCCACAGCACCGCCATGCCGACGACGATGGTGGCCGTCATGCTCCGCGTGCGCCACGCGACGAGCGCCGCCACCCCGCCCGCGACGGCGTGGGGACCGACGAGCGTGTCGGCGACCGACCCCCCGAGCGGGAAGAGTGCGGGAAAGACGAGCGCCGCGAGGATGGCCGCCGGCACGAATCCGAGCGCTCGCGTGACGCCGCGCGGGAACGCGCCCAGCCGTCCGTAGAGCTGGATGAAGGACAGTCGCAACGCGAACGTGCCGACGCCGAGGACGACGACGAGGAGCCAGTTCGTCGTCGCGGGCGTCATTCGGCTCGCTCCCGTCGACTCGCGGCGACGCCCGCGACGACGCCACAGACCGTCGCCACGACGACGCCGAGACCGAATGGAATCCCGCTACCGGCGACTGCGACGCCGCCGCCGACGAGGGCCGCGACCCACGTGGACGCGTCGGTCAGGACGTTCCGCAACAGGGCGACGAACGCGAGCGGGACGATAAAGCCCAGTTCGAGGCTGGACGGGACGCGCGCGCCGAAGGCGATGCCGACGACGACGAACGTCTGGACGGTCAGCCACAGGGGGACGGCCAGACCGAGGTAGTACCCCCGCGCGTCGGCCGTCGGTTCGGTCTCGAATCGCTCGACGGTGAGTGCGTACACCGGCGTCCAGAGGAAGTACGCGAGCGCCCACTTCCACCGCGTCGAGAACCGCTCGAAGTAGGGGGCGATAGAGAGGCTGAGTATCACGACGCGGACGCCCACGACGAGTGCGGTGACGACGACGACGGCCGTCGGCACGCCGTCGGCGAGGAGGTCCGACGCCACCAGCATCACCGACGGGAAGTAGACGCCGACGGACATGGCGACCGTCTGGAGGGGAGAGAGTCCGGCCGCCGACGCCGCGACGCCCGTCGCCACCGCGACGGTCGCCGCCGCCGGGAGGAGCGGCGTTATCGACCGCACCCCCTCGCGGAAGTCGGGTGCGAACATCTGTGTCTCTACTATCACGTCCGCGAGTCCTAACCGTTCGGTCCGCCCGCGCCGCGAGTCGGACCCTTTTTACCGGTTCCCGGGAGTATCCCACCCAATGACCACGTGGGACGAGTGGGACCACGTCCTGAAGGTCGACCCCGACAAGGACCTCGTCGCGGGCGAGACCTTCGAGGACGTTTGCGCCACCGGGACCGACGCCATCGAAATCGGCGGAACGACCGGCATGACCACAGAGAAGATGGAGGCGGTCGTCGACGCCTGCGGGACGTACGACGTCCCGCTCTATCAGGAGCCGTCGAATCCGGCGGTCGTCATCGACTCCGACGCACTGGCGGGATATCTCATCCCGACGGTGTTCAACGCCGGCGACATCTTCTGGGTGACCGGCGCCCACAAGGAGTGGGTGCGCATCGAGAACGGTCTCGACTGGGGGCGCACCCACACGGAGGCGTACGTCGTCCTCAACCCCGAGTCGTCGGTGGCGGAGTACACCGACGCCGACTGCGACCAGTCGCCCGAGGACGTCGCCGCCTACGCCGCCGTCGCCGAGAAGATGTTCGGACAGGAGATCGTCTACATCGAATACTCGGGCACCTTCGGCGACCCCGAGACGGTACAGGCCGCCCACGACGCCCTCGACGACGCGACGCTCTTTTACGGCGGCGGCGTCGGCGATTACGACTCGGCCTACGAGATGGGCCGACACGCCGACGTGGTGGTCGTCGGCGACCTCCTCCACGACGAGGGGGTCGACGCCGTCGCGGAGACGGTCGACGGCGTGAAAGACGCCCACGCGGAGTAATCAGGCCGGCGCCGTCGAACGCCTCGGAGACGGGGTCTCGACCGTCGTCTCGGGGCGCGCACTCGTCCAGACGCCGACGCCGACGACCGTCGCGTAGAATCGAACGGCGCCGCCGACCACCGCGCCGACGCCGGGAACGGGTGCGAGGGCGCCCGCGACGACGGCGGCGAGGACGCCGCCGACGAACGCCACGAGCGTCGCGGCGAGCCACGCCCGGAGGACGGCGCCCGAGGCGGCCCGGCGGGCGACCGTCCGCACCTCGAAAGCGGGTGCGAGACGCCCGGTCGTGGCGTAGCGGGTCAGCGCCACGCTGGCGAGGTAGCTACAGACGGGAAGCGTCACGACGGCGACGGCGAGGACGGCGCTCCCGACGGGCGAGGCGGACGGTCCCGAGAGCAAGCCGGCGGTCATCGCGGGCCGGGAGACGTACGTTCCGAGCGCGAAGAGACCGAATCCGCTCCGTGCGCCGGCGCCGTAGGTGTGGAGTTGGGCGGCCAACAGGGCGAGCGGCGGGAGGTGGTAGGCGACGACGACGGCAGTCGCCCGCGCGCCGGCGTCGGCGAGCGACCGCACGTCGGCAAAGGACGGGAGGGGGTCGTCGCCGGGGTCGGTGCGCAGGAGGCGGACGGCGTACCCCGCGAGCAGGACGCTCGGCACGACCAGCGGAAGGCTCAAGACGAGGAGCGTGCCGACCAGCAGGGCGTGGAGTCCGTCGTCGGTGCGACGCGGCCAGCGGAGCGACGAGTCGAAGTCGAGTGTCATCGGTCCGGGGCGAGGTGGTCCCGGTATCGGGTATAAATCCTCGGTGCCCGGCACAGGTAGTGTTCAGATAAGCCTTGCAAGAAGACACCGAGAGTTCTGGGAACACCTCGAAAGCCCCGACTCGCTGGAGTCGGGGGTAGCGAGGCGGCAAAGCCGCCTCGGACACGCGCACGGCTTCGCCGTGCGCGAACCTCGTTG
>JBDGTR010000021.1:4964-30261 GCA_042216635.1 Haloplanus sp. | reverse complement strand
ACTTCATCCTCGAAAAAGGTGTCACCAGCTACTGGAGGGTGCTGAAAGTGGGTTACTCGATTCGTTCTAAGGCTTTTCGTCGTTCGTCGGGGGGTGACTGGTCGTACTTCGTCGGGAGTGTTCGCCGTCGAAGTTGACTCGCGGCAGATTTCAAGCCATCTTCTCTCGTCATGAACGTGCCCGTCGAATGCCGAATCGCGTAGAACGTCAAGTCTCGGTGTTGTGTGTCGATTTCAGCTACCTCACACAGTCTATCAAAGAGGTAATTGAGTGTCCGCGAACAGTAGGGGTTCCCTTCGCGGGTAAGCCACAGTTCCTCTCTCCCATCGTATTTGCCGTACAATCGCCGTTCGGCTAACCATTCGGCCAACATATCGCCCGTGCGACGGCGAAGTGAAACGGTCCAGTTGTTTCTGTTCTTCGTAGAATCTTCGACGGGAATACGGAGGAGTGCGTTTTCAGTGTCGACCCACGACGCTTTTGCTCGCCCGATCTCGGCAGGACGAAACCCACCGTCGAGGGCGACATTGATGATTGAGGGGATTTTGAAGCCGTTCGCTCGCTTGAAGTCCTCAGGGGTTACGTCCCGCGTCGGCTTGCGGTATCGTTGTGCAAGGTGTTTCTTCCACTGCTCCCGTTCGTCGGGGGAAAGGGAATTGTACGCGGGAACAGTGCCGTACTCTAAGGCAGCTTCGCGTATCGCTTTCCGTTCTTCTCGGGTGAGATACTCTCTGGGTGCCATCGTGTCCCCACGCCCTGCGAACGTGTGCGGGGGTTCCCAGTCGATTTCTCGGTAACGGAAGTAGGTTTGTAGGGATTTCCGAACGTTCTGCTTGTGGTTTCGAGAGTCGTCGGAAAAGGCAATTTCTTGTAAATACTCGTCGGCGTGGTCGGTGGTAATCTCGGTCGTATAGCCGCCCGCTTGCGTCCATACCCACCGATAGAATTGATCAAGGTCACACGCCCGCCGTCGAACTGTGTCGTCGGCGTAGCCTTCTGCGGCGTCTTCGTCTTTTCCGACCGAACACATCCAGCGCAACAGTCGTTCTCGGTGATTGCGATAATCGACGACTTGCCGCTGGTTCAATCGTTGCTCGGAGGGGTTCGGAAGGATACTTACGCCGTCGGGAATCGTCGCCATTGGCTACCACCGTTCCCCGCATTCCCACGTTGTCTGTCGATTTGATTCGTTCACTGAGTGTCGGTGGCCTCGGGGGTTCATGCGTGGATACTCCCGTAGGCGAATGACCGAATCGGAGGGAATGGGGGAGAGAAAGTCTGTAACAGGGGGATTCGGCGTGTCCTCGAAGGACTTGCGCCGAAACAGCGAGACGCTTGGCCTGGCTTGGCTACCCACGCTCGCGCGTTTTTTCGCCGCACGTCGTCGCGCACTCAGTCGTTGACGGGGGTATTTGAAATGGCTTTCCTTTTTCCCCGCGGGACATCCTGCACCGTTTTGTCGGTTCGCCCCCGACACCGCGTATGGACGCGAAACTCGACGCACGCAACCGAGTGCCCGCGCTGACCGCCCTCCTCTCGGCCGTCTCGCTCGCACTGGTGTTCGGCGCGGCCTTCGGGTCGATTCCCGCCGGCGCGCTCCCCCGGGCGCCGACGGCCGTCCTCCACGCCATCCCGCACGTCAACGCCGTCCTCAGCACCACCGCTCTCGTGAGCATCCTCGTGGGCGTCGCCTTCGTCCGCCGGGGCGAGGTGCGGAAACACCGCGCGCTG
The DNA here is from genome assembly GCA_042216635.1 of Haloplanus sp. Lineage (GTDB taxonomy): Archaea > Halobacteriota > Halobacteria > Halobacteriales > Haloferacaceae > Haloplanus. Next base: position 28,530 of record JBDGTR010000021.1, on the reverse strand, counting down.
ATGCTCCTCTCTGCGCTCCTGTTCGCGCTCTTTCTCGGTCTCTATCTCTACAAGGTGGTCCTCGAAGGCCCGGCGGAGTTCCCCGGTCCCACGGGCGTCTACCACACCGTCTACCTCCCGATACTGGCGATTCACGTCCTGTTGGCGGTGGTCTGTATCCCGCTTTTGTATTACGTCCTCTTGCTCGCGCTGACCCGGCCCGTCGCCGCCCTCCGGAACTCCGCTCACGCGCGGGTCGGTCGCGTGGCCGCGAGTCTGTGGGTCGTCTCCTTTGCCCTCGGCGACGTGGTGTACGCCCTGCTTTACGTCGTCTACTGACGAGGGTGCCGTCGCCCGAGCGTCGCTCACTCGGCGTACAGCGAGTAGGTGATGACCGCGAACCCGAGGAGGGTGAGCGTGCTCTCGAGGACGACGGAGTAGGTGAGACCGAGCGACGTGAACTGGTGGACCATCCCGGCGAGGAGGGCGCCGAGGGTGACGAGGGCGAACCCGACCGAGAGCGCACGCAACGGCGCGGCTCTGGTCCGGCGGTACGCCCGGTACGAGAGGACCGTGATGAGACCGCCGAGTCCGAGCGTCGCCGTCTTGATGACCGCGAGGACTAAATCGAGTTGGCTCATGTCTCCTTGCGCACCTCCCCCCACATGGACGCCAACCGTTCCTCTGCGGTGCGGACGGGACGGCCGATGGTCACCTCCAACTCCTGGTCGTCGGTCAGACCGATGTGGACCTCCTCGAAGTCCAGCGTGTAGTGGGTCGTGTGGTGCCCGTCCGGGCGGATTTCCGTGCCCTCCGCGAGCAACGACGCGTCCGTCAGCAGGTCGAGTTTCCGATAAGTCGTCGACATTGGAATGTCACACTCCTCGGACACCTCGGTGGCCGTCATGGGTTCGTCGAGGTGTCGGATGATGGTCCGACAGTCGTCGTCGTCGAGTGCGTCGAGGACTGACTGCAGGTCGGGCGCGTCCTCGTCCCCCAACGGGTCGCGCACCATACCCCTCCTCGCCAGGGAACTCACTTAGTCGCCTCGCTTCGTCGGCTCGACGGCGAATATGTTCGGGCATACCTTTTCCGTGAATCTACGCCTACGTCGAATCGTCATGAGTACGACCACTGACGCCGAGCGCGAGACCACCCCCCGAACGACCGTCGACCTGCACGCGACGGGCGTCGTCCGCGACGCCGTCGACGAACCCAAATGGGAGTTCACCTTCGAGGGCGACACGCTCCGAGAACTGCTCGACGCCCTCTTCGAGGAGAACCCCGACCTCGCCGAACTCCTCATCGCGGAGACGGACGAGGAGGCGTCGACCGACGGGTGGGCGAAAGCCCCCGAGAAGTTGCCCGGCGCGTGGAACAAGAACCCCGAAGGCGAGAACACCCGGCCGTTCGCGCGCGTCCTCGTCAACGGCAAGTTCAACGAGAACCTCGACGGCTTCGACACCAAAATCGAGGACGGCGACCGGGTGAGCCTGGTCAAGCCGTTCATCTTCTGTTGCTGAGCGGTCCTGGTCCCGGCCGCGTCCGCGTTCCGTTCGAAACCCACCTGCCGAGCGACGCGTCCGGGCGTCGCCGCCGCCGGGTCACGACACGTATAAACCCCGACGCGAAGCGATTCGTCCGTGACAGCCGCCGTGTGGGAACTATCGTCTCGGTTGAAGGATGTCGCCGTCCACGGTTTACCTGTAGAGGTGACAGCCAATGTTAGAAACCACGCGGCGGCGGACGTTACAGGCACTCGGGGTCGGCGGCACGGCGGCGGTGGCCGGATGTGACGTTCAGGCTCCGACCGCAGAGGAGAGCCAACAACAGCGAACGCAGGTGGAACAGCAGTCGAAACCCACGGTCGACCGGGTGGCGGCGGACCCGACGGACCTGCCGGACCCCGTCGACTGGTCCGAACCCAAACACCACGAGGTCACCCTCGAAGTCAAGGAGGTGCGAGCGGAGATAGAACCCGGCGTCACCTTCGACTTCATGACCTTCGAGGGGCAGGTGCCCGGCCCGATGATTCGGGTTCGACGGGGCGATACCGTCTCGTTCACGCTGAAGAACCTCCCCGAGAACGCTCGCCCGCACAACGTCGACATGCACGCCATCTACGGGACGGGTGGCGGGAACGTGGCGACCAACGCCGCGCCCGGCGAGTCCAACGCCGAGACGTTCACGGCGGAGTACCCCGGCGCGTTCATCTACCACTGCGCGGTGCCCAACCTCGACATGCACATCTCCAGTGGGATGTTCGGGATGATACTCGTCGAACCCGAAGACGGCCTGCCGTCGGTCGACCGGGAGTTCTACCTCGGCCAACACGAGGTGTACACCAACCGGTCGGCGGGCACGGAGGGCCACCACAGTTTCGACCTGCAGGCCATGATGGACGAGACGCCGTCGTACGTCCTCTTCAACGGGGAGAAGGCCCCGTTCACGCCCGACCGCTACGGCCCGATGCAGGCCAAACGGGACGAGACGGTGCGCGTGTACATGGTCACCGGCGGCCCGAACCTCACCAGCAGTTTCCACCCAATCGGCAACGTCTGGACCAAGGCCTACCCGCAGGGCGCACTGGCCTCCGACCCGATGGAGTACGTCCAGACCCAGTCGGTGCCGCCGGGGAGTACGTTCGTCGGCGAGATGGACCTGCCGGTGCCCGAGCGCATCAAACTGGTCGACCACGCGCTGAGTCGGGTCGCCCGCAAGGGACTGCTCGCGGAGATAGACGTCAGCGGTGAGAAACGCTCCGACGTCTTCGACCCCTCGCCCGACACGCCGGCGAGCGAGGACGAAGAAGGGCCGCTTTACTGACCCGTCGATGCCGTCGGCGGCGTCGCCCGTCGTCTTTTCGTTCCGGGGGCCTTCGACCCGGTATGGACACGAGCCAGCAACTCTACGAGTCCGAGGCGACTGGGTGGCGACGAGGCGTCTACGACGACGTTCAGGCGACGTTTCGCGCGCCGGTCGTCAACTGGATATGGCGCACGACGATGGCGAACGAGCCGCGATTCTGTCGGTATCTGTGGGCGCAGGTCAAACCCATCTTCGAGACGCGGGCGTTCGCGCGGTTCTCGGTTCGCTACCGCGACGCGGTGCTCTCGGCGGTCGAAGCCGACGTCGACGTCCCCGCGTACCGCCGGAGCGACCTCGGCGTCGCGCCCGCCGAGTTCACCGAACTCCGGGAGCAACTCGCCACGTTCGACGTGGCCGCGCCGCGACTGGCGGTGTTTTTCCGCGTGACCAACCGCACGCTCCACGGCGACCCGGTGGGGACGGACCCGTCGACCGCCCGCGCCGCCACGGCGCCGTTCCCGGATTGGCTCGACGCAGACCGCGGGCGCACGCCCACGATGGTCCCCCTCGACGAGTTCGACGACGACGTGGTCCCGACGGCGACGGCGTTCCAGCGGTTCCACGGCTTCGAGGACGGTCTCCCGAGCATCTACCGATGTCTCGCCCAGTGGCCGACGCTGTTCGACCGCCTCTGGTCGGAGTTGGGACCGATGCTGGAGAGCGAGACGTTCGAGACGACGTGTGCGCGCGCCGACGAGGTAGTCGACCGCTTCGTGTCGGAACTCCCCTACGCGCCCCGCCTCGAACCCGACGCCCTCCGCGCTCGCGGGTTCGACGAGGAGACGATAGCCGGCGTCCAGGCGCTCTTCCGCGAGTTCGACGAGGGCGCCGTCGACGACGTACTCCCCGGCCTACACCTCTGGCCGGCGACCGTCGACGCCACCGGGGAACGGGACTGGTAGGAAACAGTATATCCTCCCCGACGCCGTAGCGCCACCGAGTCATAGTCATGCCGACGGCCCGACTCTCGGTGACGTTGCCCGAATCCACGTGGATAGCCACGCTCTCGACGCAACACCCGGACGCGGTGATTCGCGTCCTCGCGGCGCTCCCGGACGGCGAGACGGGAGTGGGTCTCGTCGAGGTGACCGCTCCCGACGTCGACGGCGTGGTCGAGACCATGCGCGGACTCCCGGGGCTGACGAGTCTCGACGTCCTCCACCGGACCGACGAGGAGGCGCTGGTCCAGTTCGGCACGACCGAACCGGTGTTGTTGCTGACGATGCGCAACTCGGGGACGCCGCTGGAACCGCCGGTCACCATCTCGGACGGCGAGGCGACGCTCCAGGTGCGAACCTCACAGGACCGCTTATCCGCCCTCGCGGACCAACTCCGGGCGTTCGGTCTGCGCTTCGAGGTCCACGAAGTGAGCGACTCCGTCGCGGACCGGGAGTCGGTCGTGAGCGAGTCCCAGCGCGAACTGCTGGAGACGGCGGTCGAGAAGGGCTACTACGACGTGCCGAGAACGTGTACGCTCACCGAACTCGCGGCCGACCTCGACATCGCTAAATCGACGGCCAGCGAGCGCCTTCACCGGGCCGAGAGCGCCGTGATGAGGGCGTTCGTCGACGAGGACTAGTCCTCGTGTGATAGTGCGTATTGTGAGTCACTACCGCCGGTTCGCCGGACCGGGGCGGCGAACCCGTGGTAAACAGTCACAATACACACTATGAGGCGCCGTGGCTCTGCCCGTCCGACTCGCCGCCGGCGTCGTTCATCATCACCGCGAGACCGAAGGCGATGGGCGAGAGGAACGCCACCACGAGTCCGCCGGCGACGGTCAACGACATGACCTGTTGGGCGCCGGAGGCGCCGGACCCGGAGCCACCGCCACCGCTCTCGCCGCCACTACCGCCACCGCTTTCGCCGCCACCGCCGCCACCGCCGCCACCGCCACCACCGACCATCTTCGCGCCGGTGTCGACGTTGCCGGTGACGACGACGCCTTTCATCCCGAGGGTCTTGTGGGGCTGACAGAAGTATTTGGTTACGCCCTTCGAGTCGAAGGTGTGTGAGAAGGTGTGACCGGCCTCGCTGGCGAGTTCCGCCGAGAAGGCGCCGCCGTCGTCGTGGACGTTGTGAGTGCCGCCCTCGCCGGTCCACTTCCACGTCACCTTCGTGCCGGGGTCGACCTTGATGGCCGCCGGTCCGAACGCGAAGTTGCCGCCGTTGCCCTTCGCGCCCACGTCGACCGTGACCTCTTTGTTCCCGGTCATGTCGTGGAGACCGTCGTAGTTGCTCACGTCGCTCATCCAACCGTCGAACGGCCCGGACTGAGCCGCCGCGGTGCCCGCCGTTCCGGCGCCCACCAGCCCCGCACCTGCGGCGGTGCTGGCGCGCAGGAATCCGCGCCGGCCGAGTCGCCCGTCTCGTGTTTCGCTCATCGCTGATTGCCCGTACAGGGTACCCCATCAAAAATATTGTCGGTTTGGGCCGCGTCCCCGTGGGAGTCGATGACAGGGGCGTCGACCGAAAACGCCCCGTCGAAGACGCGTCGCTCGCGCGAGGACGGCGGCGGCGACAGAACGGGTCAGTCGTCGGCGGGCACGGAGTCGCCGACGACGGGGCGGGACACCTCGCGGTCGGTCTCCTCGCCCTCGATGTCGTAGGGGTACTGGCCGGTGACACAGCCGAGACAGAGGTCGCCCCGCGAGCGGTCGAGGACGTCGGCGATGGCGTCGATGGAGAGATACGCGAGGCTGTCGGCGCCGACGAGGTCGCGGATGTCCTCGACGCTCTTGTCCGAGGCGATGAGTTCCTCCCGACTCGCCATGTCGATGCCCATATAGCAGGGTGCGACGATGGGCGGAGCGCCGATGCGGACGTGGACCTCCTCGGCGCCCGCCTCGCGCACGAGGTCGACCAACTGCGTCGAGGTGGTCCCCCGGACGATGCTGTCGTCGACGATGGTGACGGTCTTGCCCTCGACGGTGCTCCGAATGGGGTTGAGTTTCAGCCTGACCGCGCGTTCGCGTTCGTCCTGCGTGGGCATGATGAACGTCCGGCCCACGTAGCGATTCTTCATCAGGCCCTCGGCGAAGGCCACGTCGGCGCCGTCGTCGGTGGCGGCCTCGGCGTAGCCGGACGCGAACGCCCGACCGGAGTCGGGGACGGGCATCACCACGTCCGTCTCGATGCCGCTCTCGGACCAGAGTTGCCGGCCGAGGTTGCGCCGAATCTCGTAGACCAGTCCGCCGTCGATGACGGAGTCGGGACGGGCGAAGTAGACCTGTTCGAAAAAGCAATGCGCCGTCGCGTCGCGTTCGACGAGTTGATAGGAGTCGAAGCCCTCGCCGTCGGCTTCGAGGACGACGAGTTCGCCCGGGCGCACGTCGCGGACGAGTTCGCCGTCGAGCGTGTCGATGGCGGCGGATTCGGAGGCGAGCACGTAGCCGTCTTCGATTTCGCCGATGCAGAGCGGGCGATTCCCTTCGGGGTCGCGCACCCCGAGGACGGTGTCGTCGTGCATGATGGTCAGCGAGTACGACCCGTGGAGGCGCGCCATGGTGCGCTTGACCGCGCGGACGAGGTCTTCCTCCAGGAGGTTCCGTGCGAGGTCGTGGGCGATGACCTCGGTGTCGCCGGAGGAGGTGAAGGCGTGACCCAGCCCTTCGAGTTCCGAGCGAATCTCGCCGGCGTTGACGAGGTTGCCGTTGTGCGCGAGACCGAGCGACCCCGACTTGAACGACACCGAAAACGGCTGGGCGCAACTGGCGTTGACGCCGCCGGCGGTGGGGTAGCGGACGTGACCGATGCCCGCCTGCCCGTTGAGTTGGTCGAGGTCGTCGGCGCCGAAGGCGTCACCGACCAGTCCCATCTCGACGTGGCTGTGTTGCTGGAAGCCGTCGTGCGTGACGATGCCGGCCGACTCCTGTCCCCGGTGTTGGAGCGCGTACAGCGAGTAATAGAGGGGCCGTGCGGCGTCGCGTTCCCCGAGAGAGACGCCGACGACGCCACACTTCTCGGTCATCCCGCCCGGGGAACGGTGGTCCTGCTCCCGCCCGTGTTCCATAGACGAAACTACTGGGTCGTGAGGTAAAAAGCCACTCCATTGTGTCGAAATCGGCGTTCCCGCCGACAGATATGTACACGTTCGTGCATATCGTCGGGCGGTCGCCGGACGGCGGTACGGCTCGGCGGTGTTGGAAAACGCAGAGAAACGCGGTCTCGCCGGGTCAGTTGTCGCCGGCCTTGCTCTCCCACTCGTAGCCCCGGCGTTTGGCCGACTTGCCGAAGCCACAGGACGAACAGACCTTCTTTTTCTTGTGGTAGGACTTCTCGCCGCACCGACGACACTTCACGTGCGTCGTCTTGTTCTTCTGGCCCTGACTGGGGGTTCCTGCGCCGGTCATGTACTTATCGTCACGACGTTGTCGCCGCGTATAATGGTTGTGTTGTCGACCTGCTCGACGTCGAGGTCGCCGAGAACGTCCGCGTCGGTCTCGGCCGCCGGGTCGAGTACGACGTTCATGTGCTGGTCGTAGCCACCGAGGACGCCGTAGAATGCCCGTCCGTCCTTGAGATGTACCGTCACGGTCTCGTCCAGCGAGGCTTCCAGCACGTCGAGGGGTCGTCCACCCATGGACACAAAGGGGTCCGGTGGCAGTAATAAACGTACCGAACGTCGCGTCGGTCCAACCCACGTAGTTTTTATCACCCCGGCGTGTACGTGGGGGTACCAGCGACCCGCGGGTAAGTGCGGCGGACGGCGCCGCACGCGGGGACCAGCGACCGACGTGCTGTAAGACGCCGGGGCCGGTGGCCCCCAGACGGGATTTGAGTGAGCACCCCTGCCACAGTTGTGGCGTTTCAATGCTCGGACCAACCATGGAAATCGAAATCGCAACAATCGGCGGCTACGAGGAAGTCGGGCGGCAGATGACTGCCGTCCGCGCCGGTGACGACGTCGTCGTCTTCGACATGGGTCTGAACCTCTCGCAGGTTCTCATCCACGACAACGTCGAAACCGAGAAGATGCACAGTCTCGACCTCATCGACATGGGCGCCATCCCCGACGACCGGGTGATGAGCGACCTCGAAGGGGACGTACAGGCCATCGTGCCGACCCACGGTCACCTCGACCACATCGGCGCCATCTCGAAACTGGCCCACCGCTACGACGCGCCCGTCGTGGCGACCCCCTTCACCATCGAACTGGTGAGACAGCAGGTCGAAAGCGAGAACAAGTTCAACGTCGGCAACGACCTCGTGAAGATGGAGGCCGGCGAGACGATGTCCATCGGCGAGCGGTGCGAACTGGAGTTCGTCAACGTCACCCACTCCATCATCGACGCCATCAACCCCGTCCTCCACACGCCGGAGGGCGCCGTCGTCTACGGTCTCGACAAGCGGATGGACCACACCCCGGTCATCGGCGACCCCATCGACATGAAGCGGTTCCGCGAAATCGCCCGCGAGGGACCGGGCGTCCTCGCGTACATCGAGGACTGCACCAACGCGGGCCGGAAGGGCCGCACGCCCAGCGAGTCCGTCGCCCGCGAACACCTCCGGGACGTGATGTACAGCGTCGAGGATTACGACGGCGGCATCGTCGCCACGACGTTCAGTTCCCACATCGCCCGCGTGACGAGTCTGGTGGAGTTCGCCAAGGACATCGGGCGCCAACCCGTCCTCCTCGGTCGGTCGATGGAGAAGTACTCGGGCACGGCCGAACGCCTCGACTTCGTGGAGTTCCCCGACGACCTCGGGATGTACGGCCACCGCAAGTCCGTCGACCGGACGTTCAAGCGCATCATGAAAGAGGGCAAGGAGAACTTCCTGCCCATCGTGACGGGCCATCAGGGCGAACCGCGCGCGATGCTGACCCGGATGGGTCGCGGTGAGACGCCGTACGAACTCGACGACGGCGACAAGGTGCTCTTCTCGGCCCGCGTGATTCCGGAGCCGACCAACGAGGGCCAGCGCTACCAGTCCGAACGACTGCTCCGCATGCAGGGCGCGCGCATCTACGACGACATCCACGTCTCGGGCCACCTCCGCGAGGAGGGTCACTACGAGATGCTACAGGCGCTCCAGCCCCAACACGTCATCCCCGCACACCAGGACCTCGAGGGCTTTGCGCCCTACGTCGACCTCTGTGAGAGTCAGGGCTACGCGGTGGGGCGCGACCTGCACGTGACGCGCAACGGCAACATGATACAGCTGGTGGAATGACGGCCGACGCGACGGAACGGCGGGTGCTCGACGCCATCGAGGAGCGACGCGAGCGAGTCAACGAGGCCATCGACGAGGACCTCCCGCTCGCGTCGCCCGAACGGCTCTACGAGGCGTCGCGCTACCTGCTGAAGGCGGGGGGCAAGCGCCTCCGCCCGACCGTCGCCCTCCTCGCGGCCGAGGCGGTGGCGGACGTCCCCCCGCTCTCCGTCGACTACCGCTCGTTCCCCGCTATCGACGGCACGGCCGTCGACGTGATGGCCGGCGCCGTCAGCATCGAGGTCATCCAGTCGTTCACCCTCATCCACGACGACATCATGGACGACGACGCCCTGCGTCGGGGCGTCCCGTCGGTCCACGAGACGTACGGCGTCGACACCGCCATCCTCGCGGGCGATACGCTCTACTCGAAGGCCTTCGAAATCATGGCCGAGACGGGCGCCGCCCCCGAGAACGGACTGGAGACCATGCGGATGCTGGCGAACACCTGCACCCGCATCTGTGAGGGCCAGGCCCTCGACGTGGACTTCGAGGGCCGCACCGAAGTCCTGCCCGAGGAGTATCTGGAGATGGTGGAGTCGAAGACGGCCGTCCTCTACGGCGACGCCGCCGCGACGCCGGCGGTCCTCCTCGGCGCCGACGACGACGTGGTCGAGGGGCTCTACCGCTACGGCGTCGACTCCGGCTGTGCCTTCCAGATTCAAGACGACGTGCTCGATTTGACCGTCCCCTCGGAGCGCCTGGGCAAACAGCGCGGGTCGGACCTCGTCGAGAACAAGGAGACGCTCATCACCCTCCACGCGCGCCAACAGGGCGTCGACGTGGACGGACTGGTCGACGCCGCCGACGCCGACTCGCTGACCGAGAGCGAGGTGGAGTCGGCCGTCGCCGCCCTCGACGACGCGGGAAGCATCGAGTACGCCCGCGCGAAGGCCCGCGCGCTCACCGAACGGAGCAAGGACCACCTCGACGCCCTCCCGGACAACGAGGCGCGGGACCTCCTCGAAGACATCGCCGAGTACCTCATCACGCGCGGGTACTGACGGCGGGGACGGGCGACGGGCGGCGGTGCGACCCCGTCTCCCGAAGCGATGAATGGCCGACCCGTCCTACCGTTGGAGGTATCCCTGCCCACTGCGAACGCGACCCACACCGCACGTCGCTCGACGCGGGCTTTTGATTCCGCGCCAGTTTTCACCGGGCACCCGGAATAGAGGGGCAATGGACTCAGAGCTACGGACCCGCGTCGAACGAGCGGCGCGGACGCACGCACTCCTCAACGCGGTGAAATACGAGAGCGACGCCGACGTGGGGGCGGTGATGGGGCCGCTGATGGGCGAGAATCCCGAGTTCCGCGAACACGCCGACGAGATTCCGGGCGTCGTCGCGGGCGTCGTGAGCGACGTGAACGCGATGTCGCCCGCAGAGCGACGCGCAGACCTCGCGGACCTCGCGCCCGAGAAACTGGCCGAACTGGAGACCGACGACGAGGGCGACGACCACGCCCTGCCGGACCTGCCGAACGCCGAGGAGGGCGAGGTCGTGATGCGGGCCGCACCCAACCCCAACGGCCCGTGGCACCTCGGCCACGCCCGGATGCCCGCCGTCATCGGGACGTACAAGGAGCGCTACGACGGGCTGTTCATCTGCCGGTTCGACGACACGGACCCCGAGACCAAGCGCCCGGACCTCGACGCCTACGACGCCATCCTGGACGCCATCGACTACCTCGGCTTCGAACCCGACGAGGTGTTGCTGGCGAGCGACCGCCTCGAAACGTACTACGAACACGCCCGCGAACTCGTCGACCTCGGGGTGGCCTACACCTGTTCGTGTTCGGGCGAGGCGTTCTCGGAGTTGAAGAACGCGGGCGAGGCCTGCCCGCACCGCGAGAAAGACGCCGAGACGACCCGCGAGGAGTTCGAGGCGATGGTGAACGGCGAGTACGACTCCGGCGAGATGGTGCTCCGGGTGCGCACCGACATCACGCACAAGAATCCCGCGCTCCGGGACTGGGTGGCCTTCCGCGTCGTGGACACGCCCCACCCCCGCCCCGAGGCCAGCGAGTACCGATGCTGGCCCATGCTCGATTTCCAGTCCGGCGTCGACGACCACCTCACGGGCGTCACGCACATCATCCGCGGCATCGACCTCCAGGACTCCGCGAAGCGCCAGCGATTCGTCTACGACTACTTCGACTGGACGTATCCCGAGGTGATTCACTGGGGGCACGTACAGGTCGACGAGTACGACGTGAAACTCTCCACCTCGACCATCAAGGAACTCGTCGAGTCGGGCGAACTCGACGGCTGGGACGACCCGCGGGCGCCGACCATCGCCAGTCTGCGCCGGCGCGGCATCCGGGGGTCGGCCATCGTCGACGCCATGGTCGAACTCGGCACCTCCACCAGCAACGTCGAACTGTCGATGAGCGCCATCTACGCCAACAACCGCGACGTCGTGGACGACGAGGCGAACCGCTACTTCTTCGTGCGCGACGGCGTCGAGAAGGCCGTCGTCGGCGGCCCGGACGCCGGCCACCCGCCCCTGCATCCCGACCACGAAGACCGCGGCCGACGCGACGTGCCCGTCGACGGCGCCGTCGTGGTCGAACCCGAGGACGTCCCCGCAAACGGCAAGCGCGTCTGGCTGAAGGGGTACGGGTGCGTCCGGCACACCCGCGACGCCTTCGAGTTCACCGGCGACGACATCGACGCCGTCCGCGAGGAGGGCGTGCCCGTGGTTCACTGGGCGCCCGCCGACGACGACGTCCCCGTCCGCCTGCGGACGATGGACGGCGACGTGACGGGCGTCGCCGAACCCGACTTCGCCGACGCCGCGGTGGACGAGGTGGTCCAGTTCGAACGCGTCGGCTTCGCCCGCGTCGACGCCGTGGGCGACGACGAGACGGTGACCTACTTCGCCCACCAGTAAGCGAGGGCACGCGCCGACCCTGCCTCGCCCTGCCCCGCCAGTCCCGTCGCCGGCGACCACTTATGCCGTCGCGGCGTCTCCACGAGTCCATGAGCGTCGACGGAGTCGACTTCGAGGAACTGCTCGCACTGCGGCGCGACTTACACCGCCACCCCGAACCGGCGTGGCGGGAGTTCTACACGACGGCCCGCCTCGTGGACGAACTGGAGTCGCGTCCGCTGTCGGAACTGTACGTCGGGCCGGAGGTGGTCGCGGGCGACCGGACGGGCGTGCCCGACGAGGACGAACTCGATTCGTGGCGCGAGCGCGCCCTCGCCGCCGGCGCGCGGGCGGACGTTCTCGACCGCCTCGACGGCGGCGCGACCGGCGCGGTGGCCGTCCTCGACTGCAGTGGAGAGGGGAGCGACGGCCCGACCGTCGGTCTCCGGGTCGACATCGACGCCCTCCCGATTACGGAGAGCGAGGACGCCGACCACCGCCCGGCGGTCGAGGGCTTTCGATCCGAGAACGAGGGCCACATGCACGCCTGCGGGCACGACGCCCACGCGACGGTGGGACTGGGCGTCATCGACGCCGTCGCGGCGAGCGAGTTCACGGGGACGCTCAAGGTGTTCTTCCAGCCGGCCGAGGAGACGGTCGGCGGCGGGCACCCGATGGCCGAGAGCGGCTTGCTCGACGACGTGGAGTACTTCTTCGCGCTCCACGTCGGTCTCGACCACCCGACCGGCGAGGTGGTCGCGGGCGTCGGCGGCTTCCTCGCGGTGAATCACTTCAGCGCCGAGTTCGCGGGGCAGTCCGCCCACGCCGGCGGCCACCCCGAACGCGGGCGCAACGCCGTCCAGGCGATGGCGACGGCGATTCAGAACCTCTACGCCATCCCCCGCCACCACGACGGCGCGACGCGGGTCAACGCCGGCCTCGTCGGCGGCGGCACGGCGGCGAACATCGTCCCCGAGGAGTCGTTCGTCGAGGCAGAGGTGCGCGGCGAGACCACCGAGTTGATGGAGTACATGGACGAGAAGGCCGAACGCGTCCTCCGGTCGGCCGCCGAGATGCACGACTGCGAGGTGTCCGTCGAACGCGTGGGCCGGGCGCCGAGTGCCGAGAGCGACGACGCTCTCGCGGCCCTCGTCGCCGACGCCGCACGCGAGACGCCCGGCGTGACGTCGATTCTCGACGCCGACGCCCTCGGCGGGAGCGAGGACGCCACCTACCTGATGCGACACGTACAGGAGCGGGGCGGTCTCGCCACCTACGTCTGCGTCGGCACCGACCACCCCGGCGGCCACCACACGCCCACCTTCGACGTCGACGAGACGACGGTGTCGCTGGGGGTAGACCTCCTGACGCGCGCGATACTGGCGGCGGGGGACGACCCGATGGGGCTGGGCGACTGACTCAGTATTTCGGCTCGGCGCCCGTCGTCTCGTAGACCTGGTCCATCAGGTCGTCGCGTTCGCGTCGCCAGTCCGCGAGCGCCGACGGGTGGTCGGGATACCGCTCGTAGTGGGCCAACAGGTCGTCGGCGACGCGTTTCGTCCGGTAGAAGTCCCAGATGGTGCCCCAGTAGCCGAAGCTCTTGAGCGCACTCTTGAGTTTCAGGCCGAGACCCATCGAGGTGGACCCGGAGTAAAGCGCCTCGGCGAGTTTCTCGCCGGGGAGCGACGCGAGGAGACCCATCAGGTCGTCGACGTCGACGGCCGTCGAGAGGATGTTGTAGACGTCGAGGGCGGCGTATCGCGCGCCGAAGTGGTCCATCACGCGCTCGTTGTACCGCCAGAGCGCCGCCTCGTCGGCCGCGCCGTCGGCGAGGGCGTCGAGTATCTCCTCGGCGGCGTACTGGCCGGCGTAGGCGGCGCCCGCGATGCCGCCGCCCGTGGTGGGGTTGACGTGCCCGGCGGCGTCGCCGACGGCGACGAACCCCGGCGCGACCGCCGAGTCGTAGGGCCGCCTCGTGGGGAGCGCCGCGCCGAGTTTGTCCGTCACCTCGCCGCCCGCGAACTCCGGGCGTGCGCGCAGGTCGTCGCGCAGGTCACGGACGAGTTTCATCGGTTCCTCGGTCATCTGAAAGCCAAGTCCCGCGTTGATTTCGGTGCTCGTCCGCGGGAAGTACCACAGGTAGCCCGCCGCGCGCTGGGTGGGCTTGAAGACGAGGGCGTCGTCCCACTCGACGGGGTCGGGCACCTCCACGATTTCGCGGTAGGCCGAACAGAACTGCCGATACGAGACGTTGGTGTCGAAGGTGGTGCCAGAGAAGTCCGCCTTGTCCTGGAGGATAGAGAGCGCACCCGCGCCGTCGACGGTGACGCGCGCCTCGTAGGTGACGGGGTCGCCCTTCCTGACGGCGTCGACGCCCGTCACGCGGCCCTCCTCCTGTCGGACGTCCTGTACGACGGTGTCGTAGTGGAAGTCGGCGCCGGCCTCGGCGGCGCCCTCGATGATGCGCCGGCCGTACTCCCAGCGGTCGATGACGGCGAGTTGGCCCGGTATCGGGATTTCGAGGACGGTGTCGTGGTCGGGTATCTCGAAGCGGCCGTGGGTGACGCCGGTGTTGGTGAAAGAGGGGTCGATGAGCGACTTGGGGATGGCGTCGGGGAACGCGTCGGCGCCCTTCAGCGCGTCGCCACAGGCGATGTGGCCCGCCTCCTCCTCGTCTTTCCGCTCGACGACGACGACGTCGAGACCCGCGCGGGCCACCGTCGCCGCCGTGTAACACCCGGCGGTGCCCGCGCCCACGACGACGACGTCGTACTCGTGAGTGGTCATTGGTGGTGTTCGCCCGGCCGGTGGGAAAACTCTTTATTCCCGTTTCGTCGGCGGCGACGCGACGGAACCGCCGCTACCACTCGAGTTCCGAGCGGTTGCGCCAGAACCGCCCGCCCGGCGCGCCGGGTCGGAACCGCGCCAACCAGACGGGCGTCTCCGCGCCCTCGGCGGGCGACCGGGGCGCCGACTCGCCGCCCATGCGCGTCCGCACCCACCCCGGACAGGCGGCGTTGGCGAGGAGGTCCGGGCCGTACTCGCCGTCGAGGTAGGCGGTTAGCCCGTTGAGACCCGTCTTCGAGATTCGGTAGGCCGGCGACCCGCCGCCCATCCCGCCCGTCAGCGCACCCATGCCGCTGGAGACGTTGACGACGCGTCCGCCTTCGCGGGAGAGGAGGGCCGGCAACGCCGCGCGCGTCAACCACACCGCGCCCCGGAGGTTCACGTCGAGGACGCGGTCGAGGTCGGCCCGCGACGCCTCGTGAAGCGGTGCGTCGTCGACGACGCCCGCGTTGTTGACGAGGACGTCCAACCGACCCCCGTCTTCGCGGACGCGAGCGACCGCCCGGTCGACGCCGTCGGCGTCGGTCACGTCGAGGCGGACCGGCCGCGCCCAGTCGGGGGCGAAGCCGTCGAGCGACCGCGACCCGGCGTAGACCGTCGCGCCGAGGTCCGCGAGGCGGCGGGCGATTTCGCGGCCGATGCCACGGTTGGCCCCCGAGACGAGGGCGACCTGTCCGTCGAGGGAGTCGTAGAGCGGCGGCGTCACGGGGGAGGAAGGGGAGCGAGGCGGATAACCCTCTCGCCGGGCGCGACGCCACCGTGAGAGCGGTCGGATGCGGCCGCGATTACGCCTCGGGCGGGGCCGCGATTACGCCTCGCTCGCGTCCGCGACGGCCGCCTCCACGACCGACCGCGCCGACGCCACGAGGTCGTCGACCGCCTCGCTCTCGGCGTAGAGGCGGACGTAGGGTTCGGTTCCGCTCGGTCGGACCAACAGCCACGACCCGTCGGGGTAGTCGAGGCGGACGCCGTAGTCGGTGTCGACGCTCGCGTCCGGGAACGCCCCGGGGAGCGCCGTCTCCACCTGCCTCATCGCGGCCGCCTTGGCGTCGTCCGGGCAGGGGACGGACACCTTTCGGTACGGGCGCTCGGTCACGGGGTCCCGGAGTCCGTCGAGTCCCGTCGCGGCGACGAGGCGCGCGAGGACCGCCGCGCTGACGACGCCGTCTATCCACCCGCCGAACGCGGGGTGGACGTGTTTCCACGGTTCGGCGGCGAAGACGACCGTCCCTCCCTCCGCCCGGACGCGCGCGATTCCCTCGTGGAGGGCGCCGAGTCTCACCCGTTCGACCCGGCCGCCCGCCGCCTCGACCCGTTCGTCCACCCGCGCGGAGGCGTTGGGCGTCGTCACGACCACCGGGTCGGCGGCGTCGCTCGCGCGGGCGTAGCGCTCGGCGAGGACGGCGACGACGGTGTCCTCGTGGACCACCGCGCCGTCCGCGCCGACGACGACGATTCGGTCGGCGTCGCCGTCGTGGGCGAGACCGAACGCGGCGTCGCCGTCGGCGACGAACGCGCGGAAGTCGGCGAGCGATTCGGGCGTGGGCTTGCTCTCGCGGCCGGGGAAGTGGCCGTCGACGTTGGCGTTGACCGCGACGACGTGTGCGCCGAGCGATTCGAGGACGGCCGGCGTCGCCAGCGACGCCACGCCGTTGCCACAGTCGACCGCCACGTCGAGACCGTCGAGCGAGGCGCCGTAACCCGCCGCGTAGGCGACGACCGCCTCGCGGTAGGCGCCGAGCACCGACGCCTCGCGGCGGTCGCCCCACTCGTCCCACGCGACGGGCGGGGCGTCGCTCTCGACGCGCGACTCGACGTCGCGTTCGGCCGCGCGGTCGAACTCGGTGCCGTCGGCGAAGCATTTCAGCCCGTTGTCGCCGGGCGGGTTGTGCGAGGCGGTCACCATCACACCCACTCGCTCGCGCGAGGCGAACGCCAGTGCGGGCGTGGGGACGACGCCGACCCGTCGCACGTCGGCGCCGCCGGAGACGACGCCGGATTCGACCGCCGCCGCGAGGCCGTCGCCGGTCGTCCGCCCGTCGCGCCCGACGACGACCGGCCGTCCCGACTCGCCGGCGCGTCGCCCGACCGCCCGCCCGACCGCCACCGCGAGTTCCGGCGTCACCGTCGTCCGGGCGTCGCCCCGGATGCCCGCCGTCCCGAAGAGCGTCATACCCCCACTCCGTCGGCGACCCCTTAGTATGCGACGCTCCGCGACGCCGCCGACGACCACTCCGTCGCATTATCCCACGAGGTCGACCACCGTCTCGCCGTCGACCACGAGGTTGTACGCGCCCTCGTCGTCGTTCCAGAGGGCGAGGACGTTCTCGACGGCGAGGACGGCGCCGTAGGGCGCAGACGGGAGGTCACGATTCAGCGCCGACGCCTCGGTCACGACGAGGTACTGTTCGAGGCGTTCGCTCCCGTCGCCGACCTTGAACAGAGGGTTGCCGCCGTCGGCGAGGTCGTGGGAGAGTTTCACCGCCAGCAGGTCGATGCGCTCGGTGACGTGACGCTCCATCTCGGCCATGCGCGCGTGGCGCGAGGCGTCGGCGCGCACGTCCATCCGGCGCCGACCGTCCGGCCGGAGGAGCGAGTAGGAGAACTTCACCGTCTCGTTGACGAACGCGCCGGGGTCGTCGCCGGCGTCGTCGAGGCGTCGCTGGAACGCGGGCGCCTCGACGTCCGGTCGCTGGTCGAACGACCACCCCCGGTCGGCGGGTTCGTCGCCGGGCCAGAGGCGGAGCGTCGGCGCGTAAATCGTCGGGTCGTCGTCCGGTCCCGCGACGGCGCGTTCGACGCGTCGAAGCCCTGTACTCGTCTCCAGGTCCGCGGGCGCGAGTGCGAGGAGGGTGCCGTCGTCGGCGAGGGCGTCGACGTAGCGCTCGACGGTCGCCACGGGGTCGTCGAGTTCGCTCAACACGCTGGCGAAGACGACGAGGTCGTACCCCTCCTCGGGGTCGAACGACTCGGCTCGCTCGCGGTGAATCGTGGCCCGGAAGTTCCGGCGCGTCGCGGAGCGCAGGGAGTCGAAGACGTCGGCGGCGGCGCTCGGTTCGACGGCGTGGTAGTCGACGACCGAGTCCTCGGGGAGGTAGTCGTGGAGCGCGAGGGCGGGACCGCCGACGCCCGCGCCCACGTCGAGGACGCGCAGGCGACGCGACAGCAACGAGCGTTCGGCGAGGGCGTCGAGGACGTAGCCCGTCGCGGCGTAGTAATCGGGGAGGTGATAGACGGCGTAGCCGAGGGCGACGTCGGCGTCGTATTCGACGGGATTCTGGTGGTAGTAGTCGCCTTTCGTGTGCCGAATCACCTCGCGCAGTCGGTCGCCGGCGTCGCCGCGGTGCCAGTCGAGACCGTAGCGCTCGACCAACAGGTCTTCGACCACCTCGGCGTAGCGGTCGGGGAATCGCTCGGGACCCCACCCCGGCGAGGCGACGGGGTCCGCGCTGGCGGGGACGAAGGTGCCGTCGTCGCGTTCGAAGAGACCGAGGGCCGCCGCCTCCTCCCGGAGGACGCGCCGGACGACCGCCGGATGGGGTTGCCCTTCGACGTAGTCGGCTATCTCCTCGGGGTCGACCGGGCGGACGTTCCGCAGGTACTTCGCGTTCGAGCGGACCGCCTCGCGGTCTATCATGGTTCGTCCTCGCCGTTCCCGGCCTCGCGGAAGAGGGCGTCGAAGGCGTCGCCCTCGGCGTTTGCCACCTCGCGGGCGGCGTCGGCGACGCGTCCGGCGCCGGGGAAGGTCGATTGAATCTCGCGGTAGACTCGGGGCGTCCCGCCCGTCACGGTTTCGACCAGTTCGTCGAGCGCCGCCGAGACGGGCGTGGCGAACTCCTCGCGCACGTCGGCGGCGGCGAGTGCGTAGGCGAGGACGGCCGCGTGCGCGCCCGCCTGTACGGTCTCCATGGCCGCGTCGTGTTCGGTGACCGTCGTCTCGAAGAGGTGGTTGCCGGCGGCGGCGACGTCCGCGCGGACGGCGTCGGTGACGGGACCGGGTGCGTCGGCGACGACGGCGACGTTCCCGGGGGCGTTCGACGCCGCGAAGAGGGGGTGAAAGGAGACGCGCTCCCGGTCGGGGCAGTGAGCGCGCATGGCGTCGACCGGCGCGGCCATCGCGCCCGTCACGTCGCAGACGGCGCGGTCGGCGAGGGGGGCGTAGCGCTCGACGGCCTCGGTTGCGACGGAGATGGGAACGGCCAGACAGACGGCGTCGAACGTCTCGCTCGTGTCGGCGGGCACCGCCCGGCAGTCGAGGTCGGACTCGGCCGCCGCGGCCGCCGCGTCGTCGACGTCCGTCACGGCGACGGCGGCGTCGACCGTCCGGGCGACCCACCGACCCATCTCGCCCGCACCGACCACCAGCAGGTCCATGGGCGTGGATTTCCCCCTCACCGCTCAAAAGGGGTTCGGTGCGGCGAACGGGTCACAGTCCGAGGTCGAACGCGCGGTTGGCGACGAGGAGCGCGAAGCCGACGCCGGTGACGACGACGAGGAAGCCGTAGGCGACCCGCCAGCCGAGGGCGTCGGCCAACACGCCCGTCACGACGCTCCCGGTGGCGCCGAGGACCATGTAGGCCGTCCGCACGAGACCGAACGCGGCGGCGCTCTCCCCCTCGGCGAACAGGTCGAAGTAGCGCGACTGGAGGGGCGACCCCCACGTCATGGCGACGCCGGCACAGACGATGGCGGGGACGAGCGCGGCGCGGGGACCGGCGACGAGGAGACCGTAGCCGACGACGCCGAGACCCATGGTGCCGGTGGCGGTCCAGTCGCGGCCGACGCGGTCCGAGACCCACCCCATGGTGGGTTGGGCCAGTCCGTTGACGACGAAGTACGCCGAGAACAGCAGGCCGGCGGTGGTCTGTGACTGGTCGCGGAAGACGACGAGGAAGGTGGGCAGAAAGGAGGCGGTGGCCTGCCAGCAGAACGCCCCGAGGAGCGAGAGAACGGTCGTGAAGGCGATAGGCGGCCGCGAGAGCAGTTCCGCGAGGGGGGCGAGCGCCATCCGGTCGCGCATGCGTTCGTCCGGGCGTTCGGGCGGCGTGGCGTCGACGCGCCACGCGAAGGTGAGAAAGACCGGCACCGCTGTCACGGCGCCGACGGCGAGGGCGGCCCGCCAGTCGTAGCGCGCGGCGACGGCGGTGGCGACGACGGGGGCGACCAGCCCGGCGAGCGGTCCGCCGGCGACGTGGACGCCGATGGCGCTCCCGATGTCGTCGAACTCCTTGGTGAGGAGGGTGGTGGCGACGCTGTAGTGCAGGCCCGCGCCGGCGCCGAGGAAGACGGTCGTCAGCGCGAAGACGGCGAACGAGGGCGCGCCGGCGAGGAGGAGGCTTGCGACGGCGGTGACGCCCACCGCCGCGAGGACGACCCGGCGCTCGCCGAAGCGGTCGCCGAGGACGCCCGAGGGGAACTGCGTGAGCGCGTAGGCGGCCCACATTCCCGAGAGCGCGAGACCGACGGCGCCCGTCGAGACGCCGAAGGCGTCGGTCACGTCCGGGACGACGGGGCTGATGACGAGGCGAGCGAGCATCGTCGCCGCGAACGCGAGGGTACACAGCGCGAGGACCGAGTGACGGTACCGCCAGTTCACACCGGCGGTGGGCCGACGGCGAGCAAGTGGGTTGGGGTTCCGGGCGGTATGTCCGGGATGCACCCGAGCCAACGTCGCCTTCGGTCGGCAATCAGCTTGTAGAGAAGTCGCACCTGTTGGACGCGTCCCGTGCGGTTTGTGCCTCGGATTTAGCCCGGTCGTAGTTCCCGTTTTGATAGGCTTCCATACTGTTTGCGAGATGAGTAGCGGCGTCTCGAAGCGCACCCGAATAGCAGGTCAGTTCGATGAACGTGGACTTGATTTCGGAGGGTGCGCTCCCTTCCTCTGCTTTGAACGTCGAACGGGCGGCGTTGAACTCCTCTGACGCGGACCCGAAGGCGGCTTCCGCGTCGCCGTACCGGTCGTTTTCCATACTGGTACTTCCCGCCTCGAAATCGTCCATCCCTTTCGAGAGGTATCGAAGCCCCTCGACGAACGCTTCGAACGCAGGAACGAGTGCGTCCATATCGTCCAGACTCGACGCCAGCGACTCCGCTTGAACCTGACCCATCTCGTCCAGAACGTCGGTGTTGAGGTCTTCGTAGCGACTTTGGGTAACCGTCAGCAGGTCGTCTGCGTCCGAGAGAGTGGACCCAGCGGTATCCAACTTCGCTATCGCATCTTCGTATCGTTCGGATCGGAAGTAGGTGTACCCGTTGTAGGTCTGAGAATAGCCCTCGGCAAAGGTGTCGAGAAACGCAATGAGCTTTCGGACGAACGCAACGTATTCCCTCGCTGTATCGATTGTCCGCCTCTGCTCGGCCGTCGCATCCTGCTCGGCTTTGTCCAGTTCTGTACTTGCCGTATCGAGATAGCCGTTGATGGCTGACGTTTTAACGTCCACACCGCCGTCCTGAAAGTCCGAGTCGGTGAATTTCTCCGATTCCGATTTCATTTTCTCGCCGGCGTTCTGTAGTGCTGTTCCTGCTTTGTCGAGGTGTTCCTGTGCCGTTTCGGGATTCCCACCGGTCGAATCACTGCCGGAACATCCCGTCAACGGCAACAGCGCCGTCACCACGCCCACGGTCAAGAACTCCCTCCGGTCCATCATCGGTCAACTGGAACACATTATCGTAAAAACATTGTCGTCTCGTCGTTTCCGACCCCTACGTCCGAAACAGAGAGCATCGGGCGTGTTTGGGACGCTTTTGGCGGATAACAGCCTCAGACCACCAGTTCGACGGGATAGTCGGTGAGGTTCTCGTGGCCGTCCTCGGTGACGACGACGATGTCTTCGATGCGGACGCCGCCCACGTCGGGGTCGTACAGCCCCGGTTCGATGGTTACGACGTTCCCGGCTTCGAGTTCGCCCCCGTCGGGCGAGACGCGCGGGAGTTCGTGAACGTCGAGACCGACGCCGTGGCCGGTGCTGTGGATGAACCCCGTCTCGGTCGTCGGGTCCGAGCGAAGCGTCGGGTAGCCGGCGTCCTCGTAGACGTCACAGACGGCGTCGTGGACGGCGGCGCCAGTGACGCCGGGTTCGACCGCGTCGAGGGCGGCCCGCCGGGCGTCGTCGGTGACGGCGAACCACTCGCGGACCGTCTCGTCGGGCGCCCCGCGCACGAACGTCCGGGTCATGTCGGCGTGGTACCGCGTCTCCTTATCGCGCGGGAAGATGTCGATTACGACGGGTTCGTCGGCGCGAATCGGTCCGTGGCCCCGGTCGTGCGGGTCGGCCGCGTCGGCGCCGCAGGCGACGATGGTCTCGTCGAGCGCACACCCCTCCTCCAGGAGGGTGCGTTCGATGTCCGTCCGCACGCGTTCGCTGGTGAGGGGGTCGCCGTCGGCGTAGAGGACGCCCTCCTCGACGCTCGCCTCGCGGAGGCGGTCCTCGGCAGTGGCCATCGCTCGCTCGTTCGCGCGCTGGGTCCGCCGGACGTGGTCGACCTCCTCGGGCGTCTTGACGGCGCGAATCTCAGCCACGACGTCGGCGTCGTCGACGGTGACGGTCACGCCGCAGTCCCGGAGACCGTCGGCGGTGCCGAGGGGGAAGCGCGCGGGCGCGCCGACGGCGTCGACGTCGTGGTCGGCGAGGAAGTCGGCGACGACGCGCGCCCGCCCGGCGACCGGGCCGCGTTCGGCCACCCGGTCGCGGTAGTCGTACGCCGAGAGGCGGGCGACGGAGTCGGCGCGGGCGTCCTTCTTCGCGCGGCCGAACTCCAGTCCCGAGACGAGGAGGTGGACGCCCTCGGGGGTGTAGCAGGTGACGAAGGGGTCGGGCGCGTCGAAGCCGGAGAGATACCGCTGGTTCGAGTCGGTGCCGTCGGCGTCGACGAGGTAGCCGTCGAGGTCGGCGCCGAGGAAGTCGTCGAGCGGGGTGAAATCCGGGTGCACGGATAGGCGTCGGCGACGCGGCGTGAAAGGCGTTCGGTCGCGTCCGGTACGCTGATACCGCGCCCGGCAGAGAGTCGGGTATGGACGTTGTCATCCCGAACTCGCGGGTCGGCGGCCGGGCGCGGGCGCCGCCGTCGAAGAGTTACACCCACCGGGCAGTGCTGGCGGCGGGGTACAGCGACGGCGCAGTCGTCGCCGACCCCCTCGTGAGCGCGGACACCCGGGCGACGATGCGGGCGGTCGAAGCCTTCGGCGGGTCGGTCGAACGGTCGGAGCGCCGCCTCGACGTCGACGGCTTCGACGGCCGACCGGGCGTCCCGGACGACGTACTCGACTGCGCCAACAGCGGGACGACCACCCGCCTCGTCACGGCGTGTGGCGCCCTCGCGGACGGCCTGACGGTGGTGACCGGCGACGACTCTCTGCGCTCGCGCCCGCAGGGACCGCTCCTCGACGCGATTCGCCAACTCGACGGACGCGCCGAGAGCACGCGCCACAACGGACAGGCACCGCTCGTCGTCGGCGGCGCCGTCGACGGCGGCGAGGTGGCCATCCCCGGCGACGTCTCCTCGCAGTACGTCACCGCGCTCCTGATGGCCGGCGCGGTCACCGAATCGGGCGTCGGTCTCACGCTGGAGACGGAACTGAAGTCGGCGCCGTACGTCGAAATCACGCTGGAAGTGCTCGACGCCTTCGGCGTCGAAGCGACGGAGACGCCCGAGGGGTATCACGTCGCGGGCGGGCAGGCCTACGCGCGCGAGGACGCTTACGCCGTCCCCGGCGACTTCTCCTCGATGTCGTACCTGCTGGCGGCGGGGGCGGTGGCGGCCGAGGCCGACGACAGCGTGGAACGGG
>JBDGTR010000021.1:0-4864 GCA_042216635.1 Haloplanus sp. | reverse complement strand
AGGCCGACGACAGCGTGGAACGGGGTTCCACTGGCAGTCGGCCGCAGGCCGACGACAGCGTGGTGGTGGAGGGCGCCCGACCCAGCGCACAGGGCGACAGCGCCGTCGTCGGGATTCTCGAACGGATGGGCGCCGACGTCTCGTGGGACCGCGAGGCGGGCGAGATAACGGTGCGGCGCTCGGCGCTGTCGGGCGTCGAGGTGGACGTGGGCGACACGCCGGACCTCCTGCCGACGATAGCGACGCTCGGCGCCGTCGCCGACGGCGAGACGCGAATCGTCAACTGCGAACACGTCCGGTATAAGGAGACCGACCGCGTGAGCGCGATGGCGACGGAACTGTCGAAGATGGGCGCCGAGGTCACGGAACGGCAGGACGAACTCGTCGTCCACGGCGGCGAGTCGTCGCTGGTCGGCACGACCGTCGAGGGGTACGACGACCACCGCATCGTGATGGCGCTGTCGGTGGCGGCGCTGGTCGCGGAGGGCGAGACGACGGTGGAAGGCGCCGAACACGTCGATGTCTCCTTCCCGGGGTTCTTCGAGACGCTGGAATCGCTCGGCGTCGCGGTGCGTCGCGCCGAATAGTTTAGTGACCGCCCGCCCACTGTGTGTCATGGACGTTCCACCGGAGTTCGACCACGACTACGCGCCGGCGCGCATCGTCTACGGGCGCGGGACGGCGGCGCGACTCGGCGACGTACTGGCGGACGCGGGCGCGTCGCGGGCGCTGTTGGTCACGGGGTCGTCGGTCGGCGCGAACGACGACCTGATGGACCCCGTGCGGGCGGGTCTCGGCGACGGACTTGCGGGCCACTTCGACGGGACGACGCCCGCGAAGGCGGCGGCGGAGGCCTACGAGGGGAGAGACGCGATGGCCGACTGCGACGCCGACGCCATCGTCGCCGTCGGCGGGGGGTCGACGCTCGACGTCGCCAAGGGGACGCGCATCCTCGACGCCGACTACCGGAGTCCGGCGGACCTCCGCGCGGAGGCGGCCTCGGGCGAGAGCCTCGCCGTCCACGAGGGGGCGATGGTCCCGTTGATTGCGGTGCCGACGACGCTCGCTGGCGCCGACCTCTCCATCGGCGGTTCGCTCTCGCTTGCCGCCACCGAGGACGACCCGGCGGCGAGCGTCGGCATCAGCGACCGAAAGACGATGCCGACGGCCTGCGTCTACGACCCCGCGCTGGTGGAGACGACGCCCTTCTCGGTGCTCGCGGGGTCGGCGCCCAACGGCTACGACAAGGGCGTCGAGATGCTCTACTCGGCGAACGCGACGGCGATTACGGACGCGACGGCGATGCGCGGCCTGCGCCTGTTTCAGCGGTCGCTCCCGACCCTCGCCGAGGGCGACCCGGCGGATTACGACCGCGCGGTGGCCGGCGCGGTGCTCGTCCAGTACGGTCTCTCGACGCCGGGTGGCGGTCTCTTCTCGCTCCTGCACGCCTTCGGTCACGGTCTCTCGCGGGACCGCCCGGTCCAGCAAGGGGTGGCCCACGCCGTCGTCGCGCCGGCGGCGCTCTCGCACCTCTTCGACCACGTGGACGGCCGCCGGGACCTGTTGGCGGAGGCAGTCGAAGCCGACGGTGACCCCGCCGAAGGCGTCGTCGAGGCGGTTCGGCGAGTGCGGGACGGTCTCGGCCTGCCGAGTCGCCTCCGCGACGTCGAGGGGGTGACGCGCGAGGACCTCCACGCGGTGGCCGTCGCCACCCACGAGGACGGCATCATGGCCAACTGTCCCGAGGGGTACGACCCGTCGGTGGCGGCCGTCGAGGAGATACTGGAGGCGGCGTGGTAGCCGGCGGAGTGTTGGACTTTAAGAGTGCGGGGCCGTGAGAGAGGTGTAATGAACGGCAACCGATTCGGACGGCTGTTTCAGGTGACGACCTACGGCGAGAGCCACGGGGACGCCATGGGCGTGGTCGTCTCCGGATGTCCGGCGGGGTTGGAACTCTCCGAGGCGGACGTCCAGCGCGACCTCGACCGGCGCAAACCCGGGCAGTCGCAAATCACGACGAGTCGCGGCGAACCGGACGAGGTGCGCATCCACAGCGGGGTACAGGACGGCTACACGACGGGGACGCCACTGGGGATGGTCATCCAGAACAAGGACGCCCGCTCGGGCAAGTACGAACCGTTCGTCACGGCGCCGCGGCCGAGTCACGGCGACTTCACGTACTCGGCGAAGTTCGGAACGCGCAACTGGGGCGGCGGCGGGCGCTCTTCGGCCCGCGAGACGGTCAACTGGGTCGCCGCCGGCGCGGTGGCGAAGAAGGTTCTCGCCGAGAACGGCGTCGAACTCAAAGCCCACGTCAACCAGATCGGCGACGTCGAGGCGCCGGAGGTGAGCTTCGAGGAGATGGTCGAACACAGCGAGGACAACGAGGTGCGGTGTGGCCACCCGGAGACGGCCGAACGGATGCGCGAACGCGTCGACGAGTACCAGAAACGGGGCGACTCCATCGGCGGGTCCATCGCCTTCGAGGCGCGGGGCGTCCCCCGTGGGTTGGGCGCGCCCCGATTCGACTCGGTGACGGCGCGACTCGGACGGGCCCTGATGTCGGTGCCGGCGGCGACGGCCTTCGAACTCGGTCTCGGACGCGAGGCGCGGACGTACACGGGGTCGGAACGTAACGAGGACTGGGAGTTCGACGACGAGGGCGACCCCGTCCCCGTCGGCAACGACCACGGCGGCGTACAGGGCGGCATCACGACGGGCCAGCCCATCCGCGGCGAGGTGACCCTCCACGCCCCCACCTCCATTCCGAAGACGCAGACGACGGTCGACTGGGAGACGGGCGAGGAAAAGGAGATTCAGGTCGTCGGCCGTCACGACCCGGTGTTGCCGCCGCGGGGCGTGCCAGTCGTCGAGGCGATGGTGGCGCTGACGCTCGTGGACTTCATGCTTCTGGCCGGCCGCATCAACCCCGACCGGATGGACGGCCGGCCCGGCGCGTACGACACGGAGTACCATCCGCGCAGTCCGGAGAACGTCGACCCCTGAGAGCGGTCGTGTTTGATTGTCTACGCCAATCGCCGGGCTATAGACGCTCGAATCCGTTGGGGTAGTCGATGGCTGCCGATGCACCGCCGTCGACGCTCCGGGAATTTTTTGGCGGCGTCGGCGACGCGGACCTGTCGCTGGTGACTGTCAACCGGACACACCCCGAACAGGTACAGGGGCTCGTACGCGACGCGTTCGGCACACAGCGAGTCGAACTCGCCGAGCGTGACCTGCCGGCAGAGGGGGAGAACGTGGTGTTGTTGCTCCGAGACGGCGAGATTGCGGCCACCTCCTCGCTGGACCAGTTGATGCGGACGTTCCTCCTCGTCAACTCCGACGGCTACCGGACGGGCGTGCGGGGCTTCGAAGGGGAGGAACTCCCCGACGTCCTGATGGGTATGGACGAACGGCTCTTCGACCTCCGGGGGTATCCGGCGTCGAACAAGGAGAAACTGCTGTTGATACTCGTCTCGCGCCACATCGAACGGCGCGCGTACGAGGCGAGTACCGGGTCGCTCCGGTCGACGTTCCAGCGACTCTCACGACTCGACGACGAATACGGGACGCGGCGCGTCTACGAGTCCCTCGCGTCGACGCCGGGTCTCGACGTACACGTCTACGGCGTTCCCGACGCAGATCCGTCGCTCGACCTGACGGTCCACCGGGGGACCAGCGACGAATACCGGAACTCGTGGTGTGTGGTGTTCGCGCCGCGCCCCGACGGAGAGGGGGAGGGGGCCGCACTGGTCGCCTTACAGAGCGAGCGCAACCGCTGGCAGGGCTTCTGGACGTACGACCCCGACCGCGTGCGACGCATCGACGCCTACCTCGACGCCGCGTTCTGAGCGCGCGGCCGTCAGCAGTCCAATGCGTCCGCTGGCGGGCCGAACCCGTTCGCCCGCCGTCGACGCCGGGGGCGACCCGATGCGGCACGGCGGTGCAAAGCGGTGCAAATCTCGTCGCTATCCGGTGATTTGATGCCCGTCGAGTCGGTCGGTCACGCCGATGTCAGAGGCGACTCTCTACGATAGACTCGGCGGGCGAGACGGCATCGACGCAGTAGTCGACGACTTCTACGACCGCGTTCTCGCGGACGAATCGCTCGAAGCTTACTTCGAGGATTCGGACCCGGCGGAACTCCGGGCCCACCAGAAGCGCTTCGTCGCCCACGTCGCGGGCGGGCCGGTGGCGTACGACGGCGCGGAGATGGCGGCGGCCCACGACCACCTCGACGTGACGGCCGAGGCCTTCGGCCGCGTCGCGGACCACCTCGCGGCGAGTCTGGAAGCCAACGACGTGCCGGCGGCGGCGCGAGAGGAACTGCTGGACGAAGTGGTCTCGCTCGAACCCGCCGTGGTGAGCGCGTAAGCGGGTCTGCCCGGATTCGGGCATCGACCGAATCCGGCGGCGTACGCCGGTCCTACATCATCTTTCCTTGTTAACCTATAGCAAAGGCTTTAGGCGGACCGTGGCAAACCGTCATCTAGTGGCCCAGCACGGGCCGTGAGACACCATATGACTGACGACGAACTCATGTGGCGAATCGCTGGCGGGTCAGGGGACGGCATCGCCTCTACCAGTCAGAACTTCGCCAAGGCCCTGATGCGGGCGGGGCTTCACGTCTTTACGCACCGTCATTATCCGTCGCGCATTCGCGGCGGCCACACGTACACCGAAGTACGTGCGAAGGCCGAACCGGTACGCTCGCGCGGCGACGGGTTCAACTTCCTCCTCGCACTGGGGGACTCCTTCGCGCGGAACCCACAGGAGGGGGCGTACTACGGCAACGAGGAGGTCAAACCCCTCTCGGAGAACCTCGACGAACTCAACGAGGGCGGCGTCATCGTCTACGACACCG
>JBDGTR010000069.1:7185-30595 GCA_042216635.1 Haloplanus sp. | reverse complement strand
CCCTCGTCGTCGAAGTCGTCACCGCCGAACCCACCTTCGCCGCCGAAGCCGCCCCCGAAGTCGTCGACGCCCGATTCCTCTCCGGGTGGGCCGCTCGGATTCGGCGCGTTCTGGAAGGCGCTGGCGAAGTCCTCGTCGAACGGGGAGTCGTCCTCGTCGCCCTCGTCGCCGAGCGATTCGAACCGCCCCGGTCCCGGCCGGGATTCCTCGTCGGCTTCCGACCGCTCGGTCGCCGACTCGTCGGGGTCGGCGCCTTCGCTCTCGGCGTCCTCGCTCTCGGGCGCGTCGGGGTCGGCGCCTTCGCTCTCGGCGTCCGCTTCGTCGGGCGCGTCGGACTCCCTGAGTGCGCGTTCGAACCAATCGTCGTCGTCGCTCATCCGGTTCCTCCCACCGCCGGGTCGAACCGGCCGACGACCGCGCGCCGGGCCGTTCGAGACAGCATTCATCTCCCGTGCGTCCCGAGATGCAATGAATGTTGTCCGTACAGTGGGCTTTTGGTCCCCCCGCGCCGACGGGGAGGCATGTACGTCGGTCTCGTCGCACAGAAGGACAACGGACGTGCGGCGTTTCTCGCCAGCGAGTTGCGCCGTCGCCTCGCCGACGAGGGGGTCTCCGTCGCCGTCGACGCCGCCACGGCGTCGGCCCTCGACCTCGAGGGTACGCCGGTCGAGGCCTTCGACGCCTGCGACCTCGTCGTCAGCATCGGCGGCGACGGCACCTTCCTCTATGCGGCCCGCGGCGCCGACGGCACGCCCATCCTCGGCGTCAACCTCGGCGAAGTCGGCTTCCTCAACGCCGTCGGTCCCGGCGAGGCCGTCGAGACGGTCCTCGACGAGGTGGCCGCCTTCCGCGCCGGCGAGATGACCGTCCGCGAGGCGCCGCGACTGGCCGCCCGCGGCGAGGAGTGGACCAGTCCGCCCGCGACCAACGAGGTGGTCGTCCAGGGCGCCGTCCGGGGGCGCGGCGGCGGTATCGACCTCGAAATCCGCGTCGACGGGTCGCTCTACTCCGGGAGTCACGCCGACGGCGTCCTCGTCTCGACGCCCACGGGCAGTAGCGCCTACAACCTCAGCGAGAAGGGTCCGCTCGTCCACCCGAGCGTCGGCGGTCTCGTCGTCACCGAGATGTGCGCCACCGGCGGAATGCCGCCGCTGGTGGTCGACTCCGACAGCGAGGTGGCCGTCACCGTCACCGACAGCGAGGACGCGGTGGTCGTCGCCGACGGTCGACTGGTCGAACGACTCGACCCGCCGGCGGAGGTGCGCGTCGCCCGCGCTGACACCCCCGTCCGCGTCGCCGGCCCGCCCTCCGACTTCTTCGAAGCCCTCGGCAAACTCGACTGACGAGGATATCGTCGGCGTTCGTCGCGTCTGCGCTCGGAGTCGTTCCACGTGGGTCGGGAGAGTCCGGGTGGCGACGATACCTCCGCCGAGTCGGGCGTCGGGCAGGTCGGAGCGCGCGGGCGCGAGGACGACGTGGCACACCAGTCGCTCGTCGGGGAGGTCGATGTCGTCCTGTACCGGCGGAAAACGCCAGTCCGACTGCGACGTCGGTCGTTCTCCGACCGTCGGGTAGACGGGCGATAAGGCGACGCGTCGGGCGGGGCGCCTACGCGCCCCAGTTGGTCCGCCGCTTGGGGCGGTCGGAGACGGCTTCGACGTCGATGTCCTCGTCGTGGTGTTCGAGTCCCTCGAGCACCGCCTTCGCGGAGGCGTGCGTCGAGAAGTAGGTCACTTCCTCCTCGACGGCGACTTCGAGGGCCTCGCGGTTCCGCGAGACGATGACGTCCACCTCGCCGGTGCGGATGGCCTCCTTGAGGTCGTCGAACTCGCGGATGTCGAAGAATTTGGCGAAGCCCTCGCGGAGGGCCTGGCCCTCCTCGCTGTCGGGGTCGGGGAACTCCGCCGCCGAGAGGTCGACCACGGCCACGCCGCCCGTCGGGATGGGCTTGCCCGTCGCCGACTGGGCCTTCTCGTAGGCCTTCCCGAACGTCGTGGCGGTGCCCATCACCTCGCCCGTCGACTTCATCTCCGGGCCGAGACGGGGGTCGCTCCCCGGGAGGCGGTCGAACGGCAGGACGACCTCTTTGACGCTCACCTGTTCGGGAATCTGCTCTTCGGCGTCGAGTTCGTCCAGCGTGTGGCCCGCCATCACCTTCGCCGCGAGTTTGGCGATGGGGACGCCCGTCGCCTTCGAGACGAACGGGACGGTCCGGGACGAACGCGGGTTGGCTTCGAGGACGTACACCTCGCCGTCCTTGACGGCCAACTGGACGTTCAACAGACCCACTGTGTCGAGGGCGCGCGCGATTTCGAGGGTCACCTCGCGCACGCGGGGCATCACGTCCATCACGGCCTCGGTCTGGGGCGGAATCATACACGCCGAGTCGCCCGAGTGGACGCCCGCCGACTCGACGTGTTCCATCACGCCGCCGATGAGGACGCGGTCCCCGTCGGCGACGGCGTCCACGTCGAGTTCGACCGCGCCGTCGAGGAACTCGTCGACGAGGATGGGTTTGTCGGGCGAGACGCGCACGGCCTCCTCGATGTACTCTTTCAACTCCGCGTCGTCGTAGACGACGTCCATCGCGCGCCCGCCGAGGACGTAGGAGGGGCGCACGAGGACGGGGTAGCCGATGTCGTTGGCGAGTTCGAGCGCTTCGGCCTCGCTGGTGGCCGACCCGCCCTCGGGTTGGGCGATGCCGCGTTGGTCCATCAGGCGGTTGAACCGGTCGCGGTCCTCCGCGAGGTCCATCGCGTCGACGCTCGTCCCCATGATTTCGCAGTCGAGACCGCGGCGTTCGAGTTCGCTCGCCAGCGGATGGCCGATGTTGACGGAGGTCTGTCCGCCGAACTGGACCATCACGCCGTCGGCGTCGGCCGCCTCGACCACGTCCGCGACTTCCTCTGCGGTGATGGGTTCGAAGAACAGGCCGTCCGAGGTGTCGTAGTCCGTCGACACCGTCTCGGGGTTGTTGTTGACGACGTGGGCGTCGATGCCCTCCTCGCGGAGGGCCTGAATCGCGTGGACCGAACAGTAGTCGAACTCGACGCCCTGCCCGATGCGGATGGGACCGCCGCCGACGACCACGACGCTCTCGACGTCGCGGTCGACCCGGAGTTCGCCCGCCGCCGCCGCGCCCTCGAACGGCCCGGTGACGTACTCGGGCTTGCGCGAGGAGTAGTAATACGGCGTCTGGGCGGCGAACTCGCCGGCGCAGGTGTCGACCTGTTTGTAGGTGCGGCCGGGGACGGCGGTTTCGACGGTGCCCACGTCGGACCCGGCGGCGGCGGCGATTTCGGCGTTGGTGACGCCCTTGACCGCCGCCTCGGTGAAGTCGCCCTCGGCGGCCGACTCGACCGCTTCGGTCACCCGACCGAGGCGTTCGACGTACCACTCCTTGATGCCCGTCATCTCGACCACCTCGTCGACGGTGTAGCCGCGCTCGAACGCCTCGAAGACGGCGTAGAGGCGGTCCGGCGTCGGCCGAACGAGATACTCGGATTCGAGCGTCTCGTCGTCGACGTCCGCCCAGTCGACGGCGGGGTCGTACTCGCTGGAGCGAAGCGCCTTCAACAGCGACTCCTCGAAGGTCCGGCCGATGGCCATCGCCTCGCCCGTCGACTTCATGGCCGTCCCGAGTGCGAACTCCACGTCGTCGAACTTGTCTTTCGGCCACCGGGGCACCTTCGTCACCACGTAGTCGATGGCGGGTTCGAAGGCGGCCGTCGTCTCGCCCGTGATTTCGTTCTCGATTTCGTGGAGGCGCTTGCCGAGGGCCACCTTCGCGGTGACGCGCGCGATGGGGTAGCCCGTCGCCTTCGAGGCGAGCGCCGAGGACCGCGAGACGCGCGGGTTCACCTCGACGACGCGGTACTGGCCGCCGGGCGTGCCGTCGTCGCGCCACGCGAACTGGATGTTACAGCCCCCCTCGATGCCGAGTTCCCGGATGACCTCCAGTGCCGCGTCGCGCATCTCCTGGTGGCCCTCGTCCGGGATGACCTGCGAGGGCGTCACGACCACCGACTCGCCGGTGTGGATGCCCATCGGGTCGAGGTTCTCCATGTTGCAGATGATGATGGTGGAGTCGTCGGCGTCGCGCATCACCTCGTACTCCAGTTCGACCCACCCGGCGATGGACTCGGTGATGAGCACCTCGCTGTTGCGCGAGAGGCGAAGCCCCTTGCGGACGCGTTCGAGGAGTTCGTCCATCTCGTCGACGACGCCCGACCCGGACCCGCCGAGGGTGTAGGTGGTCCGTGCGATGACGGGCAGGCCGCCCACCTCCTCGACGGCGGCCTCGACCCGTTCGCGCAGGGCGCCGGCGTCGAAGTCGGTCACCGACTCGCCTTCGTCCAGCGAGATGGTGGTCGACCCCGGCACCGGTTGGCCGATGTTCTCCATGCGCTTCCGGAAGAGGTCGCGGTCCTCCGTCGCGTAGATGGTGTCCAGTGGCGTCCCCATGATGTCGACGTCGTACTCCTCGAGGACGCCCTCCTCGGCGAGTTCGGCGGTGACGTTAAGCCCGGTCTGGCCGCCCAGGCCGGCGATGACGCCGTCCGGCCGTTCCTCGCGGATGATTTCGGCGATGGCGTCGGTCGTGATGGGTTCGATGTAGACCCGGTCTGCCATCTCCGGGTCCGTCATGATGGTCGCGGGGTTCGAGTTGACGAGAACGACTCGGGCGCCCTCCTCTCTGAGTGCGCGACAGGCCTGTGCGCCGGAGTAGTCGAACTCCGCCGCCTGCCCTATCTGGATGGGACCGCTCCCGATCAACAGTATCGTCCGATTCTCAGACGGGGTCGCGGAATCGGTGGAGGTTCCCTCCACGCTGTCCTCGTCGGTCATCGTACAATCGGAGTGCGCACATCGTAATAAGGCCGACGAAATAATACGAGATGCGAAACGAGATTACGGATTTCGAAACGCGGCCGACCGAGAGCGGGGACACGGGCGTCGGCGCCGGATTCAGTTGTTGAGGCGGTAGCGGTAGGGACTGCCGCGGAGTACCTCGATGTCGCCGTCTTCGGCCCACCGGCCGAGGACGGTCGCCACGCGGTGGGCGCTCTCGAACTCCTCGTGCTCTTCGAGCATCGACAGGATTTCTCGTGCGGTCAGCGGCTCCTCCGCCTCGGAGAGCACGCCCCGAAGTTTCTCGTATTGCTTCCGTTGGGGGCGCATACGTCTCACAACGGCCGGAAACGCCTTAGTTTTCAGTGAGACGGTCGTCGGACGTTCGTCAGACGTAGACGTCGTCGGCGTCGAGGTCGCGTTCGGCGCGATACTGCTCGACGAACTCGGAGACGTCGAAATCGAGCATCTGGGTCTCGAACTGCTGGATTGCCGCCTCGTCGTCGGCGTGACTGACGGCGTGTTCCATCAGTTCCACCACGAGTTCGACCACGACTTCGTGGAGGCGACGGGAGTCGAAGTCGGTCACCCACAGGAGGGCGTAGCCCACCTCGCCGTCGTCGCTACAGTCGGCCACCGCGACGTCGCTCGGGAACTCCTCCATCACGACGCCCATCAGGTGCGGGGTGTCGAACTCCGGCATCTCCTCGCTGGTCGTCTCGACCGTCTCGCGCAACAGGTCGACCAGGAATTCGGGGAGAAAGCGCTCCGGCGGGTGGACGTCCATCACGACGGCGTGGGTCTCGCCGCACTCGCACTCGAACTCCCGCATCCCGAGGTCGAGGTCGGCGGGGCGCACGCTCCGGCCACAGGGCAGGTCGAGTTCTCTCGGCCCGCCGCCCGGCACTCCCGGATTCGTCATAGCCTCCCTTTCGGCTTCGGTCGGTTAAACGTCGCGTTCCGGGGTCACCGCCGCGCGGTCACCCACAACACCGGTCCGACGACCAACAGGACGATGCCCAAAAACAGGTAGTGGACGGGCGCAAGCGCCTGCGGCGTCAGGATGAACACCAGTCCGAAGGCCGTGAGGTTGAGCGCCAGCACTTTCCGGGATTTCAACGGCAGTGTCCCGAGGGTCGAAAGGATGAAAACCAACAACAACGCCTGCCCGATGTTGTAGTTGAGCAGGAAACTGTCGATGACCTGTAGCGGGAGCATTCCTGCACCGAACTCGTCCCGAATCGGGCATTAAAGTTCCGTTTACTGCTCGGCGGGTCCAGTGATGTCGAGTGGCCGTATCCACCCGTACCACAGCAGAAACACCATCGTCCCGTACCCCACCACGAACACCACCGACCCGAGGAGGTCGTAGCCCATCTCGTGGAGGAATCCCCGGAGCAGTCCGGGGATGGCGATGCCGGCGACCAGAATCGCGCTCACGAGGACTGCGTCCCGGGTCGGGAACGTCCATTCGCTCATGGGGGGAGGTGGGTGCCCCACCGACCTGAATCTCCCGGTTCGGGGGAGTCGCCGCGTCAGGTCGGTCCTTTCTGTTCCGCGATGGTGGCGGAACTCGCCCCGGGTTCGG
Organism: Haloplanus sp.; assembly: GCA_042216635.1. GTDB lineage: Archaea > Halobacteriota > Halobacteria > Halobacteriales > Haloferacaceae > Haloplanus. Next base: position 24,156 of record JBDGTR010000069.1, on the reverse strand, counting down.
GCGTCTTCTCGAACCAGACCACGCGAACCGTCTCGCCGGACTGGAAGTCCGTGAAGGTGTAGCTGTCGCCCGATTCGATGGGGAACTGCCCGTTGGTCTGGTTGGCCCACACCTGCGTCGTGCCCCCGCTGTCGTCGACGATAATCTTCTGGCTGTTGTCGCTAGTGAGCGTGTTGCCGCCCTCGTGTGTGACCACCGCCTCGTTGGCCGAGAGGTTGAAGTCGAACGACATCGAGACCGACGGCGACGATTGCTGGACGCCCGACCCCAGTCCGAGGACGAACGTGCCGATGACGGCGGCCAGAATCACCGTGATGGCGACCATCAGGATGACGCCGATGACCGGACTCACCGCTCTTCGGTCCGTGAGGAGTTGTCTCAGCTTCATAATAATGGAAGGATGGTGGCCGTCTATGACGGCGTCTTGGACTTGGCGACAGTCGCAGACGTCTCGCCAGTCGGGGATTCCCAAATCACCCGTACTTCCGTCGCGGAGTTCACGCTCGATATCGTCTGGGAGTCTCCCGAGTTCACCGGGAAACTGAACGTCGCGCTGTTACCAGAACTGTCCGTCAGGTTCAGTTCGTTGCTGTTGTCCGAGGTGAACGTATCTCCACCGTCGTGTGTGGCGGTCACGTTGTACGACGATCCGCCACCGCTGAAGTCGAACGAGAACGACGCCTGCGGCGCCGTGTCCTGTACCTGGTTGCCGAGTCCGAGGACGAACGTGCCGATGACGGCGGCCAAGATGACCGTGATGGCGACCATCAGGATGACGCCGATGACCGGGCTGACCGCGCGATCCTCGGTGAGGAGTTGTTTCAGTTTCATGTTCCGGATGCACACCGAACTCGGATGCGGCGAATCCGACGTCGCCCCCGCACGCCGGCGTGCTTACGTTGCGTCAATGTGTGCCGTCTACATAAATCAATTGGCTATCTCTCAATTCCGATAATTTAACGAATGAATTACGGTTATTCGCTCGATTGGTGTCACAGGTTCTCAAACCTCACGTATCCCGGCTTCAAGGTGGGCCTTCTAGTGACTATCTAGTTACCATTTCGCCGTACGGACGGCTTACGGGGGTTTCGTCACGCTCGCGGGTTCGGTCCCGCGCGCCGGCGGGGGCGCCTTCGCGTCGCTCGGAGCAACCATTAAATCGTACGCCTGCGGATTGCAGACACATGACTGACCCTGTCATCGCGTCGGTCGGGACGTCCGACATCGGCCGGACGGACCTCCCCGGCCGCGACCTGTTCTCGACGGCCCTCGCCGAGGCGTTCGCGGACCTTCCGGACCCCGCCTCGATAGTCGAAGCGCTCTACGTCGGCAACCAGTCCGAACGGTACGAACACCAGATAATGCACGGGACGTTGCTGGCGGAGTGGGCCGGCCTGCGGAACGTCCCCGCCGAACGCGTCGAGGGCTGTGCGGCCGCCGGCGCGATGGCCCTCCGGCGGGCCGTCGAGGACGTCCGCCGGGGCACCCACGAGGCGGTGTTGGCCTGCGGCGTCGAGAAGATGACCGCCGGCGGCACCGGTGGCGCCACGGAGGCCCTCTCGGCGGCCTTCGACCGCGCCCTCGAACAGCGCTCCGGCGTCACCGCGCCGAGTCAGTACGCCCTCCTCGCCAAGCGCTACTGTCACGACTTCGACGTCGACGAGACGGACCTCGCGCGCATCGCCGTGAAGAACCACGCCAACGCCGCCGCGAACCCGCGCGCGCAGTTCCGCCGCGAGGTGGACCTCGAAACCGTCCTCGACTCGGATTACGTCGCCCCGCCGCTGAAACTGTTCGACTGTGCGCCCGTCAGCGACGGGTCGGCCGTCGCCCTCGTGACGACGCCGGACCTCGCCGACGACCTCGGCGTCGACGACCGCGTGCGCGTCACGGGCACCGGCGCCGTCGCCAACAACATCGCGGTCGCCGAGCGAAACCTCACGTTCGTCGAGGGGGCGAACGTCGCCTCCGAACGCGCCTACGACCAGGCCGGTATCGACCCCGATGACGTCGACGTCGCCGAGGTTCACGACGCGTTCACCATCTGTGAGGCCATGCTCGCCGAGGCCACCGGCTTCGCCCCGCGCGGGACCGGCTACGAGACGGCGCTCCCGCCCGCCGAACGCTCCGAGGGGTGGACCGACGTACAGATGAACACCAGTGGCGGCCTGAAGGCGCGGGGCCACCCCATCGGCGCCACCGGCATCGCACAGGCCGTCGAAGCCTACGAGCAACTCACGGGCCGCGCCGGCGACCGGGGCGTCCCCGGCGCCGACACCGCACTGCTGTTGAACGAGGGCGGCGTCGCCGACGCCGTCACCGTCTCGCACGTGGTGGAAGCATGACCGACGCCGTCGACCCCGACTCCCTGACGGCCGACAGCCCCTACACCCTGCCGGGCTTTTTCGACGCCCTCGCCGACGGCCGACTGCTCGGCGCCCACTGCTCGTGCGGTGCCGACCTCGTCCCCCCGCGTCCGGCGTGTTACGCCTGTGGCGGCCGCGACCTGACGATCCGCGAACAGCCCCGGACCGGCGAGGTGGTGACCTACACGGCGGTCCACACCCCGCCGCCCGCCTACGCCGACGACGCGCCCTACACCGTCGCAGTCGTCGAACTCGACTCCGGCGCGCGCCTCACCGGCCGCGTCGACGCCGACTACGACGACGTCGCCATCGGCGACGCCGTCTCCCTCCGCGTCCGCGAACCCACCGACCGGGAACTCGACGCCGCCCTCTCTTACGAAGAGGAGTGGCCGGTCCACGTCTTCGACCCCCGGTGAGCCTTCCGGGCGCTTAATGCTCGCCGTCCCCTCGACTCGTCTATGCGCGCGGAAGCGACCGTCGAGGACTACTACGAGGCGTTGCGACGGGGCGAACCCCTCGAACCGTACTTCGCGGAGCGCCCGGACGTGGTGAAGTTCGGCGTCGGCGAGCGACTGGTCGGCTACGACGCCGTCGCCGAGGGCCTGCGCGACCAGACCCGCACTACCGACGACTGGACCGTCGAGAGCCACGACCTGCGAGTGACCGAACGGGAGCGCCACGCCTACTTCTCGGACACCGTCTTCATGTCGTGGACCGACCGCGAGGCCGGCGAGTTCGCCTTCGAGACGCGGTGGAGCGGGACGCTCGAACCGACCGACGACGGGGAGGAGACGACGTGGCTGTTCGTCGGCATGCACGTCAGCACGCCGTACGTCGGGCGCTGAACCGCATGGTCGGACCCAGTTCCTCCGACCGGGAGCGCCGCGTCGCCACCGCCCGCCTCCGCGCCGGATTCGTCGTTCTCGTGGGTCTCTCGGCCGGTCTCGTGGCCGTCGCCGGCGACGCGACGCCGGCGCAGGCGCTCGTGGCCGTCGCCGCCGGTCTCGTCCTCGGGAGCGTCCTCCTGTGGTTCCTCCTCCGAACCGGCCGCCAGTGGCGCGGCGGCCACCCACCGCCCTAAACCCGCGCCAACCACCGCGACGGGTCGTCGAGTTCCGCGTCCGTCGGCAGGTTCTCCGGTCGCTTCCAGACGGCGCTCGCACCCGCGATGCCGCGTGCGTCCGCGATGGTCTCGAAGAACGCGGCGCCGCGTTCGTACTGCCGGCGCTTCAGACCGAGTCCGAGCAGTCGGCGGACCAGTCGACTCACCGGGCCGCCACCCCCCCGCCGCGCGTCGAGTTTCGCCCGCAGGTCCGCGTAGTCGCCGTCGAACGCGCGGTCCATCAGCAGTTCGGCGTACCCCTCGACGGCCGTCATGGCCACGTCGAGTTCGGCGAACGCCTCGCGGTCGAGTCCCCCCTCGGTCATCGCGTCGATGCCGCGTTCGAGGCGGGTTTCGAGGTGGGCCGGGAGCCACGGCGCCGCGCCGAACTCGGCGGCGTGGGCCACCTCGTGGAACGCGATCCACCGGCGAAAGCGGGGCAACTCGACGTCGAGTTCGCGCGCGACGCGCACGATGTTCGGGTGGACGAAGTAGAGACCGTGGTCGCGGTCGGCGGGGTCGGCGTCCGCCAGCAAGAGGGGGTCGTACTGCCCGAGGACGTTCCGCCCGAGGAAGGCGAGCAGTCCCGCGAGCAATCCCGTGTTGACGACGCGAGCAGGTCCCGCCAGCAGTCCGGGTCCGCGTTCCTCGATGGGTCGCATCACCCGCTCGAAGGTGGTCACGTTCGCGTCTATCCAGTGGTGGCGGTTCTGTATCTCGACCGTCTCCGGCAGGTCGAAGGACACGTCGCCGACCGACTGGAGGCGTCGCCGCGCGTCGCGGACGTCCGTCGCGTACCCCTCTCGGTCCGCCTCGCTCAACTGGAGGTCGCCGGGGCGCGTACTCGCTTTCGCCGCCTCCGCCACCGCCGTCCAGTCGACGTGGCCCGCGCCAGACGCACCCGCGCCGGTGACGACCCGTGCGCTCCGAAAGAGGTCCATACCCCTACCTGTCGGTCTCGACTCAAAACCCTTCCGTGGCCCGCGACGAAACGCTCCGAAAAACCCGGATTCAGAGGTCGGCTTCGAAGTCTTCCAGCGCGTAGGCGGGTTCGGCGCCGCGGCGGTCCAGCGTCTCGTTTGCGAGGAGCCAGTAGACCACCGACAGGGCGCGGCGACCCTTGTTGTTCGTCGGGATGACGAGGTCGACGTTGCTGAGCTGGTTGTTCGAGTCGCACATGGCGATGACGGGGATGCCGACCGTGATGGCCTCCTTGACTGCCTGGGAGTCGCCGATGGGGTCGGTGACGACCACCACGTCGGGTTCGATGTAGCCGTCGTAGTCCGGGTTCGTGAGCGTCCCGGGGATGAATCGCCCGGTGCGGGCGCGGGCGCCGATGGCCTCGGCGAACTTCTCGGCCGGGAAGCGGCCGTACTGCCGCGAGGAGGTGACCAGAATCTGCTCCGGCGAGTAGTTGGCGAGGAAGTCCGCCGCCGTTCGGATGCGCTGGTCGGTCTGGCTCACGTCGAGGACGTACAGGCCGTCGTCGCGGACGCGGTGGATGAACCGCTCCATGTCCTCGGTCTTCTGCTGGGTGCCGATGTGGACCCCCGCGCCGAGGTAATCCTCGACGGGGATGAGGAGGTCGGCCTCCTCGTCCGGCATGACGTCCTCGTCGAACGGCGACGCCTCCGCGTCGTCGGTCTCCGCCGTCTCCTCGGCGGCGTCGGCGTCGGCGTCGGCTTCGGCCTCGGTTTCGGTCTCGGCTTCGACCTCTTCCTCGCCAGTCGGTTCCTCCGTCTCCGGGTCGCTCTCCACCGACTCGGCCTCAGCGGCCTCCTCGGCGTCCTCTGCCTCCGGGGTTTCGAGTTCGTTGTCGTTGTCTGTCATACTGCGTCCTCCGCGATGCGGATGAGTTCGTTGAGTTTGGCGGTTCGCTCGCCGCCGACCGCCCCCGTCTTGATGAACGGGGCGTCGGTCGCCACGGCGAGGTGTGCGATGGTCGTATCCTCCGTCTCGCCCGAGCGGTGGGAGATGACCGGGTCGTAGCCGTTCCTCACCGCGAGTTCGACGGCGTCGAACGCGTCCGAGAGCGTCCCGATCTGGTTGGGCTTGACGAGGATGCTGTTTGCCGCACCCATCTCGACGCCGCGTTCGAGTCGCTCGACGTTGGTGACGAACAGGTCGTCGCCACAGACCGTCGTGCGGTCGCCCACCCGGTCGGTCAGGTCGACGTAGCTCTCGAAGTCGTTCTCGTCGAGGGGGTCCTCGACGTAGACGAGGTCGTACTCGTCGACGAGGTCGGCCATGTACTCCACCTGCTCGGCGGGCGTCCGTTCGGCGTCGGCGTAGCGGTAGACGCCGTCGTCGGCGTCGTACAGTTCCGAGGCCGCCACGTCCAGACCGAGGCGAATCTCGAAGCCGAGGTCGGTCGCCACCTCGTCGATGGCGTCGGCCATCACCTCGAACGCCTCGGCGTCGGTTAGCCGCGGCGCCCACGCGCCCTCGTCGCCCTTGTTGGCGGGGAGTCCCCGGTCGTCCAACAGGTCGCCGACGGCCTCGTGGACGGCGGCGTTGGCGAAGGCGGCCTCCGAGACGCTCGGCGCGCCCACCGGCACCGCGTGGAACTCCTGGATGTCCGTGGCGTCCTTGGCGTGTTCGCCGCCGCCGACGACGTTCCCGAGCGGAATCGGGAAGTTCTCGCCGCGAAACGCGCCGCCGAGATGCTGATAGAGCGGTGCGCCCAACACGTCGGCGCCGGCCTTCGCGGCCGCCATCGAGATGGCGACGGCGCTGTTGGCGCCGATTTCCGAGAAGTCGTCGGTGCCGTCGGCGCCGCGCAGGGCGGCGTCGACTTCGCGTTGGTTGCCCGCGTGTACCTCGCCGACCAGTCGGGGCACGGCGTGCCGACGGGCGGCCGCGATGGCCTCTCCCGGCGGCAGTTCGATGGCCTCGTGTTCGCCCGTCGATGCGCCACTGGGTGCGGCCGCGCGGCCGAACCCGCCCGACTCCGTCAGCACGTCCGCCTCGACCGTCGGGTTCCCCCGCGAGTCGAGGATGCGACGCAGGCCGACCGAGGTGATGCGCGTCATCGCTCGCCTCGCCTGACGGTGAAGGGAAGCGCGCCCGCGTCGTACTCCTCGGCCGCGATGAGGATGGGTTCGGTCTGGTCGGTGTCGACCAGTACCGGCGCCCCGTAGGACACCTGCAGGGCGCGCGCCCCGAGGATGCGTGCCTTCTCGTAGCGGTTGTACTGTCCCTGAATCATTATTGGTACGGCGAGACGACGTCCACGAGGTCACGGTGCGAGACGAACATGCGGCGACAGCAGTGCCGCGTCACGCCGAGGTCGTCTAGCACCTCGGCGGCGTCCTCGCCGTCGGCGACGCGCGCCTGGTACTCCTCCCAGTGTTCGCCGATGACTTTCCCGCACGTGAAACACCGGACCGGAATCATCATGGTTGAATCACCTCAGCGGTAGGACTTCTGGTAGCGCGCCCGGGCGCCCGGGCCGCCCCACTTCTTGGGTTCGGACTGGCGGACGTCGTTGACCAACAGCGACCGGTCGAACTCCATGAACGCGTCGCGGAGTTCGGCGTCGTTGAGGTGTTGCACCAGGCCGCGGGCGACGGCGGTCCGCACCGCGTCGGCCTGTCCGGCGAAGCCGCCGCCGGAGACCGAGACGTCGATGTCGACGCCGTCGCGGAGGTCCTCGCCCGCGATGCGGAACGGTTCCAGCATCTTCAGACGGGACATCTCCGGTTCGACCAGTTCGACGGGCTGGGAGTTGATGCGCACGCGACCCTCGCCGTCGCGCACCGTAGCGCGGGCGACGGCCGTCTTCTTCTTACCGCTCGTGTTGGTTACCATGTGACGTTAGCACCCAGTCGTTCGGAAACCTCGCCGAGAGAGACGAAGTTGATGTTCGACAGACGGTCCAGCGACGTGCCGTCGAGCACCTCCGCGTCCTCGTCGAAGGGGTTGCCGACGTAGACGCGGACGTTCTCGAACGCCTCGCGCCCCCGCCGCTTCTTGTAGGGCAACATCCCGCGCACCGAGCGCTTGAGGATGCCGTCCGGGCGCTTGGGGTAGTACGGTCCCCGGTCGGACCCGACGTCGACGCGCTTGCGGTACGTCTCCATCGTGTCCTCCTCGTTGCCGGTGATGACCGCGCGTTCGGCGTTGACGATTGCGACGCGTTCGCCGTCGAGTGCGCGCTGGGTCACCTCGCTTGCGACCCGGCCCATGATGCAGTCTCGCGCGTCGACCACCACGTCGGCGTCGAACTCCGCGAGACTCATCGAATCACCCGTACGTTCGAGCCGTCGGGGTTGCGTTCGGCCACCTGTTCCAGTGCGACGGCGTCGCCGACCTGCTCGATTTTGGTTCGAGCCGTCGACGAGAAGTCCACGGCGGCGACCGTGACGTTCGTTTCGAGCACACCGCTACCCAGCACCTTGCCGGGTACGACGACGGTTTCGTCCTCTCGGGCGTACCGTTCGATACGCCCGAGGTTGACCTCCGCGTGGGTGCGCCGGGGCTTTTCCAGACGGTCCGCGACGTCCTGCCAGACACCGGCGCCGGACTCGCGGGAAACCGCCTTCAACTCGGCGATGAGACTATTGAGTCTCGGATTCGTCTTACTCATTGTCTACCTCCAGAAAGGAGTGCAGGGAGCAGGATTTGAACCTGCGGACCCCTATGGGACAGCGCCCTGAACGCTGCGCCGTTGGCCTGACTTGGCTATCCCTGCACGCGGTTCGCAGTATCACGTGCCCCTTCAAACCACTTTCGGTCCGGTCGACGGCCGCGTCGCTCGCGGCCGGAGCGGACGCCGTGTGTGTGGTTGTCGGGACCATCGGGGTCTACACTGCGACGTTCGATTCCAGTTCGGCCGCGCGCGCGCCGATGGACTCGACGGCGCGGGTGACCAGTTCCTCGACGCCGAACGACCCGTCCGTCTCCACGTGGAAGACGAACGCGCCGGGCACGTCGTGTATCTCCAACTCCTTGCCGGGGTACCGGTTCGTGAGGTCGTTGTCGAACTCGTCGGTCGGGACGAGTTCGCCGTCCTCCGTCTCGATGACCCCGCGCAGGATGTTGGGTTCGCGGTCGTCGAACTCGCTGACGTCCTCGACCACCTCGACTCGCTGGAGGTGGCGGTAGCCGACGGCCACGCCGCCCTGGTGTTTGGCGTGGTCGCGGCCGCGTTCGAGCACCGCGTCGGCTTCGAGTTCGATCCGCTGTTGCTCTTTGAGTTCGATGATGGGGATGTTCTCGTCGGCGGGTTCGACCATCGCGTCGGACGTCTCGATGTCGCCCGAGTAGGCCGTCGCCGGTCCCTCGACGTCGAGCGCCAGCGTCACCGTCTCGCCCTCCTCGAAGTCGTCGAGGGGGGTCGTCAGCGGGACCAGCCCCAACCGGAGGCCGATCATCTCGTCGAACATCACCGACGAGTTCTCGACGAACCGAACGGTGTCGATGGAGAACGTGGGCACGTCGGCTATCATCGCCCGGCGGATGCCGTTGGCGAGCGCCGGCGTCAGCCCGCGCACCACGAACCGTGCGTTCCGGTCGTCGCGTTCGATGAACTCGACCTCGAAGTCTGATGCCATGATGTTACAGTCGGCTGTTCTTCGGCGCTCGGGTGCCGTCGTGCGGGATGGGGGTTACGTCCTCGATGCGACCGATTTCGAGGCCGGCGCGCGCCAGCGCTCGAATGGTGGCCTGTGCGCCCGGTCCGGGGGACTTGTTGCCGTTGCCGCCGGGACCGCGCACGCGGACGTGGACGCCCTCGACGCCGGCCGCGAGCACTTCCTCGGCCACCGTCTCGGCCATCTGCATGGCCGCGTACGGCGACGCCTCGTCGCGGTTCTGCTTGACGACCGTCCCGCCGCTCGATTTGGCGATGGTCTCGGCGCCCGTCTGGTCGGTGACCGTGATGAGCGTGTTGTTGAACGAGGCGTGGACGTGGGCGATGCCCCACTTGTCCTGTTCTTCGGCGCTCATTCCTGGGCCTCCGCGCGTTCGGGGTGTAGGTCGTCCGCGAGCGGACTCCGCTCGTCGAAGGCGATGGTGTCCTCTTCGTCCACCTCGACTTTCTTCGACGGCGTGCGAACCCGCGCACCGTCGACGGTGACGTGACCGTGCGAGATGAACTGGCGCGCCTGCTGGGGCGTGTGGGCCAGTCCCTGCCGGTAGACCACCGTCTGCAGGCGGCGTTCGAGCAGGTCGGTCACCTCCAGCGAGAGGACCGAACTGATGTCGTCCTCCGCGCCGAGGATGCCGATGCGCTGGAGGCGGGCGATGAACTCCGACCCCGCCTCGCCGGCGACGTCGACGTCGCCCTGTGCGTCGCCCAGCAGACGACGCGCCTCGCGGCGCATCGACCGAAGCTGAGACTGCGCGCGCCAGAGTTCCTCCTTGTTCTTCAGGCCGTAGCGCCCGAGGAGGTCCGACTCCTGTGCGATGCGTTCGCCCTGATACGGGTGGTTCGGCGTCTCGTAGAACTTGGTGTTCTTTCCGGTCGTCATTCTTCACTGGCCTCCTCTTCGGCCTGCTGTTCTTTGATGGCCTCGACGTTGACGCCGATGGTGCCCTCGGTGCGGCCGGTGGACTTCGTCCGCTGGCCGCGAACCTTCTGGCCGCGCTTGTGCCGGACGCCCTTATAGCAGTCTATCATCTTCATGCGGTTGATGTCCTGCGTGCGCGTCTGGCTGAGGTCGGAGCCGACGACGTGGCTGGTCTCACCGGAGAAGAAGTCGTTCTGCCGGTTGACCATCCACTCCGGGACCTGTTCGGAGAAGTTCTCTACGACCTCGACCACGCGGTCGATTTCGTCGTCGTCAAGTCGCCCGAAAGTGGCCGTTCGGTCCACTTCGGCCGCCTCGGCGACGATGCGCGCCGTGCGCTTGCCGATGCCGTTCATGTCGGTGAGGCTCCGCTCGACGGCCTTCGTCCCGTCGAGGTCGGTCTGTCCGATTCGGACGAAGTACCGAAGGTCTTCGTCGTCCTCGGGGGAGCCGTCCTGTGGTTCTTCTGCACTCATGTGTAGGGGATTGGTGCGAGCGTTGCGGCGGGGATTCGAACCCCGGAGGCTTGACGCCACAGAGTTAGCAACCCTGCGCCTTGGGCCAGGCTTGGCTACCGCAACACCGTCTTTCGTATCGTCGCCCATCGCGGACTCGGGGGCCGACACCCCTACAGCGTATTGCAAGCGGAGTAACCCGGGGGCGCTACTTAAACATCACGAAAGGTCCGGGCCGTGGAAGCCGCTCACACCGTCCGTAGCCGTCGACTCGCACGCCTCGCCTCCCGACGCACCGAGTCCGAACCCGGCGTCGCCCGCCTCACAACCCCAGCAACGTCCGCGCCTCCGCCGGCGTCGCCACCGGCCGTTCGACCGTCTCGGCCACCGTCACCGCGCGTTCGACCAACTGGGCGTTGCTCTCGGCCAACTCGCCTCGTCGGTAGTAGAGGTTGTCCTCCAACCCCACGCGGACGTGTCCGCCGAGGAGGACCCCCATCGTCGTCAGGGGCAACTGGTGGGGACCGAACGCGAGGACGTTGAACTCGACGCCCTCCGGGAGTCCCTCCACCATGTTCAGCAGGTTTCGTGGGTGGGGTATCGTGGTCGTCCCGCCGCCGAAGACGAGGTTGAGGTAGGGTGGGTCCTCGAAGCGCTCGAGGATGCGGAGCGACTCGTTGAGGTGGCCGCCGTTGAACACCTCCAGTTCGGGCTTGATTCCCCGCTCTCGCATCTCGGCGTGGAGGCGTTTGACCAGTCCCCGCGTGTTCTCGCTCGTGAGGCGTTCGTAGCGGTTCAGCGGTCCCATGTCGAGCGACGCCATCTCCGGCGCGGGGTCGGTTCGGAGCGGTTCGGCCCGCAGGTCGTCGGGCGCGCCCGTCCCGCCGGTGGAGTGCTGAATTATCACGTCGTCCGTGCGCGCGCGGACCGCGTCCGTGACCTCCTGGAACCGCCCGGTCGAGAAGGCGCGTTCGCCGTTGTCCCGCCGGGCGTGGAGGTGGACGATGCTCGCGCCCGCCGCCTCCGCCTCGGCGGCCGCCTCGCCGATTTCTTCGGGCGTCTCCGGCAGGTTCGGGTTGGCCTCCTTGCCGTGGACGCCGCCCGTCAGCGCCGCCGTGACGATGACGGGCGTGCCCTCGCGGTAGTCGGCGTACGTCATTCCTCGCCCTCGCCCTCGCCCTCGGCCCCGCGGTATATCTCGCAGTCGGTCTCGTGGTCGAGTTCGTAGCGGTCGTTACACACGTCGGCCCGCATCGGTTGGACGAACGCCTCGGCGACCGTACAGTAGGCGCGTGCCGTCTCGAAGCGGTGGTCGTCGTCCTCGAGGCGGTACTCGAGGTGGGGACAGGTCATGGCACGGGGTGTGCTCCCCGTGGACATAAAGTCGTGCGCCGGTCGGCGCGGGTGGCGCGGTGGGTCAGTCCGCTGGCTGGACTTCGAGGTAGTCGTCGTTTATCTCCCACTCGCCGTCGTCGTTTTTCACCATGTACTCGCCGTAGTAGGGGACGCGGTTGGCGACGGTTTCGCGGAAGGTCTCTCGAATCTCGTCTTTGCTCATCTCGCCCATCGAACGCAGGTCGTCGTTGCGGTTGAGACAGCCCTTCAGATACCCCTCGTGGGTGACGCGCACCCGGTGGCAGTTCGCACAGAAGGTGGGGTTCTCGACGGGGTCGACGATTTCGACCATGCCGCCGTTCACCCAGTAGCGTTTCCGGTCGTGCATCTCGCGGTGTTCGACCCGGTCGGCGATGTCCGCCAGCCAGTCGTGGACGCGCTGGATGTCGATGTTCCACTCCGGCTTGCCCGTGAGTTCGGGCATGTACTCGATGAGTTGGAGTTGGAGACCGTCGTTTTCGGCGACGTGGTCGACCATCCCCTCGACGTAGCCGGCGGTGTGCTCGAAGACGACCATGTTGAGTTTCACCGGCGCGAGTCCGGCGTCGAGGGCGGCCTCGACGCCCTCCATCACGCGGTCGTAGGCGCCCGACTTCGTGATTTCGGCGAACGCCTCCCGGTCGAGGGCGTCCTGCGAGACGTTGACGCGTTCGAGTCCCGCCTCGACCAGTCCCTCGGCTCGCCCCGGGAGGTACGTCCCGTTGGTCGTCATCGACACCTCCATGGAGTCGGGCGTCCGCCGGATGATCTCCTCTAAGTCGTCCCGGAGCATCGGCTCCCCGCCCGTGAACTTCACGCTGTCGACGCCGAACTCCTCGGCGACTTCGAGAAAGCGCACCACCTCGTCGGCGCTCATCTCGTGGTCCTGTGCGTCCATCGGGCCGCGAGTATCGCCCAGTCCTTCGTTGTGGCAGTAGACGCAGTCGAAGTTACACCGGTCGGTGAGCGACACCCGGACCCCGGTGACCTCTCGACCGAACTCGTCCTCCAGCATTCTGGTCATTGCTTCGTCCGAACACGCTTAAATTAGCGCCTTCCGGGCCCGGTGGTGTAACCCCGAACGGTTACGTTCGGGCCGGAGCGACACCGGCAATCTTTGCGGTCCCCCTTCGACAAAACCCTTATCCGCCGTTCACGCCACGCACGTCCATGGACGAAGCGGACGTACGGGAGTTGCTTGCGCAGGTCGAGGACCCGGACCTCGGCGACGACATCGTCTCGCTCGGACTCGTCAACGCCGTCGAACTCGCGGGTGAGACGGCGCGCGTCTCGCTGGCGCTGGGTGCGCCGTACGCGCCCCACGAGAGCGCCATCGCCGCCGACGTTCGGGAGACACTCGGGGCCGCCGGTCTCGACGTCGAACTCACGGCGAAACTCCCGCCGTCCGACGAGGAGGACGTCCTCCCGGGCGTGAAAAACATCGTCGCCGTCGCCAGCGGGAAAGGCGGCGTGGGCAAGTCGACGGTGGCGGTCAACCTCGCCGCCGGTATCTCGAAACTCGGCGCGCGCGTCGGTCTCTTCGACGCCGACGTCTACGGGCCGAACGTCCCCCGGATGCTCGACGCCGACGAACGCCCCGACGCCACCGAACAGGACACCATCGTCCCGCCGGAGAAACACGGCGTGAAGCTCATCAGCATGGCCTTCCTCGTCGGCGAGGACGACCCCGTCATCTGGCGGGGACCGATGGTGCATAAGGTGCTGACCCAACTCGTCGACGACGTGGAGTGGGGGGAACTGGACTACCTGGTCCTCGACCTGCCGCCGGGGACGGGCGATACGCAACTCACCGTCCTCCAGACGCTCCCCCTCGCGGGCGCCGTGGTCGTCACCACGCCCGAGGAGGTGGCCGTCGACGACGCCCGCAAGGGCCTGCGGATGTTCGGCCGGCACGACACGAACGTCCTCGGCATCGTCGAGAACATGAGCACGTTCGTCTGTCCCGACTGCGGGAGCGAACACGACGTCTTCGGCGCCGGCGGCGGGCAAGCCCTCGCCGACGCCAACGAGATGCCGTTCCTCGGCGGCGTCCCCCTCGACCCGGCGGTCCGCACCGGCGGCGACGACGGCGGTCCCATCGTGTTAGAAGACGACCACCCGACCGCCGACGCCTTCCGCGTCGTCACCGAATCCGTCGCCAACAACGTCGGCGTCGTCAACCGCCGCCGCGCCGCCGAGGAGTCGGAATGAACCGCGAACAGGAGTCCCCCGACAACCCCTTCGGGATGGACGCCGACTGCACGAACTGCCCGAAACTGGCCGAGACGCGGACGAACGTCCTCCACGGCTACGGCGACGTGGGCGCGGACTTCCTCGTCGTCGGCGAGGCGCCGGGTGCGGGCGCGGACCGCACCGGCGTCCCCTTCACCGGCGACGCCGCCGGTCGACGCCTCCAGCGCATCCTCGGTGACCTCGGCTTCTCGGAGTCGCCGCCGGACGCCGACCGCCCCGAACTCGACGACGTCTACCTCACCTACCTCACCCGGTGTCGCCACCCCGAACGCCCGCCGACCGACGAGGAGGTCACCACCTGCGACGCCTACCTCACGGCCGACGTGCGCATGATAAACCCCGAACTCATCGTCCCCGTCGGCGAGCGAACGCTCCGGGCACTCGCGGTCGAATACACCACGCGCGACCCCGCCGACCTCTCCATCGAGGAGTGTCACGCCACGACCCTCCGCGGGCGCGGGTTCGAACTCGTTCCGATGTGCGCCCTCGACGACCAGACCGACGCCGAGACGGACGCGTTCGTCGACCACGTCGCCGAGTCGGTCCTCGGACGCGACTACCGCCAGACGAAGGGCCGAAGCGGCGCGCGGGACTAGGTCCGAAAGCAGTAGGGACACCGCGGCCGCAGGTCGCTCACCTCGTCGGGCGCGACGCGGTCGGTGTGGTCCGGCGCCGACCCGGTCGACTGCACACACCGGTTCCGGTCGCCCCGGTGCCACGTCCCGTCGCGGAGTCGAACCAAGGGAATGCCGTCGGTCATAATCATTAATCGTGTGGGTTTCGGCGTAAGCGTCGCGGCTCGTGTCAATTCGGCCGTAAGAGATGGATTGATATGTAGCGACCACACCGGCGCGTTCAAGGCCACGCCGGGCCGACCCGCGGGCATGACCGTCATCGCCGTCCTCGCGGACCCGCCGCGTCCGGGCCTCGTCTGTTCTGACCTCGCCGCGACGAGTCCGCTCACGGAGGCGGACGCCGCCGACTGCTACGCCGCGATGTTGAAAGACGTCTTCGTCGCCGTCGAGCGTTCCGGCGGCGACTTGCTCGTGAACTACCGGCCCGACGAGTTGCTCCCCGAGGCGGAAGTCACCGACACGCCGGCGGCCGCCGAGGTGCGCGCCCTCGCCGCCGAGGCACTGGAGAACGTCGAGGACGCCCGCTTCGAACCACAGGTCGGGTCGACGTTCGACGCCCGCGCGGGCAACACCGTCACGCACCTCCTCCGGGAGGAGGGCGCGAACTCGGCGGCGGTGGTCCGGGGCACCGCGCCCTTCCTCGCGCGGACCCTCGTGGACAACGCGGCGATGAAACTCCGGCGGTCGTCGGTCGTCCTCGGACCGTCGACGCGGGGGCGCACCTACTACGCCGCCTTCGCCGACCCCGTGGACTTCGACGGCGCCTTCGCCGCACCCGAACTGGAGACGCTCACCCACCGCGGCCGCGACGCCGGCCACGAGGTGGACTTCGTCCCCCTCCGTCCGGTGGTCGAAACGGGCGACGACCTCCTCGACGCCCTTCCTCTCCTTCGCTCGCGGGTCGCCGCCGAACGCATCGTCCCCACCCACACCGCCGCCTTCGTCGACGACGTGGGGCTTCGGGTCGACTACGACGACGGCGGGCGACTGGTCCGCGAGTAGGGACCCACCGGCGTCGGCTCAGAGACCCCACGGGTTCTCGTCGTGAACGAGGATTCGGTTGCGCTCCTCGATGGCGTCGATGCGCTCTCGCGCCGCGTCGTCGAGGGCGAGTTCCTGCGCCGCGAAGTTCTCCCGGAGGTGTGCCCGTCCGGTCGCCTTGGGAATGGGCACGACGTTCTCGTCTGCGAGCAACCACGCCAGACTCACCTGGGCCGGCGACGCGTCGTACTCCTCGGCGACGTCGGTCAACACGGGGTGGTCGAGAATCTCCCCCCGGCCGAGCGGCGAGGAGGCGACGAGGTAGATGTCGTGTCGCCGTGCGTACTCGACCAACTCGGTCTGTGGAAGCAACGGATGCATCTCGACCTGGTTGGCGAAGACGGGTGCGTCGAGGAGATTTCGGGCCTCGTCGAGGAGCGACGGGGTGAAGTTACTCACGCAGACGTGTTCGACGGTCCCGGCCGCGTACAGCTCGTCGAAGACGGGAAGCGTCGCTCGGGGTTCGTAGGTCTCCGTCGGCCAGTGGACGTAGAGCAGGTCCACGGCGTCGACGCCGAGGCGGTCCAGGCTCTCGGTGAACGTCCGGCGGACGTCCGCCGGCGCGAGGTTCGACGGGAGAATCTTCGTCGCCAGCCAGACGTCCTCCCGGTCGACCGACGCGGCTTCGATTCCCCGCCCGACGGCGCGTTCGTTGCCGTACATCTGTGCGGTGTCGACGTGGCGGTAGCCCATTTCGAGCGCCGTCTCGACGGACGCCGCACACTGCACGGGGTCCGCGTTTCCAGAGGTTCCGAGCCCGATTGCGGGAAGGTCGCCGCCCATGCGCGTCCGAAGGAAGCCGAGCAGTAAATCGTTGCTGTGAGGCTCCGTGGCCGGGCCGCGTGGCTTCGACGCCGGAGCGATACTTTCAACTCTCCCGGGTTCGTCGGGCGTCGTAGCCCCCGTGGAGCGCGATTTGCGGGTGGACGGCCGCTTCGCTCGCCCCGCGACGGGCGCGGGCGGTGTCGAACACGCCGTGTCGTCGACCGACGGGGCAGTACGTCGATTGGTGGGATGGCAGAGCGGCCTATTGCGCCTGCCTTGAAAGCAGGTAGCCTCACGGCTCCCTGGGTTCGAATCCCAGTCCCACCGCTTCTCCGCGAACGTCAGTGAGGGGTGAGCGGTGTCCCTGTGGATTCGAATCAGGAAGTGGGAGGTGAGCGAACGGGAACGACCGTGGTTCGAATCCCAGTCCCACCGCTTCTCCGCGAACGTCAGTGAGGGGTGAGCGGT
>JBDGTR010000069.1:0-7085 GCA_042216635.1 Haloplanus sp. | reverse complement strand
GTCCCTGTGGATTCGACCCCGGTCCCACCGCTCCGTAACGGCTTTGAGAGCGCCGGCCCAGTACCCACCATGGACTGGCCACACGACCCGGACGGCGAGGAGGGGAGCGAGGGCGGCCGCAAGTACGGCCACGCCGTCGTCGCCAAGAAGATAGACGAGGCGGAGGACTTCCCGCTCGACGTGGCGACGTTCGTCGAGGAGTACGGCGACGACCCGGTCCGCATCGACTACGAGACGGTGGTGCCGCTCCGTGACCTCTTCGAGGGCGTCGACGAAGCGGAGTTCGACGACTTCGTCTCCTTCCACCGGGCGCTCGGCGCGTCGATGCGCGAGAACGGCTACTGGTTCTACGAGGGTGCCGACGCGTTCGTCGGCGACGCGTAAGCGGCCGTCGAACTGACCAAATCCGGGTTCTCCACCCAAATTCCACCTCGAATGCAAAAGGATTTATAAATACGCCAACCAATTTTGACCTATGGCACGCGACATCAGACGACGCGACTTCGTCGTCGGCGCCGGAGCGGCCGGCGTCGTCGGCCTTGCGGGATGCATCGGTGGCGGCGGCGACGCGAACGCTGGCGGCGGTGGCGAAGGGAGCGGTTCGACCTCCGGGTCCGGCTCCGGGTCGGGGTCCGGGTCGAGCGGACCGGACATGCTCGTCGTCATCGGCTACCCCGAGAGCGGCATCCAACTGTTCCGCGATTACTACAGCACCTCCGGCGGCGACCAGGACATCCTCGTGCCGGACGGTCTGCGCGACGGCACGATGCCCGGACAGGTGGGCAACGACATGAACAACGTCATCGGGACGGCGCCGGCGGCGGGCGGCCCGAACCAGCAGGCGTTCACCGACCTCTTCCAGAACGAGTACGGCGCGGCGCCGGGCGTGTTCACCTCGCAGTCTTACGACTCGGTGGCGCTCCAGATTCTCGCCAACGCGGCGGCGGGGAAGAACGACGGCACCGCCATCCGTCAGCAGATGCGCCGCATCGCCAACCCCGGCGGCGACGAGTACGGCCCGGAGAGCTTCCTCGACGCCGTCGAGGCGGCCGCCAACGGCGACGACATCAACTATCAGGGCGCCTCCAGCGCGACCAACTTCAACGAGGCGGGCGACCCCGCCTCGGCGGCCTACGCCATCTGGAAGTTCGAGGGCCAACAGAAACAGTCCACGAACACGATGGAGGTCCAGAACTTCGAGGGCGAGAACCCCGAGGGGTCGGGACCGAGCGCCGACAGCGGTCCGGGTGGACTCGGCCGCACCGTCAAGGTGGGCATCCTCCTGCCCGAGACGGGCGACCTCGCGTCCGTCGGCAAGCCCATGATTCAGGCGGCACAGCTCCCGGTCAAGCAGGTCAACGACTCCGACCTGGACCTCGACGTGAACGCGCAGGTCGAGGACACGCAGACCTCGCCGAGCGCGGGCGTCTCGGCGGCACAGACGCTCGTCAACGCCGGCATCCCGAGCGTCTGTGGCTCGGCGTCCTCCGGCGTCAACGTCCCCGTCTCACAGGAGGTGTTCATCCCGAACAAAATCGTCGGCTGTTCGCCGTCCAGTACGGCGCTGTCGGTCACGAACCTCAAAGACGACGACTTCATCTTCCGGACGGCCCCCTCGGACCTCCTGCAGGGGCGGGTCATGGCACAGGTCGCCGCGAAACGCCTCGGCAACAGTTCGGCCGCGACGCTCTACGTCAACAACGACTACGGCCAACAGCTCTCGAATCGCTTCACCGAGGTGTTCGAGAACACCTTCGACGGCACCGTCACGAATCAGGTGGCGTTCAACAAAGGCGAGTCGTCGTACTCCTCGGTCATCGACACCGCGCTGTCGGGTTAATCCGCCCGGCGAGCGGAGTTCCGTTCGTACAGGTTATCGCGGAGCGACGCGACGCCCGGCCGAAGCTTGTCCGTCGCCATCAGGTACGCGAAGTAAAACGCCATCGCCCCCATGAGCGCGACCCACGCCCCGAGTTTCGGTTCGCCGCTCTGGACGGTCACGAGCGCGAACCGCTCGGTGTAGGCGCCGAGCGACGCCAGTCCGGCCGTCCCGACGGCGAACGCCACCACTTCGAGGAGCGCAGGAACGAGTTCGACGTCCATACCAACCGCTCGCGGGAGGGACGGGAAGCTCTTTTGATTACCCGCCGAGGAACTCCTGGCGCACCTCGGGGTCGTTCAACAGCACCGACCCCTCGTCCTCGTAGCGGTTCCGGCCGTTGGCGAGGACGTACCCCCGGTCACACCGCCGGAGCGCCTCCTTGGCGTTCTGTTCGACCATCAGGATGGCCGTCCCGTCGTCGTTGATTTCGTCTATCTTGTCGAACATCTCGTCGACGAGGTCCGGCGCGAGACCGGCGCTCGGTTCGTCCAGCAAGAGGAGTTTGGGGTCGAGCATCAGCGCCCGTCCCATCGCCAGCATCTGGCGTTGGCCACCGCTCATCGTGCCCGCCTTCTGGGTTCGACGCTCGTCGAGGATGGGGAAGCGCTCGAACACCTCGGCGAGTCGGTCTTCGGGGACGGAATCCAGCACGTACGCCCCCATTTCGAGGTTCTCCTCGACCGAGAGCGTGGGGAAGACGTTGTCGGTCTGTGGAACGTAGCCGATGCCCTCGTGGATGATGTCCTCGGGTTCGCGGCCCGTGATGTCGGCGCCGTCGAAGGTGACGGTCCCGCCCATGTGGCTGGTGAGACCGAAGACGGACTTCATCACCGTCGACTTCCCGGCGCCGTTCGGGCCGACGATGGTGACGTACTCGCGGTCGGCGACGGTCATGTCCACCCCGTCGAGTATCTGGAGGTCGCCGTAGCCCGCGTCGAGGTCGTCGACGACCAACAGGGCCTCGGCGCTCATACGTTCCCTCCGAGGTAGGCCTCGATGACCTCCTCGTTGGCCTGTATCTCCTCGGGCGTCCCCTCGGTGAGGATGCGGCCCTGATGCATCACGACGACGTGCCGGCAGTTGTTCATGATGAGGTCCATGTCGTGTTCGACCAGCAGGAAGGTGTACCCCCGGTCGCGCAGGTCGTGGACGTGTTCGAGCAGGCGCTTT
Organism: Haloplanus sp.; assembly: GCA_042216635.1. Lineage (GTDB taxonomy): Archaea > Halobacteriota > Halobacteria > Halobacteriales > Haloferacaceae > Haloplanus. The sequence continues at coordinate 4,033 of JBDGTR010000069.1, read as the reverse complement.
TCGAGCGTGGGGTTGACGCCCGCGAACGGTTCGTCCAACAGGAGCATGTCGGGGTCGGTCAACAGCGCCCGCGCCATCTCCAGCAGTTTCCGCTGGCCGCCCGAGAGGTTGCCCGCGTACTCCTCGGCGAGGTGTTCGATGTCGAAAAACTCCAGCGTCTCCCAGACGCGTTCGACCTGTTCGGTCTCCGCTTCGACGACGGCACCGCGCGTCCCCGGCATCACCGACCGCCAGAGGTGTTCGCCCGCCTGTCCCTTCGGCGCCAGCATCATGTTTTCGAGGACGGTCATCTCCTTGAGTTCGCGCGCGATCTGGAACGTCCGAACCAGCCCCCGGTCGGCGATTTCGTAGGGTTCGAGTCCCGTCACGTCCTCGCCGTTGAACCGGACCGTCCCCGCGTCGGGGCGTTGCATCCCGGTGATGAGGTCGAACGTCGTGGACTTGCCCGCGCCGTTCGGCCCGATGAGACCGGTCAGCGTCCCGCGTTCGACCGAGAAACTCGCGCCGTCGACGGCGGTGATGCCGCCGAAGTGCTTCTCCAGTCCCTCGACGACGAGTGGCGTCGCGTCCACGTCGGGTTCGGTCTCGACGATGGTGTCCTCGGGCGCCTCGGGGTCGTCGTCGGCGTCACTCACCGCCCTCACCTCCGGCGCTCCGTCCGGCGTCGGCGCCGGCGCCGGCGTTCGTCGCCTCCTCGCGTCGCGGGCGCGACGCCGCCGTCAGGGGGATGCTCGCCGCCGTCTCCTTGCGGTGGCCGAGCATCCCCTCCGGGCGGTTGTGCATCAGCCAGATGAGCACCAGGCCCATGACGACCAACTGGAGTTGGCGGACGCTGTCGAGGGTGTAGAGCAGGAAGGGCATCGGGTCAAGGTGGGCGATGAGGGGGGCGACGGCCGGGCCGAAACTCCCGGGCGCGTCGCCGGGTTGGAACACCGTCGTGAAGACGTTCTTGAAGTAGAGCGGTCCCTGAAAGAGGACGGCGGCGAACGTCGCGCCGCCGATGACGCCCCCGGTGTTCGACCCGGCGCCGCCGATGATGAGCGCAATCCAGACGAAGAAGGTGATGCGCGGGCGGAAGAAGTTCGGCGTCACCGCGCCCTGCGTCATGAGCCAGAGGATGCCCGCGAGTCCCATCAGCGAACAGCCGAGCATAAAGGCGACCACCTTGAAGCGGCCGGTGTTCTTCCCGAGGGCGCGGGCGACGTCCTCGTCTTCGCGGATGGCCTTCAACACCCGACCGAACGGCGACTCGCCGGTCCGCTTGAGCAACCAGAAGTAGCCCGCGACGAACGAGAGGAGGATGGCGCCGTAGACCAGTCCGTCCACGACGGGTTCGGGGTTGCTCTCGACGACGACGCCGAAGAGACCGACCAGTCCGTCGTAGGCGCCCCCGAGACCGAGCGTCCCGACGAACGCCGCGAGCGGGTCCTGAAAGTCGAGGATGAGACCGCTCCCGCCGCCGAAGCCGACGCGGTGGCCGGCGAGGCTGAACTGCTGGAACGTCCCCGAGAGGAAGGTAAAGCGCACGATTTCGGACATGGCGATGGTGACGATGGCGAGGTAGTCCGCGCGCAAGCGCAACGCGGGGAGGGCGACGACGAACCCGAGGAGGGCGGCGGCCGCCATGCCCGCGAGGATGCCCACCCAGAGGGGGAGACCGAGACCACCGACCTGTGCGGCGCCGCCGGTGCCGTAGACGGGTTTCGAGACGAGCGCCATCACGTAGATGCCGACCGCCATGAACCCGACGACGCCGATGTTGAACAGCCCGGTGTACCCCCAGTGAAGGTTCAAGGCGAGTGCGAGCATGGCGAAGACGCCGATGTAGAAGGTGAGCGAGGCGACGGAGTTCAACTGCCCCCGGACGCTGTAGCCGAGGACGGCCCCGCTGAGGAGGTAGGCGGCGTAGATGACCACCAAGACGACGGTTATCTTCACCGCGTCCTGCTCCCAGAGTTCGCGGAAGTTCGTCATGCGGTCGACCTCCCGGAGAACAGGCCCTGCGGGCGGACCAGCAGGATGACTATCATCACGACGAACGCGGCGGCGCGGGCGAACGCCGAGGGAATCCAGAGCACCGACAGCGACGCGGTCACGCCGATGACGAGGCCGCCGACGATGGCGCCGTAGATGGAGCCGATGCCGCCGAGGATGACGGCGGCGAAGATGAGCAACAACAGGAGCCAGCCGTCGTTGAAGCCGAGCGTCCCCTTCCAGAGGACGAACACGTAGCCCGCGACGCCGGTGAGGGCGCCGCCGATTATCCACGTCGAGCGGACGACCCGTTCGGTGGGGATGCCGGTGATGCGTGCGAGGTCCTCGTTGTCGGCCATCGCCCGCATCGCCTTCCCGAGTTTCGTGCGCTGTAAGAGGACGTGGACCGCGAGCATCAACCCGGCGGCGACGACCAACAGCGTCATGTCGTGGGCGTCGACGCGGACGTAGCCGTCGAAGAAGTAAAGCGGCACCTGCGGGATGGCGCCGGCGTCGGTCGTCCCGCGGACGCTCGACCCGAAGACGAACTGGATGAGATAGCGGAGCGCGAACGCGACGCCGACGCTGGTGATGAGGAGGGTGATGCCGCTCTCGTCGCGGACGGGTTTGTAGACGAAGCGGTCGACCAGGAGTGCGAGGACGACGGTGGAGACGCCGGCGACGACGACGCCGGCGGCGACGGCGAGTGGCGTCGTCGTCACGCCGATGCCGAGGGCGCCCCCGAGGACCGACCCGCCGGCGCCGACCAACAGGAGCGACCCGATGTCGGCGCGGCCGAACCCCGCGATTGCGTACGTGGTCGCCCACCCCGCGAACGCGCCGCTGGTGATGTAATCGCCGTGCGAGAAGTTGGCGAAGTTCAGAATGCTGTACGTCATCGAGAGACCGATGCCTGCGAGTCCGATGACGAGACCGCGCATCAACCCGTCCCAGACCAGCGTCCCGACGCGGGAGAAGAGGACGGCTCCGGTGGCCAGCCCCCACAGCAGGTCGACTGCGAGCAGTATTCCCCCGACGGCTACCACGACGGTGAACGGCTGGTCGACCGCGAGCCGTCGACCGCGCGTGTACGTGTCCGTGATTCCCATTTCTGTTCCTCGTGGTGACTCCCGGGCCGAAACGTCTATAAACCTTTCTTCGGCGGGGGTGTCAGTTCCGTCGGCCACCCTCCGCCCCACGACAACCGATTAGGCGGTCCGTCTCCTACGCCCGATATGGTCGCTCCTGACTCCGAACGCGGGGCACCTTCGGTGACCGTCGAGACGCCGACGTCGGCCGATACCGACGCCATCGTCGACCTCTGGGTCGACCTCGCGCGCGACCAGCGACGCCACGGGTCGTCGCTCCGGGCCGAGACCAACCGTCGCGTCGCCCGCGAGACGGTCGGGCGGCACCTCGTCGCCGGCGGCGTACAGGTCGCCCGCGACGACGGCCTCGCGGGGATGGTCCTCTACGAACCGGAACGCGGCGCGTTCGACCGGACGGTCGACCGGGGCGTCGTCACGCACCTCTACGTCGTCCCGGAGCGACGCGGGGAGGGCATCGGGAGCGCCCTCCTCGACGCCGCCGAGGCCGACCTCCGGGCGTCCGGCGTCGAGGTGGTGGCGCTCCAGGCGATGGCCGACAACGAGGCCGCCCGCGACTTCTACGAACGACGGGGCTATCGCGCCCACCGCGTCGAATTCGAAAAAGAGGTCGAAAGCGATATACTCCCCCGGAAGGACCGGTAATCTACCTCCCGCGCCAGGGGAGCATGGGCGGTTCATGCACTCGACTTGTAATCGAGACTTCGTGGGTTCGAATCCCACCTCTGGCTTTCGTCACTGTTAGACGCGATGCTGGCGGTCCCAGTCGATTTCTCCATCGGAGGTAGTGACAGCCGTGGCTCACGTTCTCCCCCGAGTTATTCGGTCTGGTGACCGCATCGACTAGCTCCCCTATCTCTCGGTGTCTCGGACTACGTGACGCTGGCCGAGCGTGTTAACTGTCGGTACTTCCCAACCGACGTGAGCAGCGGAGCTGAAGCGTCGCTCTGATT